>DASVXS010000149.1:0-8567 GCA_036392575.1 Thermoleophilaceae bacterium | reverse complement strand
TGACACGTAGACGATCGGGTCGAGGCCGAGGCGGTGCGCGGCACCCAGCACGATGTCGGCGCCGCGGACGTTCACGGACCGCATCTCGTCCGCCTTGCGGGCATCCATGGAGAACACCGAGGCGGCGTGCAGCACGGCGTCGGCTCCCTCGAGTGCGCCCTCGACGACCGCGGGATCCGTCACGTCGCCGGTCACGGTCTCGACCTGGTCGACGCCAAGCGGTGCGAGCGCGTCCGGCAGCCTGTCCGGAGACCTCGCCAGAACGCGGATCCGGTGCCCGGCGCCGCGGAGCGCCGCGATCGCGTGCGAGCCGACGTAGCCCGTTGCTCCGGTCACGAGGACGTCCACTAATCCCCTCGCGCGTCGCCGGTGACCCGGAAGCGGAGGTCCGTCAGCGGTCCGACTGCCGCCGGCGGGTAGGCGTGTAGCTCTGAAATAGCCGTAGCCATTCCTGGGCCAGCGCCGCCTGGATGCTGCGCGGTCCCCCCGGCGGGCCGGGGAAGTAGAACCCGAGCCATCCGGCGGCGTACGGCCGCGTACCGACGACGAAGCGTTCGAGCGTGGGCACGTCGCCCGCGAGCAGGTAGGTCTCCTCGATGAGCACGGGCTTGCCCAGCGCCGCCAGCCGCTCCACCAGCGCGACCGACTCGGCTGCCCGCCCGGTCTGCGGGTAGACGTGCACCGCGAGGAAGTCCAGCAGCGGCGCGACGGCGTCCGCGTCGAACCGGCTCATGTGCATGTCCGGAAGCAGCCCCACGGTGATCAGATGGCGTTTGTCCTCAGCGCGGATCGCGGCCGTCAGGTGCTCGACCCACGCTCTCGCAACGTCGTCGGGGCGCCGGCCCGCCAACTCAAGCGATATGCGCTGGCCGAAGTAGAAGTCACCGAGCTTGCCGGTGTACCAGTCTCCGTTAGGCACCCCGTTGCCCACGAGCGGCTCGCTCAGGAGGTCGTAACAGAAGACTGCGGGGCTGCCCGCGCACACACGCGCCACAGCCGACCAGTAAGTGGCCTGCGCGTCCCAACGAGAGGCCTCGTCGAGCTGTCCGTACCAGGCCGGAGCGCTCGCCGGCAGCCACACCTCGTTGCCGGAGATGTCGAGGTACAGCCCCTCTTGCTCGGCGATCTCGACGATACTCGCGAGTCGGGCCAGCTCATGCTCGTTCGCTTCGGTGGGCGACTCCGTCAGGTCGGCGAACTGCTGGTGGATGCGGACCGTGTTGGCGCCGAGCGCACGCATCTCGGAGAAGCGCTTGCGCACGACGCCGAGGTCGCGGTACTCGCCCGGTCCGCCCCAGTTGAAGCCCCACGCCGTGAACTGCTGCCCGGACACCGTGCCTGCGAAGCCGGTACCGCGTGCATCTACGCCGATCAGCTCGAGGGGCGGGGAAACAGGTGCCGGCGATCCCGCACCGCGGAGGGCCAGATGGAGCCCGACGCCCGCGAGCGCAGCCGCCGCCCCGATCGCTCCTCCACGCACCAAGTCACGGCGGGTCAGCCCATGTGCGGTCATCGCAGAAGACGCTCCATTCCTCCAGCGTCGGGATGAAGGCACCGTACTCCCCCACCGGCGTTCCGGCGGCAATCTGTGGTGCCAGCTCCGGCTCAGCCGCCGATCGGCTCTGCGAGAGACCATTGATCAGCCGTAGCCGCCCGTCGGCCGTTGTTACGTCACTTGGGCCGGGCGCCACGGGGCGGTGAACGCCAATGATGGCGGCGTTTGGCGCTCGTCGAACTCGCAGTCCAGGACTAGCCGCTTGGCTCGTTTGGCCGGCCCGTGCGATCGTTGTCCGCCTCGACCTCTTCCGGCTTGGCCCGCTCGGCTGGCGAGTCAGTTTCCGAGCCGGAGCGCGTCCCGGCGGCATCTGGGAGGGGTGCAGATGCGTGCTGTTCGTCGGGTTTTGCCGGCACGCTCGTGCGGACAGCGGGCGCTGGCCTGCGCTCCTCGACATTGGCCGGGGCTGGCGTGCGCTCGGGATATGCGCGGACCCCGGCCGGGGGCGTCGCCTCCTGCTGGCGGTTGGCCAAGTCAACGTGCTCCGGAGATGGGGTCTCGCGAACGCGCAGTTGGTTCTGCACGCTGCGCACCTCGGATACCCCCGTCGCGCGCGCTTCGAGTTCTCGACCCAGCTCCCGGCTGCTGACTTCCCCGCGCAGCGAGACCGTGCCGTCGGTGACTTCGACGTCGATGTCGCGACCGTCAACGCCACTGCCCTGGAAGATGGTCGCCTCGACCTTCTGCGCGATCGCCGCGTCGTCAAGCGGTTTGCGTTGAGGCTGGCGCTTTGGCTGCGGCTTTGCCCTGGCGCGGGTGGTTGCGCGCTTGGGCTGCGCCTTTGCTCGAGCGCCCGTGCTCGTGCGCTTCGCCTGGCCCCTCGCGCGGGTGCGTTGAGGCGCTCGCCGGGATTGTGCCCTCGCGCGGCTACGGGAGGTTGAACCGCGAGCGGATGTCTGCGCCCGTCGCCTGTCCGCCCTCCCGCCGCGCAGCTCACGCACCACCGACCCGGCCACACGCCCCGTCAGCCTCGCAGGCGCCAGCATTAGTCTCGCCGCGGACGACATAGCGCTCTCGGCCGTTGAAATAGCGCGCGTAAACATCGGAGGTGCTCCTTCGTAACGGGTCCAAAGATTCGGCGGTCCCTTGGGGGTGCCCAGTTCGGCGACCGGAAAACGCGGCCGACGGCGTGAGGTGGTCTTCTTCTAAGACGGAAAGCGTGACTGCAGTCGCCACCTGGGCTGACCTGGCCGTCGCACCAGGGAGATACCCCATACAAGGTTGAGGGCCTTGTCCGGGGGGATCCCGGGTGGGACTTCGAGTCTCCCCGGGCGCACTCTCAGTTGTCGAGCTTGCGCCGCTCGAGAGAGCACGCGCTGCTAAGCGCAGAACTTGTCTCGAGAGACCAGCGCGCGAGATGAGGTCCGCGTTGCCCAGCCGGCGCTCGCGCCTGGCTACGCTCCATTTGCACGATGAAGCCGCCGACCGAGAGCCCGATCGACGCCCCGCCGAGCCCGACGTTGTCCGCGTCGCAGCTGGCCACTCTCGCTGGGCTGGGTGAGGAGCGGAAGGCAGAGGTAGGCGACGTGCTGTATGGCGTCGGCGATCGGAGTTATCCGTTTATCGCGATCCTCGAGGGCGAGGTTGCGATCCTCGACGCGGCGGGCAACGAGATCGTTCGTCACGGACCTTCAGGTTTTCTCGGGGAGCTGAACATGCTCTCGGGACAGACGGTGTTCGTCACGGCGGTCGTCACGCAGCCTCTTCGTTACATCGCGGTCGACCGCGACGTGATGCGCTCGCTGTTGTACGAGGACGGCCCGCTCGGCGACGTCGTGTTGTCTGCGTTCATCGCCAGGCGCGAGGGGCTGCAGCGTGTCCAGGGGATCGGTCTCGAGATCGTGGGGCCGCATTCGTCGAATGCCACGAGGCGGATGATCGAGTTCGCGCGCGCCAACCGCCTGCCGTTCACGTGGCGCGACCCCGAGCGCGCGGACGATCGAGCTGCGGCCGGTCTGGTGGCGGGCCTCGATGAGGCGAGCCTGCCACTGGTCAGGCTGCCCGGCGGCGCCGAGCTCCAAGGCCCCTCGCCGGGCCAGCTTTCTCGCGCGCTCGGGATTGGCCGCGAGCTCGCGCCACGCGAGCAGGTCGATCTGCTCGTGGTCGGCGCCGGTCCGGCCGGCCTCGGCGCCGCTGTGTACGGAGCGTCCGAAGGCCTGGACACGCTCGTCGTCGAGAGCACTGGACTAGGCGGGCAGGCCGGTGCGTCGCGGAGGATCGAGAATTACCTCGGCTTCCCGGCGGGGATCACCGGCAACGAGCTCACCAGCCGCGCCGTCACCCAGGCGCGCAAGTTCAACGCGCGCCTGGCCACGCCATATCGTGCGGTCGCGCTCCAACCCGGCAATCGCCGCCACATCGTGCAACTGGAGGAGGATCGCGAAGTCGCTGCCGGAGCGGTCCTGATCGCCACCGGCGCGCAGTACCGGCGCCTGCCTGTCGATCACCTCGACGAGTACGAGGGCATCAGCGTCTTCTACGCCGCCGGCCCGCCCGAGGCGCAGCTCTGCGGGGCCGAGCGCGTGGCCGTCGTCGGCGGAGGGAACTCGGCCGGCCAGGCCGCCGTGTGGCTCGCTCGGGGCGGCGCGCTAGTCACGCTCCTGCACCGGCGGGCCGACCTGCAGGAGACGATGTCCGACTACCTGATACGCGAGCTCGAGCGCTACGGAGTGGCGGTGCGCGACCGCAGCGAGATCGGCGCGCTCCACGGTGCGGATGGTCAGCTCGAGGCGGTGACGCTCAAGAGCGGCGAGCGCCTGCGGTTCTCGTTCCTGTTCCTGTTCCTCGGTGCCGTGCCGTGCACAGAATGGCTCGATGACGCGGTCGCGCGCGACGACCACGGCTTCATTCTCACCGGCGCCAGCGCCGGCGCCGCAAACCTGCTGGGCACCACCGTCCCGGGTGTGTTCGCAGCCGGCGACGTCCGCTCGGGCTCAACCAAACGCTGCGCCACCGCCGTCGGCGAGGGAGCCTGGGCGATACAGCTCGTCCACACCCACCTCGCCGCGCGCTCCACCGACTGAAGTCTCAGGCCGTCACCGCGCCACCGACATGCTGGAAGCCCCCGGTGACCCAATCACGATGAGACGGCCCTAGCTCCGCAGATCTTCAATCGTCGACGGTCGGTCAGGCAGCTGCGCGGTCCACCAGTCGAGCGGGACGATCCGCATCGCGAGTTCGAACGAGACTCGATCGAGCGACTCAGCGAGCTGCGCGATGGCGACGAGATTGTCACGCAGCCACTCGTCCTCGACCGGGCCCGAGGCCTGAGTTGCGGGGCTGACACGGCTCAGCCTCGGCCGGCTCAGGTGCTCCTGAAGCGGCTCCGACTCGTCGAGTACGCTGCCCCACCAGTACAGACGACTGTAGAGCTCGACGTGGCGATCAACGATCTCCGCGTATGTTGCCGAGTTCACCATCACGTCGGCCCACCGTCCGAGCACCTCCTGGCCATGACCGAGCAGCTCTGCGATCAGCCGGTGGAGCTGTTCGCGTTCGTCAGCGCTAGCGAGCATTTCGTCCATCGCCGCGGCGAGACGCGGAGTGTCGCGCACCGCCTCGGAGCCGGCTGCGAGCGCCTCGTCCCCGAGCTCGCCATCCGGAACGAGGCCGGCGAGCTCGAGCAGACCGCTCCACACGAGGCGAGCCGTGCGGACGAAGTCGAGCAGTGCGTACTGCGCGAGTACCGACCAGCGCTCGCGCTGCCGGCGCTCGAGCACTTCGTTGAGGGCCGCGACGGTCACCGCGACGACTATCAAGCTCGCGACGAGACCGGTGAAGAGCGTGTGACGCGACCAGAACCTGTCGTTGGCGAGGTCCAAGGCGATCGCCCCGAATAGGACGAGCACACTGAGGCCGCCGATGATCCGCGTCGCGCGCACGTATGCCCGAAGCGAGTCGGTGCGGCGCGGACCGACAGTGTGACGAGCCATCTCTTGCCGAGCATATTGCGGCACGCGAGCGTGCGGGGCTCGGCGTGTCGTGCACCGCGCACTCGTTTCGCCGACCGCGCAAGCAACAGCCACGAACAGCGAGCGGATGGCGGCGGGCCCCTCAGCCCGGGAGGTCTTCGGGCCTCTTCTTGGCAAGCTCTCCTTCGAGCAGTCCGGTGGACTGCCCGACTTCGACCATGTATCCGTCGGGGTCCCGCATGTAGCAGCGGATCTCGGCGCCGCGATCGATCGGCGGCGTCACGAACTCCGCCCCCTTCGAGCTCCACTGCTCGTAGCACGCCTGGATGTCGGCGACTCGCAGGTTCATGAAGGTCGACACCGTGTTTCCGGGCTCGTAGTCGACGACCGAGATGTCCGGTTTGTCGGGGGTGGGTGGACCGCCCGGGTTCATGATCACCCACGAATTCGAGAGCTTGACCATGCACGGGTTCTCCTCCAGCACCACCTGGCCGCCGAGGACCTCGGAGTAGAACGCACGGGACCGAGCGACGCTTCGTACGGTGATGAAGTGCGTGACGAGGAAGCCCTCGCTCGGCGCCGGCAGGTTCTTGAAGTCGATGTATGGCGTGTGGTCGCTCATGGTTGTCTGCTCCTCTCGCACGCGCTTGGGGGGCACGTCTTCCTACATCCGCTGCCAGCATCGTGGTTATCGCCGTCCCGTGGCACAACGTCCCGCAGGCCGTCCAGGGTCTCGAATGAATGGTCGGATCGTGATCGACGTGACAAACGACTTCGATCCCAACGATCTCAAGGGGAGGACTTCGAGCGAGGTGTGGCGGACCTCGTTGCCGGTGCGCGCGTCGTGAAAGCTGCGAACACGCTCGGCGCCGCGGTGCTCGGATCGAACCCGCACGACGCCGGCGGACAGCGGGTGATCTTCCTTTCGGGCGACGACGTGGAGGCGAAGGCCGAGGTGAGCACGGGCGCGGCCGTTCATTCGGTCAGCGATGGCTCGTCCGGCGCAGACAGGCTGAGCACGGTGCCGGCCACCGCAGGAGACGCGTCGATCTTCGCTTCCAGCGCGCGGAGCCGGACGGCTACGTTCGACTCCGTCTCGTCACCGGTCAGGTCGACGTCGCCGATGACAGAAACGACGCGCGGGCCGACGAACTCGAGGCGCAGGTAGGTCACGCGAGCGACGTCCGGCTCGGCGAGCAGCGCCCGGATCGCGGCGGCGCGGACCCGGGGATCGGCCTCTTCCCCGATCAGGAACTCGCGATTCCGGTCGATCAGAACCGTCGCGACCACCGCCAGCAGGACGCCGACGAGAATGGATCCGACGGCATCGGGGGTCGAGGAGCCCGTCAGCTCGTGGGCTCCCAGTCCAACGGCTGCGATCGCCAGGCCGATGAGCGCGGCCCCGTCCTCGGCGAACACGGCCCGAAGCGTCGGGTCGCTCGTGGCCATGACCGCGCCGATCAGGTCCCGCTCCATCAAGTCAGCCGCGGGCCGAGCTTGCCGGACCGAGCGCAAGAACGAGATTCCCTCGAGCACGAAGGAGACCGCCAGCACGACATAGCCCACGACGAAGTCGCTGGCCGGCGCGGGACGCAAGAGTTCCTGCACCCCGTGCGTCACCGAGACGGCGGCGCCCGCCACGAACAAGCCAAGTGCTGCAACCAGCGACCACACATAGGCCTCCCGGCCGTGGCCGAGCGGATGCGCGCGGTCGGGCGGGCGGCGCGACCGACGGAACGCGATGAGCAGAAATACCTCGTTGCCTGTATCCGCCCAGGAGTGCGCCGCCTCAGCCAGCATCGACGCTGACCCGGTCACCAGCGCTGCAACCGACTTCGCGACGGCGACGAGCAGGTTGGCGGCGAGGGCGATGAGGACCGTCGCGAGGCTCGCGGAGCCGGCGCCACGGGTTGCCCGCGAGAGCTGGCCGAGAAACGGCTCTGACTTCACAGCAGGTCCGTACCTCTGATTTCACGGCAGGTCCGCACCACGATTCACGTGCGCGCGCGGGATACCACATTCAGGATCTGTCTGCTACCGAGGTCTCGACCGCGGCGAGCGCCTCCAAGATCACTTCGGTCACCGCCTGGGGCTGCGAGATCATGATTACGTGCGAGCCCTCGACCTCGGTGATCTTCGCGCCTGCTCGCTCCGCCATCGAACGGACGACGTCGGCGCGGCGCCCTCGCTGCACGCGGCGCCCGGGGTCCGACTGCTCGGGCGCGTTCCCGCTCGGGCGATGTGGCGCCGCGCGATCAATGTCCGGGCTGGGGCCTGGTCCTTCCGGCCGACCTCGGCTGATTGCGCGAATGCCTTAGCTATGGCCGATCTAACCGACCCTACGAAATCGCGCAAGCGTTTCCGACCGCGCCACCGAGTGGTCCACAATCGGCTCCGGATAGTCGCGCCCAAGGACGCACCCAACCTCCCGCTGCAGCGCCGCCGGCATGCGCGATGGCTCGGCCAGGTACCGGTCAGGCACCGCGGCCAGCTCAGGCACATAGCGGCGCACATACGCGCCCTCTGGGTCGAAGCGCTTCTGCTGGCGTGTCGGGTTCAGGATGCGGCGGGAGGCGGGTTGGGGATCGATGCCGACGGAGGCGATCCATTGCCAGTTGCCGTTGTTGCTGGCTTCGTCGCCGTCCACGAGGAGGCGCATGAACCAGCGCTCGCCCCAGCGCCAGTCGATCCAGAGGTCTTTGGTGAGAAAGGAGGCGGCGACGAGGCGGGCGCGGTTGGGCATCCAGCCCTCCTGCCTCAGCTGGCGCATGGCGGCGTCCACCAGCGGAAAGCCGGTCCGCCCTTCGCACCAGGCGGCGAATGGCTTGCGTGCGTGGCTCCACGACAGGCTTCCGCGGAAGCGAGGCTGGTGCTCGGAGCGAGCGTCGGAAGGAAAGCCCGCCAGCACGTGCGCATAGAAGTCCCGCCAGCAGAGTTGCCGGCGGTACTCCTCGGCACCTGGGCCGGCGGGCAGCAGCGCCTCGAGCTCCCGCGGCGAGAGGCAGCCGAAATGGAGGTAGGGCGAGAGCCGGGAGGCGCCGTCTCCGGCAAGCTCGTTGCGCCGCTCGCCGTAACGCTCGACCGGTCCCTCGAAAAACGAG
>DASVXS010000148.1:0-2249 GCA_036392575.1 Thermoleophilaceae bacterium | reverse complement strand
CAGCATCTGGACGTACGGATTGTCGCGCCGCACGATCGCCGGATCGCGCTGGAACAGCGTCGCGACGCTCACGTCGGGGATCTCCCTCACCTGCGCCAGGATCTCCTGTGGGTCCTGATTCGGCAGGTAGCGGAGATCGATGTCGATCGCACAGAGGTCGGGCACCTTGTTGAGCGCGTCGCCGCCGACGATCCGGCCGAGTGAGATCGAGGGCCGGTCGAAGAGATCTGAAGACTCGCGCGCGAAAGGCATGGACTCGATCCGCTTGAACACGTCGATCGCCTTGAGTACCGCGTTGTCGCCGAGCCACGGCGTTGATCCGTGGGCCGACTTGCCGCACACCTCGATGCGCATCGCGAGCACGCCCTTCGCCTGGACGCCGATGTGCAGGTCCGTGGGCTCGCCGGTGATGGCGAAGTCGCCTGTATAGCCCTGTTCGACGAGGTAGTCCGAGCCCCTCTGGACGGCCTCGTCGGTCTCCTCATCGGAGACGCAGACGAAGTGGACGCGCACCTCCCGCTGGGAGAGCAGGTCGCGCGTCGCGCACATCATCGACGCGAGGCCGCCCTTCATGTCGTAGGCGCCGCGGCCGAACAACCGGTCGCCCTCCACGCGCGAAACGAACTGCTCTGAGTGTCCCGGCACCACGTCCAGGTGCCCGTGAAGCACGACGGTAGCGACGCCGGGTTCCGGCGCAGCCCCGACCGTGGCGGCGATCACGGGCCGGCCGTTGTGCGTGGCTGATGTCACCTCCACGTCGCGAGCCTCGAGCCAGCCCTTCACGAAGCCGGCCGCGCTCTGAATGCCCTCGAGGGTGCTGGTGTCGTAGGTGATCAGCCGCTCAGTGAGAGCGTGCTCCTGCAACGCAGTGAGGATAACGGGGCTCTCAGAGGCATCGCGTCGGCCCGGAGGTCCCCTACAGTGGCCCTGGGGACACCGCCCAATGCAGCAGCTTCAGACGAAGACCGAGACGGGCGGCACTTCCGCGCTGCTGAGCCGCTTCGCCGGCACCGACACCGGCCGGGCGGCAGGCATGGCCGCGGCGATGATCGCGACGAACGTGATCGCGCTCGCGTTCACGATCGTCTTCGCGCGATTGCTCGGCGCTAGCGGCTACGGCTCGCTCGCCGCGCTGGTCTCGACCTTCCTGATCCTCGCCGTGCCCGGCTCCGCCGTGCAGATACAGGTCGCGCGCGAGATCGGTCGGGAGCTCGCGCAGGGCCGCGACGCGCCCGCCGCAGCCGTGCGCCACTGGACCGAGCGTCTTCTCGTCGCGACGGCCGCGGCGGCTGTCGTAGGCGTGCTGCTGCGCGAGCCGCTCGCCTCGCTGATCGGCGTGGAGGAGGTGCCATGGGCCGCCGCCGCGACGCTGCCGTCGGCGGCGCTTTGGGTGGTGGTGTGCGTGCAGCGCGGCGCGCTCCAGGCGTTCCAGCGCTACCGCCTGGTGGGCTCGAGTCTCGTAGGCGAGGCGAGCGGGCGGCTGGCGATCGGCGTGATCCTCGAGGCGATCGGGCTCGGCGTGACCGGCGCGTTTCTCGGCACCGCGGCGTCGCTCGCAGTCGTGGCGCTGGTGCTGGGTGCAGAGCTGCGCCGCCAGCTCGCCGATGCGAACTCCCAGCGCGCGTTCGACCCGGGCGCGCGCCTGCGCAAGCTGCTGCGGCGGGCCGAGGTTCCCCTGCTCGCGCTGGCGATGATCGCGGTGCTGCAGAACATCGACCTGATCGTGGTGAAGCACAACGCAAACGGCGACCCCGCGGGCTCCTACGCTGCCGCAGCGGTGGCGGCGAAGGTGCCGATCTGGGTCGCGATCGGACTCGGCATGTACCTGCTGCCCGAGGCGGCGCGGCGCGTGAGCGTGGGCATGGACGCGCGGCCGGTATTGGCGCGCACGCTGGCCGTGATCGCCGCGATCGCTCTGCCGATGGTGCTCTTCTACACCGTCGCCGGCGAGCCGCTGCTGCGCACGGTGTTCGGGGACGACCTCACGCTCGCGTCGGATGCGCTGCCGCTGCTCGGGCTCGCGATGAGCCTGCTCGCCGCCACGTTCCTGGCCGTGCAGTATCTGCTCGCGCTCCACCGGCAGCGCTTCCTCTGGCTGCTGGCGGCAGCGGCGGCGCTCGATCCCGTGCTCGTGAACGCGATGGGCTCGAACCTCACCGACGTGGCGCTCGTACTCATGTGCCTGCAAGCCGCGCTGGCGGCCGCCATGCTCGTCACAGCCGTCCGCGCTAAGACGGACGAGCGGCCTC
>DASVXS010000147.1:0-5990 GCA_036392575.1 Thermoleophilaceae bacterium | reverse complement strand
GGATGGCCTCGTTGGTCAGCTCATGGCGTACCGGATCGGTGTCGGGGCCGGTCGCCAGGTAGCCCTCGTTGAAGATCAGGAAGAGGACGGCCAGCACCCCTGAGACGCGGGCCGGCAGATCCTCGGCGGACGGCACCCGATACGGGATGCGGGCGGCCTTGATCTTGGCCTTCGCGCGGGTGATCCGCTGCTCCATGGCGGCGTCATGCACCAGGAAGGCGCGGGCGATCTCGCGGACGGTCAGGCCGCCGACCAGACGCAGGGTCAGCGCCACGCGGGTCTCCATCGCGAGCGCGGGGTGGCAGCAGGTGAACATCAGGCGCAGGCGGTCGTCCACGATGGCTGACCCCTCCTCGGGCTCGGCGGCGGCCTCGCGGCCGACGAGCACGCTCAGCCGCTCGATGCGATCCGCGAGTACGCGGTCACGGCGCAGTCGATCGATGGCCCGGCGCCGCGCCGTGACCGTGATCCACGCGGCGGGCTTGTCCGGCACGCCGTCGCGCGCCCACGTCTCAACAGCAGCGGCGAACGCGTCCTGGAGCGCGTCCTCCGCCAGCTGGAAGTCGCCGAGCTGGCGGATGAGCGTGGCGAGCACCGCGGCGCGCTCGCGGCGGAACGCCGCCTCGGCCGCCGCGGTGCTCTGAGAGCTCACGCGCGTGCGCCGGCCTCGCTGACGGGTCGTCCCTGCTCGTCGAACACCATCACCGGGCGCACCTCCACCGAGCCGCGCGGCGCGCTCGGGATCTTCGCGGCCCACTTGAGCGCCTCGTCGAGATCCCGGACGTCGATCACGTAGTAGCCGCCGAGCACTTCCTTGGTCTCGGCGAAGGGGCC
The DNA here is from genome assembly GCA_036392575.1 of Thermoleophilaceae bacterium. GTDB lineage: Bacteria > Actinomycetota > Thermoleophilia > Solirubrobacterales > Thermoleophilaceae > JADGHQ01. The sequence continues at coordinate 5,156 of DASVXS010000147.1, read as the reverse complement.
GTCGCTCACGACGGTCTCGCCGTCGCGGACCCGCACGGTCGTCGCCGTCTCGGTGCCGTGCAGCGCGTCGCCGGCGGACATTGCACCGGAGGAGCGGAGCGCTTCGGTGTACTCGCCCCACTTGGGCATTTCGGCCTGCATCTCCTCCGGAGAGGGACGCGCGTCGGCCGGCGTGTAGATGAGAAGCATGTACTGCGGCATTGCGTGACCTCCTGGGCAGCGAGCCGGAGGATTCCGGCTCCGATCACTCGACGGACGGCGCTCCGCCAATTCGACAGTACCCGGTCCACGACGGCAAGCTGGCGCGTAGGCACTAGGCAGCGAGCTGCGTGCGCCGCGCCGAGAGCTCGCCCGGGTTCACGTGGCGAGTGAAGGTCCCCAGGTAGTCGCGCGCTGCGGCCGGATCTCGCTCGAGCCTGTCGAACACCGGGCCGGCCGTCTCCTCGCGCGGGAAGCTGCCGAGCTTGAACGACCACTCGTAATGGCCGGCAGCGCGGTCGTCGAGCCAGAGCCGGTAGCGCCTGAGCTCCGGATCGGAGCGCGTGAGCGCCCCAGCGAGGTGGAAGGCGTGGGCGAGCGCGTCGGCGATGCCCTGCGCGCTCGCCGGGTGCTTGAAGTGCGCCGCGTCGCCGAGCAGTGCCCAGCCAGGCCCGCTCGGACGCCTGAAGTAGCCGCGCATCAGGGACTCGGGCGCGTACCGCAGCTCTGACACGAGCGTCGCGCGCTCGAGCTCGACCATGTCGAGCAGGTCCGGGAAGCGCGACAGCACGTCGAAGTACTTGCGCTCGCGCTCCAAACGGCTGCCGTGCGTGTGCTCGGAGTCGCCGCCGGCCAGGATCATGTGGATGCCGTCCTCGCACTCCACGCGCGTGAACATCGCGTCCTCGGTCGCGCCGAGAGTCACGTACCAGTCGCTGCGAAGGCCGCGCCAGTAGGCGAACGAGAGCGAGCACTCGCCGCTCATCTCGCGCTCCTTCTTCAGCCCGAGCAGCCGGGCGACGGTGGAAGCCCGCCCGTCCGCGCCGAGCACCCGGCGCGCGTAGACCCGCTCGCCGTTCTCTAGCACGACGCCCGACACCGGGTCGTCCTCAGTGCCGGTGCCGATCAGCTTCGCCACCGCGTTGCCCAGGCGAAGCTCCGCTCCGGCCTCGCGCGCCGCGTCGACGAGCGCAGCGTCGAGAACAACGCGCCGCGGCGCGATCGCGCCGTCGTGGCCATTCACCGCTGGATAGCGCCCGGCAACCTGGCGGCCGAGCACCCAGGAGCGGTGCTCCATGAACGCGAGCTCGTGGCGCTCGAGGAGGCGGTCGAGCACGCCGAGCTGGTCCAGTCTCGCCACGCCGTTCGGGAAGACCGTGTGCGTGGAGAGCGTGTCGCGCGGGAAGCGGTCGCGGTCGATCACGCCGACCTTGGCGCCGCTGCGCGCGAGCAGCGTCGCCAGTGAAGACCCTGCGGCGCGGGCCCCAACAACGATGAAGTCGTACGTACTCATGCTCGCGCCAGCGTAAGGGGGCGGGCGCGCGGTTCCACTGGGGGTAGCTGGCGTTCGAGCGGGCGGTTCACGCCTAACCCCCTGTCCTCGGCGGCCACATCCGGGTTACTGTCCGCCTTCAGCTGGTGCGAATGCGCGAGGACACGATGACCACGCTTCGGCGCGATCCGAGCAGCGGTCGCGAGCAGCACGCCGCAGCGCTCGAGCTGTTCTACGACCTGGTCTTCGTGTTCGCGGTCACGCAGGTGTCACACCTGCTGCTAACGCATCTGAGCTGGGAGGGCGCGGGCCAGGCGGCGCTCGTTCTGCTCGTCGTGTGGTGGGCGTGGAACTACACGACCTGGGTCACCAACGAGCTGAATCCAGAGTCGCCTGTCGTGATCCTGCTGCTGGTCGCCCTGATGCTGGCGAGCCTGCTGATGGCGGTCGCCATACCGGAGGCGTTCGGCAGCCGCGCCCTGTTGTTCGCGGGCTCGTACGTGGCGATCCAGGTCGGGCGCCATGCGTTCCTCACGTTCGCAGCGGCCGTGCCGGGGACCCTCGAGCGCGTTCGCGCCGGACGCATCCTGACCTGGTTCGTCGCGGCGGGGGCGCTGTGGATCGCCGGCGCGATCGCGGATGGCACCGCGCGCACGCTGCTGTGGCTCGCGGCGCTCGCGCTCGACTACACGGCACCGCTCGTGACCTACTGGGTGCCGGGGCGCAAACGAGTCACGCCGGAGGACTGGACCGTGCAGACCTCGCACTTCGCCGAGCGCTTCCAGCTGTTCGTGATCATCGCGCTCGGCGAGTCGATCGTGCTGATCGGTGCCACGACGTCCGACCTGCACCTCGACACCGCCACGCTCACGGCGTTCGCGCTCGCCTTCCTGGGGGCCGCCGAGCTGTGGTGGCTGTATTTCGGATCGGTCGCGCGAATCGCCGAGCGCATCCTGGCCACCGCCCCGAACCGCACCCTCGTGGCGCGCGACGCCTACACATACCTGCACGTTCTGATCGTTGCCGGCGTGATCGTCTCCGCGGTCGGCGACGAGCTCGTGATCGCCCATCCGACCGAGACGCTCACGAGCGCGCAGGTGATCGCGGTGGTGGCCGGCCCGGTCATCTACCTGCTCGCCCACGTGCTCGTGCGCCTGCGACTCGTGGGCACGCTCACCTGGAAGCGCCTGACCGGCGCGCTCGCCTGCGCGGCGGTGGCTGCATTCGGATCGTTTGCTCCCGCCCTCGTGCTCGGCGCGTTGCTCGGGGTTGTGCTCGCTGCCGTTATTGCCTGGGAGCGCGCTTAGTCCATGTTCACGGGTTAGGGGGGAGGGGCCGGATTTTGTCCCCCCTGCCACAAACCGCCGAATTCGGTGCCCGTCGGCTTCCTTCTCTCCATCCGGGATCGGCCGCTTGGTAATCCTGCTTTCCGCGCATCTCAGGGCGCGGCGCCACGCCGTCGAGATGCACGTTCCGCAACGAATGCAGGAGCCGCGACGTGGCGGCCTCAGCTTTCGAGTCTCGTCCATTGCGAGCGTCTGCGAGCCGCTCCCCGAGACACTCGCTCCACGCGAACCACGAGTGGGACTCGCCAGGTACCGCGCTTGCGGTTGTCGCCGTTCGTCGCCAAATGTGGCCAAGTCGATCCGCGGCGAGCGTCCAGTCGCCAAACGGGAGCCCGCGCTGGAGCATCGGAGCTGGCTGCGATTCGCTGCACCAGCACAGGTGGCTACAACCACTCTTGTCCAGCGGGCGCTTTGATGTGACCGCAACTGGCGCAGGGAAGCGGCCGGGTGGCTTGGAGACCACCACGCGGCCGGCGTGCCGGGCCATGAGGTCGACGATGGCCCAGGTGATCGAGGTGGACTCGATCACCACCTCGTCCTCAGGCGAGCTGCTCGGCGAAGGCCCGCTCGTGCGGGGTGGTGGCGATCCGACCCCAGCGCTGAGCCGGCTCCCCGTTTCTCGACCAGGGCGATCTCGGCGAAGCGCTTGTAGACGTCCAGGGCGAACGTGCGCCTCGTGTCACCTCCCCCGCTCACCAGACGACGGCGGGGAGGTCGGGCAACACGACACCTACGGATCCGTGCTCGCAGCGCAACCGGACAAGTCGAAGGGGCGGCCAGATAACAGATCGGAGTCGAGCTCCATGCGCGCGACGGCCTGCCCGCGCCTGTGCTCTCCGCGGCTCCTTGCCGGCGCGGGCGACGCTACGCCGCGCCTCCGAGGGCGCCCTTTTGGAGCGGTGGGTGATGTCCTAGCTCGGCCCGGACTTGGACCAGCGCGCCGCCGAGGTGTGCGGCCTGTACCTCGAGCCTCCTCCGTCCGTGATCCAACACTCGTATGAAGGGGTCCGGGGTTCGAGTCCCCGCGTCGGCTGTGAGAAGATCTCCGCCGCGCCTCGCGGCTGAGGGAGGCGCGGGCTCCTATGGGCCGCCGAGGACGGAGGGTACGACCTCGGGCTCGTGAAGCCGCAGCAGCTGGTGCCCGACGCCGGCCGCGCCCAGCATCAGGCTGGGCTGCGCCCTGACTCGGTCCTGGGTCGATTGTCTCGCCCAGGCTCCCCCGTCCAGCAGCGTGTCGGTCGCGGCGCGGGCCGCGGCGGCGAGCTCCGGGTCGTGCGTGGCGGCGCTGCCCAGCAGCAGCGTCTCTACTAGGCCACTCGTCCCGTGGCACAGCGACGCGTCGTCCTCCACCCCGAGCTGGACCGACAGCGCCTCGCGAGTCAGCTCGAGGGCCACCGCGGCCCGGTCGGCGTAGTGGTCGCGGCGCGACGGATCGGCCGTCATGGCGTGCAGACGCGAGATGGCGATGCCAGCTGCGCCGTTGCACCACGTGACGGCGTCCGGCCCGCGTCGCCGGGCCGGGGCCCGCGGCAACCGGTCGCGCAGGTCGGGCCACTGCCGTTTGCGGTCGTCGAAGAGGCCGTCCTCCCAAGCTAGGATCTCCCGTCCGGCGTCGCGGAACTCGGCGTGACCGGTGCGCGCGGAGAGTCGTAGCAAGGTCGACCCGAAGCCGGCCGCGCCGTGGGCAAAGCCGGTCAGCCGCGGCGGTCCGAGCGACCCGACCATCGCTCGTCCGACCTCGATGGCCATCCCGACGATCGGCTCCTCCCGGTCGCGGAAGACCGGGGTGCCGGCGAGGGCGAGCAGGGTCAGGATCGTGCCCGCCCGGCCGTTGACGACGTCGTTCGGGTCGGGACCGGAGGGGATGGAGACCGGCTCGACGGCGAGCGATCCGATCAGCAGGTCGCCGATCTCGCCGAGCTCCCCGGCGGTCGCCGCGCATGCGGTCACCGACGCTACGCGGGCGATGGCGTACGCGACGCCGCTTGCGCCGGTGTAGAGGCCGGCGCCGGGAGCCTCGCCCGCCGCCACGGCGTCTCTGAGCAGTGCCGTCGCCCCGGCGGCGGCGCCGAGGGCGGTGCGACGGAACCGTTCGTCCGCGGTCTGTCCGAACAGCTCGGCCAGGAACAGCGCGACGCCAGCTTGGCCGTGGTAGAGGTCGGGGCCGAGGCTGGTCGTCATGGGCCGGGGAGTGGTGCCGCCCTGGGCGATGGCCGCGAGGTCCAGGGTCCGACCGAGCCAGGAGCATCGCTCGCCGGGCTCGTCCCAATAGGCGGCGCCGCACAGCAAATCGCCCAGGAGGATCGCCGCGTCCAGGTAGCGCCGGGCGTCGGCCGCGT
>DASVXS010000146.1:0-3749 GCA_036392575.1 Thermoleophilaceae bacterium | reverse complement strand
TGGAGTGGGCGCTGCTCGCGCCGGCCGCGTGCATCTGCGCGATCGCGATGCTGCTCGGCAACCGCGACGGCGTCTGGCCGTCGCTGCTGTGGCCGTGGGCGCTCGCCGTACCGGCGGGGTTCGCGCTCGGCCTGTTTGCTTCCGCGCCGGGCACGCGGAGGCGCATCCTCAGGTGGTTCGGGAACCCGGGCTGGCTCGGCCACCTGCTCGAGGGAGTCGCCACGCTGCACACGCTCCTCCGGCACGCGAGGCAGTTCTCGCGGGCTTGGGTCGGCACCACGATCTACTGGGCGGCCGACATCGCCGCCCTCTACGGCGGCCTGCGCATGTTCGGCGTCCACCCCACGCTCGGGATGCTGATCATCGGCTATGCCACGGGCTACGCCGCCACGCGGCGGTCGCTTCCGCTCGCCGGCGCCGGCGTGACCGAGGCGCTCATGACCTTCTCACTGCACTGGGTCGGCGTTCCGATCGTGCAGGCGCTCTGCGCCGTCGTCGCCTATCGCGTGTTCAACTTCCTGCTCGTGCTGCCGCCAGCGCTCGCCGCGCGCGGGCGCGTGCAGCCGCTGATCGACGCCGCTCGCGACGGTCGCGCCCTCACTGCGCGCGAGCGCAGCCTCGCCTTCGACTGATCAGCGCGCGACCAGCGCGCGCAGCGATTCCTTCAGCGACCCAGTCGTCTTGAGCACCGCGGTCGGCTCGTAGCCGCAGTGCGCCATGCAGTTGTCGCAACGCGGATCCCGGCCGCGGCCGTACTTCGACCAGTCGGTCGTCTCGATCAGCTCCTGGTAGGTCTTCGCGTAGCCGTCGGCCATCAGGTAGCAGGGGCGCTGCCAGCCGAACAGTGAGTAGCTGGGGATGCCCCACGCCGTGCAGTCGAAATCGACCTTGCCCTCCAGGAAGTCGAGGAAGAGCGGCGAGTGGTTGAGCCGCCACTTCTTGCGCTTGCCGTCGGCGAACGCCTTGGAGAAGAGCTCGCGGGTCTCCTTCACGCCGAGGAAGTGATCCTGGTCCGGCGCGCGCTCGTAGGCGTAGGCCGGCGAGATCATCATCAGGTCCACCTCGAGCTCGTCGTTCAAGAAGTCGAGCACCGCTCGCACGTTCTCGGGCGTGTCGTGAGTGAAGAAGGTGGTGTTCGTGGTCACCCGGAAGCCCTTCTCCTTCGCGACCTCGATGGCGTGAACCGCCTTGTCGAAGACGCCGTCGCGGCAGACCGACTCGTCGTGGCGGTCCTTCAGCCCGTCGATGTGCACGGCCCACGAGAAGTACGGCGAAGGCTTGAAGTTGTCGATCTTCTTCTCGAGCAGCAGCGCGTTCGTGCACAGGTAGACGAACTTCTTGCGCTTCACGAGCTCGTCCACGATCACGTGGATCTCCGGGTGGATGAGGGGCTCTCCGCCGGCGATCGACACCATAGGCGCGCCGCACTCCTCGATCGCACCGACCGCCTGCTCCACCGACATGCGCTGCTTGAGCACGTGGTCGGGCTGCTGGATCTTCCCGCAGCCGGCACAAGCGAGGTTGCACTGGAAGAGCGGCTCGAGCTCGACGATGAGCGGGAACTTGTCGCGCCGCGCGAGCTTCTGGCGCATCAAGTAGGTCGCGACCTTGGCGCTCTGGCGCATGGAAACCGGCATCGAAGTCAGCCTCTCTTTCGGATCTCAGGGGGGAGTTTGAAGCGAATGCCCTCGTTGCGGACGCTGCGCTCCTCTAGTTGTACGGGACCGAGGCCCGCAAGCGCGGTCACTACCTGCTGCACGAGGCGCTCGGGCGCGGATGCGCCGGCTGTGAGTCCGACGGTCTCTACGCCGGCGAGCCACGCGGGGTCGATGTCGCGCTCGTCGTCGATCAGGCGCGCCCGGCAGCCCGCCCGCTCGGCCACCTCCACGAGCCGCTGCGAGTTCGACGAGTTGCGCGAGCCGATCACGAGCACGAGGTCGGAGTCCCGCGCGAGCGCGCGGACGGCGTCCTGGCGGTTCTGGGTCGCGTAGCAGATGTCGTCGGAGCGGGGCCCGACCAGCGCGGGGAAGCGCTCGCGCAGCGCGTCCACGATGCCCTTCGTCTCGTCCACGGCGAGCGTCGTTTGCGTGAGGAAGGCGACGCGGTCTGGGTCGCGCACATCGAGCGAGCCGACGTCCTCGATCGACTCGACGAGCACGGTCGAGTCGGGAGCCTCGCCGACGGTGCCCTCCACCTCCTCGTGGCCCTCGTGACCGATCAGCACGATCGTGTAGCCGCCTTCGGCGAAGCGGCGCGCCTCGCCGTGCACCTTCGCGACCAGCGGGCAGGTCGCATCGATCACGTCGAGGCCGCGCTCGCCGGCGTCGCTACGGACGGCGGGTGAGACGCCGTGCGCCGAGAACACCACGGTCGCACCCTCAGGCACCTCCTCGAGCTCCTCGACGAAGACGGCGCCGCGTTCCTCGAGATCCGCGACCACGTGCGCGTTGTGCACGATCTGCTTGCGCACGTACACCGGCGGCCCGTGCTGCTCGAGCGCACGCTCGACAACCTCGATCGCTCGCTCGACACCCGCGCACGAGGCGCGCGGGCTGGCGAGCATCAGGCGGCGCGGGCCGACGGCCGCGGCCCACTCGCCGAGCGCCTTCGACGCCCGCGCAAGAGCGCGGTACGCGCGCAGGCCGCCAGTCACGGTCGCGAGCGGGTCGCGCAGCTCGCGATCCGGCGTGTCGACCACCACGCGCAGCACGGCGATCGGGCGGTCGCGAGCGCCCGCGGCGAGTTGCGCGGATTCCATGTCGACCGCGAGGGCGCCGCTCGCCGCGAGTTCGCGGCGCTCGTCGCCCTGCACCACGTGGTCGGTCGAGACGATCGGGCCGCACACGGCACGGACGCCGTGGCGCTCGAGCACTCCGGCGAGAACCCCGGCCGACGGGCACTCGACAGCTCCGTCGGGGCCTCGCACCTCGGTCGCCACGACCACGTCGCCCGGCTCGAGCCCAGCGTCGAGCGAGCCGCAGAAGCCGGCGACCGCCACGGCGTCCGCCTCCCGCGCGACCGGCGTCTTCACAGCTTCGACCGCCCGCTCGGGGCCCATGCCCGTTCGCAGCACGCGGCCGCGGCCCACCCCGGAGCGCACGGCGCGCGCCTCGAGCGACAACGGAGCGAGCACGAGCAGCCCCTCATGCTCGGCGGCGCGCGGCTCCGGACGCAGTCCGATCATGCCGCCACACCCGCTGGTGCGGGCCGCGGGCTGTCGAGAGCCTCGAGCGCCACCCGCGCCGCCGTGTGGCCGCTGCGCACTGCGCCCTCCATCGTCGCGGGCCAGCCCGTGGCGGTCCACGCGCCGGCCAGTGCGAGGCCTGGGATGCGCGTGCGCGAAGGCGGCCGCAGCGCGAGCTGCCCGGGCGCCGCGCGGAACGTGGCAGCGTGCTCGCGGTTGGCGAAGAAGCGCTCCACCTTGGCGTTGCGTGCGGCGGGGAGGATCTCCGCGAGCGCCGGCACGTACTGGCGGCGCAGCTCCTCGGGCGGCCGCTCCATCTCCGCGGCGGCGCCGCTCAGCGAGACGGCCAGGTACTGGCCGCCGCCGAACTCGCCCTCCCGCGTGCGATCGAAGACGTACTGAACTGGTGACCGGACGCCAGCCACAAATGCATGCTGCAGCACAGGGCGGTCATACACAACATGCAGGTTCACGATCGGAGAGATCCCCAAGCGGTCGAGCCGGCCCGGATCGTGGATCGCTCCGTGTGGAAGCAGCGCTCCCGCGCGCATGTTCGGCACGGCCA
>DASVXS010000145.1:0-4581 GCA_036392575.1 Thermoleophilaceae bacterium | reverse complement strand
ATCTCGCCGAGCGCCGCCTCGGTCGGCTCGAGCTGGCGGCCGCCGGCGATCTGCTCGGGCGTCGGCTTGCGGACCGCGACGGCCCACGTGGACACGCCGCGCATCATCACGCCCTCGAGCACGGCCTGACCCCCGACCGGGAGGTCGCGGGGCGACTCGAGCGGCGCGGACTCAGGAGCGGCGCCGTTCCTAGCGGCGCTTTCGGCGACCTCGCTCATGCCCTCACTCTATCGGCGGTTTGGCGGGTTCCCGCAAGCAACCGGGCGCCTCAGCGCCCCCGGTTCGCCTTCTTTCGCTTGTCCCTCGCGTCGGCCACCTTCAGCCCCAGCACGAGCAGGATCACCGGGCCGAGGTAGATCGGCAGCGTGACGAGCACATGGCCTGCGTGGGCGAACGGCAGGAGGAGAGTGAGCGTGCTCATTGGTTGATGGCGGAAAGGAGCCAGAGTCCGAGGCTCGTGAAGCCGATCATCACGACCAGCATCCAGTATTGCGAGCGTGTCGCCTCGCGAACATCCCTGTACATCGCGACCGCGCGGTCGTGCGCCAGCACCAGGCCCGAGATGTGGCCGATGACGAGCGCGGCGACCTGCACGTACCAGATCCCCGTCGCCGTGATCACGCCGTAGTCGATGCCCTTGTTCGCCGTGCCGAAGATGTTGGAGCCATGCCCGAGTGGGTCCGACGCCAGGTACGCAGCCGCCTGCCCCTGGTAGATCAGCAGCGAGAAGTAGTGCGCGAGCGCGTAGGCGAACGCGATCGGGATCAGTGAATGTGCGAACCGGCGCGCGAGTTCCTGGGTGGAGTTCTTCTCGTCGATCGTGTGCATGCCGCGGATCCCGAGCCAGTAGAACGACGACACGAGCAACACGATCACGACGAGCCCCACCGTGAAGGACCACTGCAGCGCGTGGGCCGGGTCGGCGCCGAGGTTTGACCAGAAGTTCGACAGGTGCGGCTCGAGCTTCCGCCACACCGGGCCGCTCGAGAAGCCGTCGAACGTCGTCGTGCCGATCGCGGTCAGCACCACCGCGAGCGTTCCCGGAATCTCCGCGTCGAGCCGTGGTGCGCCGCTGAGCGGCGGCCGCAGGTAGAGCACTCCCTCGCGCCGCTCGAACGGCGAGAGGCGCGACAGCATGCCGTAGTAGACGCCGAAGGCGTCTCCGCGCCGGCTCCACGTCTCCACGCCGAACAGCCCCATGCCGACGAGCTGGACGAGCGCGTAGCCCAGAGACAGGATCGCGAGCGTGCTCGGATCGTCGCGATTCACGTAGGCGAGTTCGAGCCAGGCGAAGCCGAGGATGCCCGCGACCGCGGGCCAGCGGCCCAGCCATGAGGGGTACTCGAGCGCGTCGCCCTCCTCGGTGCCGAGCGTCTTTCCTGCGACCCAGGACACGGCGCGACCGATGGCGAGCCACGGGTTGAAGAGCCGGAAGACGTCGCCGAACAGCACACTCAGAACGACCAGGCCCACCCAGAAGTGCACGTAGATGAACGTGGGCGCGAGATTCGCCGTCGCGGTCTGCGTGCCGCGCAGGCCCGCGTAGACCACGAGCCCGAACAGGAACACGCCGATCAGCCCGCAGACGACCTCGATCACGGCCGGTGTGCGGAAGAGCCGCCGCAGGCGCGGCTCCTGCAGCCGCGGCTCCGGCCACAGGGTGGCGAGGGCGACAAACGACACGATCAGGACGGCCGCGGCCGCCCAGCCGAACAGCCACGACGGGATCGGCAGATCCGCGCGGCCCACCAACCCGTGCGCGAGCGCGGGCGCGGGCACGGCCAGCGACGCCGCAGCGACGCCGACCGCAATCAGTGCCAGCCGCCTTCTCATCACGGGTTCACCTGGAGAGAGGCGATCTGCTCACCGCGCGACTCGAGCTCCACGATGAAGATGCCGTCGATCTTTGCCGGGAAGGAGAACGTGACCGAGCTGCCCGGCTTCACGTCCTTGTGGAAGTCGTAGCCGTGCACGTGGATCTCGTCCCCCACGTCCGACTTGACCCTGAAGCGCACCTGGTCGCCCTTGTTGAAGCTGAGCTTCTGTATGCCGCCCACCGGCTTGGCGTTCTTCACCACGACCGTCTTGACCGCCGGCTGCGCGGACGCGCTCGTGTTCTGTGTCGTGCTCTGCCCCGGCGTGGTCGCAGTCGTGCTGGTGGTGCTGCTCGCCTGCTTGTTGTCGTTGTTGTCGTTGCCGCTCGAGTTCAGGACGACGAAAGCCACGACGATCGCGATCACACCGACGACGAGAATGGCAAGGCGTCTGCCTCGCTGGTTCATGCATTACCTCCGTTTCGTTGACGTTCAGGCCAGCACGGAGGCGCGCGGCGGAGCGCGGCCGGCCAGCTTGAGCGCCAGCGGATGCTGCCTCGGCCGCGTCACGCCCAGCGGCGGACGGCGCACGAGGGGTGTCACGCGCGACACGGGCGGGCGGGCCCGGCGCGCCGCCGCCGCTAGCGCGACCGAGGCGCCCCGCAGGAGGAGTGCGATCACGCCACCAACGGCGAAGGCGATCGGCGCCGCCAGCCAGCCGCCGTGGCCGACGACCGCGGCCAGCCCGCCAGGGTGACCGCTTGCGACCAGGCCCTCGACCGACTCCTGCACCACGAAGATCGCGACGAGCGAGAGCGACGCCCATAGCCACGTAGCGGCAAACCCGGGTGTCGCCTCGTCAGAGCCGCCGCGCGCGAGCCGCCCAACGAAGTGAGCGGCCGCCACGGCGATCAAAGCGCACACCAGCGGCGTGACGAGGCTCAGGTAGGCGTGACCCTGGAGGCTCAGGGCTCGCCCGGAGTCGCCCTGATAGGCGACCAGGTAACGCAACTCGTGTACGGCCAGCGCGCCAGCCAGCACGAGCGCAGCCGCGCGAAGCCTCCAGGCGAGCGAGCGCACGGCGGGGATTTTAGGCCGCTACGGCTTCGAACCGAATGGACACGGCGTGGTGAGCACGTTGTCGCGCTCGTCCTCCTCGGGGATCAGCCCGCTCGGGTCGGCCTTCGCACGCACGAGGAAGCGGCAGAACGGGCCCGAGAAGCGCACGACTCCGCTTTCGCCAGGCCCGAGCTGGGCCAAGCCGCCTTGGTCGAGCTCGGCGCCGTCCACGTTGACCACGGCAGCGGGCTTGAACGCGATGGCGCGCCCATTGTTGACCATGGTGATCGAGTAGACGACCGAGTCCGGTAGCGGGCCGGGGTCCGCCTGGATCGCGGTGATCTTCAGGTTCGGCAGCGGGCCCGGCTGGAAGCAGGACGCGGAACGCCGAGTTGTGGCGCGAAGCCGCTTGCCGTTGGTGTCGAGCCAGCGGAACTTGACGATCACGCGGTAGCGCGCCCCGTCCCGGAGCGCGGTAACGCGCTGGGTGAAGTTGAACGCACGCGCGCCTGGCTTCGACTTGCGCCAGACCTTCAGCTCGGGCAGCGCGACGGCGTGGAACCGGGCTCCGCCGACCCTCTCCTGAAGCGTGAAGCGCATCTGCATCGAATTCGCCCCACGGATCGTCTTCATCTGCCCGACGAACTCGGCGAAACGCTTCGTGATGTCCGGCGAGGGGTAGCAGTTGCCGACGCGAGCGTTCGGACTGGCCCCGGCGGCAAGCGCCGAGGACGCAGGCAGCGCCGCGAACGCTGCGCACCCGACGAGGATGAGCTGGCTTCTTCGCGCCATGGCCCATCTTCAACACTAAGTGTCGGCGGGAAGTTGCGCAGCGGCCGCGGCTGTGGAGCCGGCCGCTTTAGCGCGCGCGCTTGGCGGCGCGCCGGCGGAACCGCTCCACCCGGCCGCCTGTATCCACGAGCTTCTGCCGGCCCGTGTAGAACGGATGGCAGTTCGAGCAGATCTCGACGTGGATCTCGGGCTGCGTGGAGCGCGTCGTGAACTCGTTGCCGCAGGTACAGCGAACGTGCGCCTCGACGTACTCCGGATGGATCTCGGTCTTCATGAATTCGAGTCTAGCGGGGGCGCCCAGTCCATAGCCCGCTCTCGAAAGGCAACGCGCCTCCCGCGGCGAATACCGACACCAGCCGGCGCGCTCAAGGTTGAGCGCCAGCTGACGATGCAGAAACTGAGGCGAATGGCCACGCCTGAAGCGCAAGCGGTGATCTCACGGAGGCGGCTGATCCCCGCCTACGTCGCGCTGCTCTGCGCGGGCTCGCTCACGGTCGCCGCGTTCGCCGATCGCAGCGAGGTCGGGGACCACCCGGTTCTGTTCGTTCTGCTGATCGCCTTCGTGCTGCTCGTGGACGGGCTGCGCATCGACCTGTTCGAGCGCGGCGGCACCTCGCCGGCCGGCATCCCGACGCTGGCCCTGGCGTTCCTGTTCGGGCCGATCGGCCCGATCGCCTCGGAGGCGTCCATCGCTGTGGTCCGCCTCGTGCGCGGCACGCAACCGATCAAGGCGCTCTACGACTTCGGCTCGCTGTCGCTCGCGGGCGCTGCGGTGGCCGCGCTGCTGACACTGCTTCCGAACGAGCACAACTTCGCCGTGATGGCTGGCCTCGCCGGCGCGTCGCTCGTCTACTACTTCGCGAACTCCGCCGCGCTCGGCACGATCTGGTGGCTCGACGAGGGCATCTCGCCGATG
>DASVXS010000144.1:0-11244 GCA_036392575.1 Thermoleophilaceae bacterium | reverse complement strand
TCGTGTCACTGAAGCCGATCGCCGAGAACGGCCTGCGCGACCTCGGCCGGCTCGAGGAGATCGAGCGCTGGTTCGGGCAGATCGACGAGGTGCTGATCGCGGACCCCGACTTCCCGCAGGAGGAGGCCGTCGAGCTCACCGAGCGCTGCCACCGCAACGGTGTGCGCGTGCGGATCGCGCCCTCCACGATGGAGATCCTCATGGACCGCGTGGAGTTCGTGCCCGGCCAGACGCTTCCGCTGTTCGAGCTGAAGGCGCCGGTCTTCGAGGGCGTCGACTTCGTCGTGAAGCGCGTCTTCGATCTGATCGCCTCGAGCCTCATCCTGCTGCTGCTCTCGCCGCTCCTGCTGCTGATGGCGCTCGCGGTGAGGCTCACCTCGCGCGGGCCGGTGATCTACCGCTCGATGCGCCCCGGCATTGGTGGCGAGCCCTTCGCGTGCCTGAAGTTCCGCACGATGTACGAGAACGCGGAGCACCGGCAGACGGAGCTCGAGAAGCACAACGAGGCCGGAGGCGCGATCTTCAAGATGCGGCGCGACCCGCGTGTGACGCCTGTGGGCCGGCTCCTGCGGCGCTTCTCGCTCGACGAGCTGCCGCAGCTGTTCAACGTGCTGAAGGGCGAGATGTCGCTCGTCGGCCCGCGCCCGCTGCCGCAGCGCGACTACGAGCGGCTCGGGGATTGGCACCGCAAGCGTTACCTCGTGCTGCCGGGCGTGACCGGCCTGTGGCAGGTGTCGGGGCGCTCGGAGCTCGACTTCGACGAGCTCGTGCGGCTCGACTTCGTGTACCTCGAGAACTGGTCGGTCTTCCTTGACATCACGATCATCCTGAAGACCATTCCAGCCGTGTTCCGCGCGAAGGGCGCCTGGTAGCCCGCTTCGGAAGCAGTCGCCGGGAGATCCCGGCCGAGCGGCTGGAGGACGACACGATCCTCCTTCGCCAGCCTGAGGAGCGCGACGTGCGCTGGCTCGTGGGGATGCACCAAGATTCGCTGATCCCTCGCTTCACGGGCGTGCCGCATCCCTACTCGGAGCTCGACGCGCGTGCCTGGATCGCAGCCGCGCCCGGCCGGCTTTCGGCGGGCGAAGGCGCCGACTTCGTGATCATGGATCGCGAGGACCAGCGTCTCCTCGGCACGGTGGGGCTGGTGCGAGTGCGGTGGGAGGATCTGACCGCCGAGGTGGGCTACTCGCTTGCCGCGGGTGCGCGCGGACACGGCTATGCGACGCGCGCGGTCGAGCTGGTGACGCGCTGGGCCTTCGACGAGCTCGGCATGCGGCGGATGGAGCTGACCACGCACGTGGACAACGCGCGCTCCCAGGCTGTCGCCGAGCGGGCCGGCTACAAGCGTGAGGGCGTGATGCGCTCGTACCGGGTGTTGCGCGACCGGCGCGTGGACCTCGTGATGTTCTCGAGGCTGCCCCGCGACCCCGTCCCCTAACCGCCGCCGGGTCTAAGCCCGCCGGATCCTGCGCCCGGCGGCGGACTTTCGCGCACCGTGGTCGTTAGTGCCGCATATGGCGGCAAAATCGACCACGGTAGAGCGGAAACTCCCGGTGTTCCCTCACCCTCATTGCCTCGAAGAGCGGAGAGGGCGCCTCCGAAGAAGCGCCCTCGCCTGACTCGTAGGGCTCCGCCCCCTGGGCCGGGGCGGAGATCCACGTTCGCCCGTCCTGGGCGCTAGTGGGTCTTTCGGTCCTCTGAGGGGCTCTGCGTCTGGTTCTCCTGACGATCCTCGCCCTTCGGCTTCGGTGCCTTGCGGACCACCGTCTCGCACGAGCCGTTCGCGTTCTCCGGGGTGGCGTCCACGATCACGTCGACTTCGTCGAGGAGCGCGGTGTCGTTGCCGGGACCGCAGTCGATCCGGTCGGCCTCGCCGTCGCGCGTGTGGAACGTGTCGTTGCCGTCGCCGCCGTGGAGCGTGTCGACGGTGGTGTCGCCGTCGGCGGTCACGTCGCCTCGGGCCAGTGCCCAGAGGTTGTCGTTGCCCGCGTCGCCAAACGACTCGTCGGCGCCCAGGTTGGCGAAGATGACGTCGTTGCCGTCGCCGCCGTGCTGGACGTCGTTGCCGGTGCCGCCGGACATCAGATCGTTGCCGGCCCCGCCCGCGTCGGTGTCGTTGCCGTCACCGCCGTGGATGCGGTCGTTGCCCCTGCCGCCGGTGATGTTGTCGTTGCCCAGGCCGCCCCACAGGCGGTCCCTGCCGGCGGCTCCGCCGTTCAGCGTGTCGTCGCCGGCGTTGCCCCAGATGCGGTCGGGGCCGATCCAGCCGTGCACGTTGTCGTTGCCCGCTCCGCCGAACAGAAAGTCCCGGCCGCCCCCGCCACCCACGTCGTCGTCGCCGGGGCCACCGAGCTGGATGTCGCTGCCCGGCCCACCGCGCAGCCTGTCGTTGCCGCCGCCGCCCCAAAGGAGGTCACGGCCAGGTCCGCCGTTCACCGCGTCGTCACCCGCGAGCGCGCGGACCCTGTCGCTCCCGGCAAGCGCGTTGATGGTGTCGCCCGACGGCGTACCGGTGATCCTGTCTCGTGCATTCGTCCCTGTGATCGTCGCTGCGAGCGCAACCGCTGCGAGCATGCCTAGAAGCCCCAGGCACGCGACGAAAGCGCTCGCGAGGCGAGTCGTTCGCTTCATTTGAACCCTCCCCTTGGGGGTATCGCGTCTTGGTGCCCGTAGAACACGGTGCACCGGTCAAGAGTTGCGGCGCGCCTAGTTGGGTCGGCGCGTGGTGCGCGCGGCGTAACGCACGTAGCGGTCGCGCTTGCTGTCGTAGCGGTAGAGGATCGTCCGCCGAATGCTCGGGCAGCAGAGTGGCTCGCCGGGCTTCGTGAAGTACACGCTCAGCGCGAGCTCCCGGCCCTTGAAGCGGGAGCTCATGTCGCGCACCTTGGCCGCGAACCCGGCCGCCCCGTCAGCGCCGCGCGGCGCGCGGGGCGGGTGATCGCTCGAGTAGCGGAACAGCTCGCGCGGCCGCGGGCAGCCGCTGCCCTGTGGACGCAGCGCGACGAGGTCGATGGAGCCGGCGCGGCCCGACGCGCCAGAGCGCAGGTCGATGAACGCCTCGCGCCCACGGTGGGTGTCCGCCTTCGGGAAACTGAGTGAGCCGAGCGAATCCTGAGGCCTCGTGACGAACTGGTTGTCGCCGCATGTGTCCGCTATGGCGACCGCGGTCTGCGCCTCGAGGTCGCCGGTCCCGCCGCCCGGGCCGGGCATCTTCACCGTGTGCACGCGCTCGGGTTTGCCGTCGCCCGTCAGATCCACGTGGCGGCTGACCGGTTCGAAGAAGCCAGACGCGGCAGGCGCGGCCAGGGCGAGCAGGGCGAGTGCCGCCGGCAGTGCACGCATGTCGCGACTCTACGTGTGGCGGCGGCGATATGCGCGGGCTTTGCTGCGGTTGCCGCAGACTTCCATGCTGCACCAGGTGCGCGAGCGGTTCTTCGATTGGTCGTAGAACGCCCACTCGCAGCTGTCGGCAGGGCACGCCTTCACCCGCTGCCACTTGCCCTCGGCCATCAGCGCGTAGACATTGCCCATCAGGCGCGTGAGGCCGGCGGCGGCGCCCTCCGCCCCCGGCGCGAGCTCGGTCGACCCGTCGGAGCTGAAGCGCAGCACGAGCGGCGTCTCTACGGAGAGCTTGTTCAGCTCGTCGACCGCGTCCGGATCGAGCGGCTCGCCGTTGTTCGCGTGCATGAGCGCGCGCAGCGACTCGCGCACGCGCTGGGCGAGCGCGACGTCCTCAGGGCGGGCCGAGCCGCCCTGCATCAGCCCGTGCTCGCCGAGCCACGCCGCTAGCTCGTCGGGCGAGCCGATCTGCTCGATGTCGTCGTCGATGTCGAGCGTGTTGACGAAGTCGACGAGGAGCTGCGCCTCGGCGGGCGTGCTGTCGGTCTGCTGGGCCATGCTGCAAGTTTAGACCCGTGACCGTCAACAGTCGATGGGTGGTGACGCACACGTACGGGCCGCGCTTCGCGATGATGCCCGGCGTGCCGAGCCGCTACGACGACGAGCTGTGGGAGCTCGTGCCCCGCGACCGGGGCCCGCCGCCCACCACGCTCTGCGAGTTCGTGAAGTCGCTGGGGGAGGCGGAGGACGTGCTCGACCTCGGCGCGGGCGACGGCCGCCTCAGCGCCTGCCTGCGTGCGACGAGGTTGACGCTCGCGGACGTGTCGGGCGTGGCTCTCGAACGCGCGCGCGAGCGGCTGCCGGAGGCGCGCATCGTCGAGCTCGAGCCCGACGTGCCGTTGCCGCTGCCCGACTCGTCGTTCGGCCTGGTGCTTTGCGCCGAGACGCTCGAGCACGTGCGCGACGTGCAGCTCCTGCTCTCGGAGGCAAGGCGCGTGTTGAGACCGGGCGGCCGCCTTGCGGTCACCACTCCCGCGCACGGACGGGGCACCGCGCTCGGGCTTGTCGCGCGCGGGTTCGAAAGCGGCTTCGACCCGCTCTCGCCGCACCTGCGCTTCTTCACAGCGAGGTCGCTCCGGCGGCTGCTCGGGCAGATGGGCTTCGACGTTGAGTCGCTGAGGCGCCGGCGCGGCACGCTGTACGCGGTTGCCCGGCGCTGAGGCGCGAGTTCCTCATCGCTCTCTCACCCGGGTGGGTCCATACTCGACGCAGATGCGCATCCTGCTCGTTGAGGACGAGCCGAAGATGGCAGCCGCGATCGCCCGCGGGCTCCGGCAAGAGGGCTATGCCGTCGACACGGCCACGACGGGCGACGAGGCGCTCTTCCAGGCGCGGGTCTACGACTACGACGCCATCGTGCTCGACGTGATGCTGCCGGGCCGAGACGGCTTCGAGGTGTGCCGGACGCTGCGCGATGAGGAGCGGTGGGCGCCGGTGCTGATGCTGACGGCGCTCGACCAGGTTGCGGACCGCGTGAACGGGCTCGACTCGGGCGCCGACGACTACCTGGTGAAGCCGTTCTCGTTCGGCGAGCTTCTGGCGCGCGTGCGCGCGCTACTGCGCAGGCGCCCGCGCGAGCGCCCGGCGGTGCTGTGCGCCGCCGGCGTGGAGCTCGATCCGGCTAGCCACACCGTCAGCCGCGACGGCGAGCCCGTGGACCTCACGGCGCGCGAGTTCTCGCTGCTTCGGTTCATGATGGAACACCCCAGCGACGTGCTCACTCGCACGAGCCTGCTCGAGCACGTCTGGGACGAGAACTACGTCGGCCCGTCGAACGTGGTGGACGTGTACGTGGGCTATCTGCGCAGGAAGCTGGAGCGGCCGTTCGGGCGGCCGCTGATCCGGACGGTTCGCGGGGTCGGCTACACGCTGGAGGGGGAGTGAGGCTGCCGATCCAGCTCCGGCTGACCGCCTGGTACGTGGGCCTGCTGGCCCTCGTGATCGTGGCGCTCGGCGCCTTCGTCGCGGTCCGGCTGCGAGCCGATCTGACCGCCGATACCGATCACTCGCTGCGCTCGAGCGCCGCCCAGATCCGCTCGAGCTACGAGCGCGCCGGCACTGCGGGGTTCACTGCCCGTAGCGCCACCGTGCTGCGGGTGCTGCCCGGCGATTCTGGCGCGCAGCTCGTGACCGCCGACGGGGCCCTGGCGCGCGTGCTCGGTCCCGACGTGCCGCGCTCGGCCCTCATCACGGCGGCCGAAGCGCGCGCCGCGATGGCCGGACGCGAGCTCCTCAAGACCGCGCACGGGCGCTCCGACAACGAGCCGTTCCGCGTGTTCGCCACCGGCGTGGGTCACGACGGCGAGCGCTCGGCGCTCGTGGTGGCGAGCTCGCTCGAGGGAGTCGATTCCGCGGTGCACCGCGTGATCGTGCTGCTGCTGCTTGCGGGCCCGGTGGTGCTGCTGATCGCGGGACTGGGCGGTCGCCTGATCGCGCGCAGGGCTCTCAGCCCGGTCGCGCGCGTGACGGAGCAGGCGGAGCGCATCGAGCTCGATCGCCTCGACGAGCGGGTGCCGGTGCCGCCGACCTCTGACGAAATCGCGCGCCTCGCCGTCACCCTCAACCGGATGCTGGAGCGGCTCGATCGCGGAGTTCAGGAGAAGCGGCAGCTCGTGGCCGACGCCTCGCACGAGCTTCGCACGCCGCTCGCCGTGATGCGCTCGGAGCTCGACGTCGCGCTTGCCTACGGCGCCCTCGAGCCGGAGGCGGCACGCGTGCTCGCGAGTGCGCGCGAGGAGGTCGAGCGGATGACGTGGACGGTCGACAACCTCCTCACGCTCGCGACCGTCGACGAGGGCCATCTCGAGCTGCTCAAGCGCGACTTCCCCTTGCGGCGCGTGGTGGACGACGTGGTGGCAGAGCTCGCGCCGGTAGCGGCGGACCGCGGCGTGACCGTATCGGCCGAGGGTGACCGTGGTGTCGTAGCAGCCGACCGCGATCGGATCCGGCAGGTTCTCGCGAACCTCGTCGACAACGCGGTGAAGCACAGCCCGGAGGGCGGCGAGGTGCGGATCGCGGTGTGGGAGGAGCCGGGGGAGGCGCGCTTGAGCGTGGCCGACGACGGCCCGGGCATACCCGAAGCCGCACTGCCATACGTGTTCGACCGCTTCTACCGTGTCGACGCGGCGCGAAAGCACGACGACGGGGGCAGCGGCCTGGGGCTCGCGATTTGCCGCGAGATCGTGGCCGCTCATGGTGGAAGTGTGTGGGCCGAGAGCCAGCCGGGCCGGGGCAGCACCTTCCACGTGAGCCTGCCGGCCGGCGGCCCGAAGTCGTTCTCAGATTCCTCTCAGGTAGACGGGCGTACGGTCGCCGCGTCCAACTGAGGAGGATCCGATGAGATGCATACGAGCAGCCGTCGCCGCTATTGCGGTGCTGTGGGTCGCGATGCCCGGCGCGGCACAGTGCCGCGCCTTCGAGCCCGGAAGGGACACCGCGAAGGTCGACAACCCGTGGTTCCCGCTGAAGCCTGGCACGACGCTGGTCTACACGGGCGTGAAGGACGGCCGGCCTGCGCGCGACGTGGTGTTCGTCACCGATCGGACGAAGACGATCAGCGGCGTGCGGTGCGTAGTCGTACGCGACCGGCTGTACTCACGCGGACACCTGATTGAGCGGACATCGGACTACTACGCCCAGGACCGCCGCGGCACGGTCTGGTACCTCGGCGAGGACACCGCTGAGCTCGACGCAAAGGGCCGGGTGAAGAGCACCGAAGGCACGTGGCACGCGGGAGTCGACGGCGCGCGCGCCGGCATCTTCATGCCGCGCCATCCACGGGTCGGCGAGACGCACCGGCAGGAGTACTACAAGGGCCACGCCGAGGACCACTTCCGTGTGGTGAGCCTGCACGCGCGAGTCTCCGTGCCGTACGGCATGTTCCGCAACGCGCTCGAGACGAGGGAGTGGACCCCGCTCGAGCCAGGCGTGCTCGACGCGAAGCGCTATGCGCGCGGGATCGGCGAGGTATCTGAGGAGTCGCTCAAGGGCGGCGACGAGAGGCTCGAACTCGTCAGCGTGAGTGACCGCTGAGGGTGACGGAGGGACGGCGTTGGCCGCCCCTCCCGATCGCCACTAGTCGTCGGCGTTGACGCTGACGACCTTCCCGGACTGCGCGTCGACCTGGACGTCCTTGCTGCCGACGTCCACGTTGAACACCAGCCGCCCGGACGCGTGCTCGAGGTCGACCTCGTTGAGGTCGCCGGACGCTGCGGTCTGCGCGGCCGCGATCGCCTGGGTCTCGCTGAGCGTCGCCTGAGGAAGCAGGTCCTTCCCGTCGTCGAGGCGCGACCCTGATCCTGATCCAGACCCGTTCGACGCGAGCGCGATGCCGGCGGCACCGAGGCCGAGGGCCGCCACTACCGCGACGGCTGCGCCGGTCTTGCCGAGGTGAGGTCGCATGAGCCTCCTTCCGTAGCCGGTTTCCGAACAGTGCCCGCGAAGTTAGAGAGGGGGCTCTGAGGGGAGCATGAGACACGGATGAGACAGGCGCGCGGCGCGCTGCACTAACGTCGGCCGCCGTGACCGCAGAGCCGACGACCGCCCGCCGCGGCGCCACGCTCGGCGCGGCCTTCGCGAGTAGACCCGTCGCGGCGGCCGTGACGGGTGCGCTCACGATCGCCTTCTCGGCGATCCTCGTGCGCGCGTCGCACGCCACGCCGAGCACGGCGGCGTTCTTCCGATGCGCCTACGCGCTTCCGCCGCTGGCGCTGCTCGCGTGGGCCGAGCATCGCCGCTACGGGCCGCGGAGCAGCCGCGACCTGTGGCTGTCGCTGCTCGCCGGAGCCTTCTTCGCCGCCGATCTCATCTGCTGGCATCACGCCATCGCCGATGTGGGGGCCGGGCTCGCCACCGTGCTCGGCAACCTCCAGGTCGTGCTGGTCGGAGTGATCGCCTGGGTGCTCCTCAACGAGCGCCCCGAGCGGCGGTTGCTCGTCGCGATCCCGGTGGTGCTCGTGGGCGTGGTGCTGATCTCCGGCGCGATCGGCGCCGGCGCCTACGGCCGGGACCCGGCGCGGGGCGTGCTGTTCGGCGTGCTCACGGGGCTCACCTACGCGGGCTTCATCCTCGTGTTGAGGCACGGCAACCGGGACCTGCGGCGACCCGCCGGTCCGCTGTTCGAGGCCACCGCCGCTTCCGCGCTGTTCTGCCTCGCGGCCGGGCTCGTGCTCGGTGACCTCGATCTCATCCCGACCTGGCCGGGGCACGCGTACCTGATCACGCTGGCGCTCACGTCGCAGGTACTCGGCTGGCTCCTGATCTCCGTGTCGCTGCCGCGGCTTCCGGCCGCGGTGACGTCGGTGGTGCTCACGCTGCAGCCGGTCGGCTCGGTGCTGCTCGGCATCGCGATCTTCAGCGAGTCGCCATCGCCGGAGCAACTGCTCGGCGTGGTCGTGATCCTCGCCGGTGTGACCTACGCGAACCTGGGCCGCACGCGGCCCGCCTGAGCGCTACTCGCCGGGCGCGGGCGCCTGCTCGGCCGCGGGCGGCGGCGGTGCCGGCGCGGTGGCACCCGGCTTCTGGCCACGCTGCCGCGCCCGCGCCTCGAGGAACAACTCGCGCGCCTGCTCGTTCAACGGGTCGAGGAAGAGCACTCCACTGAGCGCGTTCGTCGCACCGGGCAAGTCGCCCGCGCGGTGGAGGTCGTAGTCGGCGAGGCGCAGCCAAACCTGCGGCTGGCTGGGGAAGCGGATCACGGCCTGCTCGAGCGTGGACTTCGCCTCCTTCGGGTGCCCCGCCGCGTCGAGGACGGCCGCTTCCACAAGCAGCGGCTTCGGCGACAGTGGGTCCGTGGCGGCGGCCGCCTTCGCCTTGGTCACCGCCGGGGTGAGCTTGCCGCTCGCAGCCAGGGAGATCGCGTCTTGGGTCTGAGAGTCCGAGCGCTCGGGTTGCGCCGTCTGCCAGACGATCAGGCCGGCCGCAGCGAGCGCGACGAGCGCGAACGCCACCCGCTGCGGAGAAGGCACGCGCAGGCGCCGCCCGGCCGGCGGCGCGGCGCCGTCGCCCACCAGCGAGAGCCGCGGTCCTCCGGCGGGTACGGCCGCAGCCTCCACCACCGGCCCGCGCCCGGCGACGAAGCCGGCCGCGAGGATCGCCATCACCGCCGGACCCGGCACGAACCACGTCCAATCGATCGCCGAGTGGAGGCCGAACGCGAGCGCGGCGAGCGTGATGGCGGCCAGGCCGACCCGCTCGGCGTCCCAGCGAAGCGGCTCGCGCGGCGGCGCGTTGGCGTTGCGCCGCCACGGACGCCAGCTGATCCGGATCCCGAGGGTGCGCGCGGCCGCCCACAGCCAGGCGATCGCGAACGCGACCACCACGGCCAGCCCGCCCACGCCGAGGTCGGCCATCGTCTGCGCAAAGAAGCCATGCGCGTGCCGCGCCACCAGGACGTCGTTGCGGTACCGCAGTCGCGCCGTGCCGAACGTACCGGCGCCGGTGCCGCCGAGCGGGTGGTCGGCGAAGATGTGACCGGCCTGACGCCAGTAGCGCCCCCGCGAAGAGGAGGTCTGGGTGAGGCGCCCCGGCCCGCCCGAGGTCTTCGCCGACTCGCTCGTGGCCTGCGACCACTTGTCCGAGATCGTGCCCGTGAAGCCCTTCTGGCTGAACGCGACCGAGGTGAGCCCAACGAGCGGGATCGCGCAGGCGACCACGGCGGCGGCCAGCCCGATCCTGCGGCGGAAGCGCGGCGACGGCGCGCGCACGCCGAGGCCGAAGCTCGCCGCGAGCCCAATCGCCAGCAGCACCGCCACCATCACCAGCAGGAGCAGGCCGAACGTGCCGGCAACGCTCTCCTTGGTCGCGAGCGGCACGAGGTCCTTGGTGAAGGCGTCCTTCGAGAGCGCCCAGACGATCACTGGCGTGGCCCCGAGCGCGGAGACGATGAGCACGCCCAGGCTCCTCAGTCGCAGCGGCACGAACAGGAACCAGAGGCCAAGCGCGACGATCGTGGCAGCGAGCGCGCCGCGCGAGTAGCTGAGGAAGAGCGCCACGAACATGAGCCCGAGCAGCGGGTAGGCGAGCGCGTTCGCAGGCGCGTAGCCGGCCCGGCGCGCGCCGAGCCAGAGGCCCGGCGGCACCGCGATCGCCGCCGTCACGCCCACCGCGTTCCAGTAGCCGAACGGCTGACCGATGCGCGCGTACAGCTCGTCGGGCGCGATGCTGCCCGGGAACACGCGGGAAGCGAGCGCGTAGACGATCACGGCGGTGGCGGCGAGCAGGAGGCTCCAGAGCAGTACGCGCCACCAGCCGGGCGCGAGCCGCGCGATGCCCATCCCGGCCGCGAACACGGCGAGGTAGGCGAGCGTGCGGTTCGCTTCGCTCCAGGTCGCGTCGGGCACGATCGACCAGAGCACCGACAGCGCTGTGAGCGCGGCCAGCGCGCCGAAGAAGAGCAGCGAGGCACCGCCGTCGAGCCGCCGCGTGGGCCCGTAGGCGACCGCCGCGGCGATCACCAGACCCGCGGCGACGACCAGTCCGATCTCGACCCAGGTGTTGCGGCCGAGATCGGAGCCGCCCTTGCCGCCGAACGCCACGGCGGCAAGGGCAGCGCCGAGGACGACGCTAGCGGCGGAAGATGCGTGCTGCCGCGCTGCGGACATTCGGGAAACGGAGCTTGCCTGCGGCGAGCGCGGGGAAGCGCCGCCGGAGGGCGAACCAGCCGCCTGTTGCGCTGAGCACCGCGATTCCGATCAGTGCCGCGAGCATCGGACCGGGCACGCCGTTCGCGGCGGCCGCCGTCTTGAAGACGCCGCCGCTGCCCGGCTCGACCGTCCTGCCCGCGACGGAGAGCGTGGGCGCTTCGCCGCTGCGCGCCTTCTGGGTGGCGCTGTCGAGCGACTT
>DASVXS010000143.1:0-15394 GCA_036392575.1 Thermoleophilaceae bacterium | reverse complement strand
CGAGGCTTCCTCGGGACTGACAACGCTCACGTAGATCTCATGCATGACCTCGACGCGTGATCGTGGCGTGCGTCGTGCCATCGTACCTGAGCCGGTGAGCGCGACTCCGGCCGCGCGCAGCAGTGTCCCGCGCGGCGAGTGGGGGAGCCGGACGTCGCCGCTCACGCGGGCGTTGACGCGGCGACCGCCGAGGCGAGCGCAGCGCCGAGAGCGGCGACGAGCTGATCACCGCTGGGAACCCGGCTCGGGTCGATCAGGAACTGGATCATGAACCCGTCGGCCACCGCGATGAGATACGACGCAACGACATCAGGATCCGCGCCTGCCTCGAGAGCATCTTCGCCGAGGGTGCGCTTGACGACATCCGAGACGTCGGTCCGGGTCCGCTCGTAATGCTCCGCGAGCCGGGCGCGCAGCTCGGGAGACCTCACGCTTGGGCCGATCGACTCGACGAAGGCGAGCATGAGCCGCTCATGCTCCGGAAGCATGTCGAGCATCGCCTTCCAGGACGCGGCAACCCGATCGAGGGCGGTGGCCGCCGGGCTGTCCAGTGCGACCGCGTTCAGCTGCGCCGTCCACTCCGCGAACGCTTCATCGAACGCCTCGGCGAGCAGGGCCTCCTTCGAGCCGAAGTGGTAACCGATCGAGGAGAGGTTCGTTCCGGACGCGGCGACGAGGTCACGGGCGGTCGTGTTCGCGTATCCCTTTTCGCGTAGGCAGCGCTTCGCGCCCTCAAGCAACGCGTCGCGATTGCTCATGGCCGCGAGTGTAGGGCCGCGGGTGGACGACCGTCTAGGACAATCGTCCTAGACATCCGTCCTATTGCTCTGTAATGTGCCAACTCGGTTCGCCGAGCAGGGGAGGCAGTCTTGGCCGTCGAGATGTCAGCCAGAGCCGCGAGTACCGGACTTGAGGGGCAACTGCCGCCGGGGCCACGACTGCCATATGCCCTGCAAACCTTGCTCGTCTGGCAGTTCACGGGGCCGTTCCTGCGCTATTGCCGGCGGCGGTACGGGCGTACCTTCACGGTGCGGGCCTTTCCGGCAAAGGCGTCGGTGTACGTCACTGACCCCGAGGATCTGAAGGCGGCGTTCGCGGCGGACCCCGATGTGCTGCGTGCCGGGGAGGCAAACGCGATCCTTGGACCAGTCCTCGGCCGGCGCTCCGTTCTTCTCAGCGACGGCGACGAGCACCTGCGCCGGCGGCGGCTGATGCTGCCCTTCTTTCATGGCGACAGTGTGCGTCGTTATACCGAGGTGGTGGAAGACGTCGCCGACGCGGAGATCGCGACCTGGCCGGCGGGCAAGCCGTTCCGTCTTCACGACAGGATGCAGGCAATCACGCTCGAAGTGATCCTGCGTGCCGTGATCGGCGTGGACGCTCCGGAGCGGCTGTCGGAGCTGCGGGTGGCGCTGCGCCGGACCGTGGAGTTTGCTCCCGGCGTGATGCTGATGTGGGTGTGGCCCCGTCTCGGCGCGGTGGGTCGTTGGCGTCGCCAGCGGCGCTGGCAAACGGAGGCTGAGACGCTGTTGCACGACGAGATCGCGCGCCGGCGCGCCGTGCCGGATCTCGAGGAACGCACCGACGTGCTGTCGCTGTTGATCCGCGCGCGCTACGACGACGGCTCCGCCATGGACGACGACGAGCTCCGCGATCAGGTGATGACACTGCTGCTCGCCGGCCACGAGACGACTGCCACCGGACTCGCGTGGGCGTTTGAGCGCCTCGCTCGCAACCCCGAGGTCATGACCAAAGCGCAACGCGCGGCTGACGACGGCGACGACGATTACCTGGACGCGCTCGTCAAGGAGACGCTCCGGACTCGTCCGGTGATCGCCGACGTAGCCCGTGTGGCGGTCGAGCCGATCAGGCTCGCCGGATATGACCTGCCGGCCGGAGTCACGGTCATGCCGGTGATCAGTCTGGTGCAGCAGGGCGACGCATTCACGGACGCTGGCGCCTTCATGCCCGAGCGGTTCCTCGAGGGACGTGGATCTACTCCGTACACCTGGATTCCCTTCGGAGGCGGCCGACGGCGCTGTCTAGGTGCCGCCTTCGCCAGCCTCGAGATGCGCCTCGTCATCAAGCGCGTG
The DNA here is from genome assembly GCA_036392575.1 of Thermoleophilaceae bacterium. Classification (GTDB taxonomy): domain Bacteria; phylum Actinomycetota; class Thermoleophilia; order Solirubrobacterales; family Thermoleophilaceae; genus JADGHQ01. The sequence goes on along the minus strand of DASVXS010000143.1, from coordinate 13,301 downwards.
CTCCAACGGGTCGAGCTCCGCGCGGCCAGCGCCCGACCCGAATGGGCGGTCCCGCGGCACATCACGCTCGTTCCCGGGCGCGGAACGAGACTTAGCGTCCGGCCACGGTGAGTTGTCTGAGCCCCGCGCCCAATGCTCGATAACGGAGGTTATGGATACCGACGTTGAAAATGCGGGTCAGCAGGTCCGCGCGCGCTTGTGGACGAAGGTCCTCCGTCCTCCCTGCAGCCGGGCAACGAGGGTCACTCGCGCGCCCGGACGAGCCCGCACGAGCAGTCGCCGGCCGTGACGGCGCGCACGCACGCGCCGCCCGTCGACGCGGACGCGGTATGAGCGCGCGCGCCGTGGCAGGGTCAGCCGAACAGCCGCGCGGCACGCCCTGGGACCGCTCGCGGGCGTCTTGTTCGACCCGAACTCCGCGACGAGGGCCCGATAACGCCCGAACGCCGGCTTCTTCGAGTAGTCGTCGTGCAACAGGCCCGTCGTGTCGAAGATGCCCGGCGAGCGGCTCAGGTTGTCGCGGAGGTTGAACCAGCGGTAGTCGGTAACGCCGTAGGTGCCCGCAACTGACGCCGCCGTCCGGACCATGTCTTCGAGCGCGACGACCTGTGCGGCGTCGTCGCCGGCGGCGCCCGACTGGTAGCCGTTCTCGGTCACCCAGATCGGCACGCTCGAGCCGAGTCCCGCCTTCGGCGTGTAGCAGCGCCGCACGGTTGCAAGAGCTATTGCAAGCTCTCGCCCGGGCGAGCTCGTGGGTGCGATCACCGGCGGCCAGAACGTGCCCGGGTAGTCGTCGACCCCCACGAACCCGATCGCTCGGCGGAACGCTGCCGGCGCGGCACCGAGCTTGTTCCAGAAGCTTGCGTCCGAGATGGGGTTCCAGCGGAACGCGAACGTGAACCCGAATTTCATGTCGGGTCGGCCAATCCGGTCGGCCTCGTCGCGCGCGGCGATCACGCCCTGGATGAGCGCGTCCGTGGCGCCGGCGTACGCACCGTCGCTCGTGTTCTGCGAGACATTCAGGTTCACCTCGTTGGTGATCGTCATCGCGACGACGTGCCGGTCCGTGCCGAAGACGTCCACGACATGACGGACGTAGCGAGTCCACTTGGCAATGTCGCCCTCGTCGCCCGTCGCCGGGTGGTAACGCACCTGCAGCTCGCTGTCGAGGCCCTCGGCGCTGTTGCGGGCGACGATCGCCTGGAATCGCTTGATTCCCGCCTCCCCGTCGGCCCAGAACAGGCGGTTGATCCGCAGAACCATGTCCCGGCCGGTCGGCGTGAGCGCATGCAGCGCCGCAACGTCCTTTGCGTTGTCGAGCGGCTTCGCCGTCGACTGGCCTGTGCCGACACTGCCCGCCAGCTCCGGATCGACTCCGAACCGCAGCTTCGCCGGCTTCGCAGGCTCGTTCCCGTAGCTCGTCGACGTGCAGTACGGGTCTGGATCAGCCGCCTCGGCCGGTGAGGCGCACGCCGCCGCCACGAGGAGAGCTACCGGAACGACCCTGCCCAGCCCGCGCATCGGGGTGCATTCTCCCAGAGCTTCGTTCGCTAGACGGCGGCGCGCAGGCCGCGCCGGCTCAGGCCGAGCGCGATGTCACGTCGTCGCTCCACCACGGCGCCGGTGAGGGAGCCGACCGAGGCTCCGGCTCGGGCTCCGGCTCTGGCTCGGACGACTCCGGGCTCATCCAGCTCGAGTGCTCCTCGGCAACCACCATCTCGTTGGCCACCGCAGGCTCGAACTCCACGACCGGCTCGGACTCCACGACCGGCTCGTGCTCGACGAGCGGCTCGCGCTCGACCAGCGGCTCAGGCTCGGCCACCGGCTCGGACTCGGCGACGGGCTCGGGCTCGACCAGCGGCTCGGGCTCGACCAGCGGCTCGGACTCGAGCTCAGTCACCGGCTCGAACTCGACGACCGGCTCGGACTCGAGCTCAGTCACCGGCATGACGGGCTCCTCCATCACTGGCGGCTCGGGCACCGGGGCGACATCAGGCATTTCGGTCGAGGCAGGCCGCGATTGAGAGCCGGGCGGCGAGTACGAGCCCGCGCCGGCCACCTGGACGTCAACGGAGTTGCGGCGGCGGGCCTGGAGGCCCGCATAGGCAACCGCGACAACGGCGAACACGAACGACACCCTGCCGAACGTGTGCAGGAAGCTTTTGGAGTGGAAGCGAGGCATGTGATCTCCCTTGGAGGTCGATTGCCGACGCCCCCCGCTCGATGGTTGTCGGCGACATCTCGGCGCTACTTGACTGGCCTCGCCACCGCGTGGTCCAAATCGCTAGGCGACCCGCGCTCCGGCCCGGTGGCGCGAAACCGCGCACCGGAGCATCATTGAGCCGTGCTCTCCGAGCGGCGATGCACCCACTGCGGCGTCCAGCTCCCGGAACGCGAGCCCGGCGAGTCCACGACGGATGACCTCGTGACGCAGATGCTCGCCCAGGAGGCGCTCCCGGAGCAGGACGCTGCGGCTCGCGAGCCGAGGCAGCTTGTGTACTGCGTCAAGTGCACGAGCTGCGGTCATCGCAACTGGTTGACATAACGGCGTCTCCCCTGACGCCGGACTGGGCGAAGTCCGACGCGTCTCCTAGATTCGACCGTTATGCCCGAGTCAGTCCGTGCCCCGGAACAGCAGCAGGTCGCGCCGACCGTCCGCCTCGCCGACGACCCGCGCAGCGGACTCGTTTTGGTCTTCCGCTTCGCCTTCGACGAGCTGCTGAACGCTGCGGTCAAGCGCCTCCCCGGTCGCCGCTTCGACTGGGACACGCGCGAGTGGATCGTGCCGGCGCGCCGCGAGTTCGCGGAGGAGTTCGCCGAGCTGCTCGCCGTATTCCCGCGGATCCAGCCCGAGCCCGAGGTCACCGCCTGGCTTTCCGACGTGGGCTGGGCAGGCATGGCCAGCGTTCGCGACGTCGGCTACGGCCCGGTGCTCGCCGTTCGCTCGATCACGGGGATCGTGCCCGAGTGGCTCGAGGAACGCGGCGAGACCGACGCCGACGGCCGCATCGTCGTGCCGCTCGACGAGGACGTCGCCCAGCTCGCGTACGACTCCGACGGCCTGGAGCTGGACACGCTCGCCGATCACGCGGTCGAGAACATCCTCGGCGGTGCGCCGGCGCCGAGTACCGTGCTCGACCTCGGCGCCGATGACGAGGGCATCGAGCGCTTCGAGTTGAGCGTGGGCCTCGAGGTCCACGCCGCCGAGGCTTTCCTGCGGCTCACCGAGGCACATCGCGCCGGGCCGCGGCACGGGCATTTCTCGCTCCCCGACCAGCGCGACACGCTCGCCGTCCCGGCCGATGCGGCGCTCCTCGACGAGCTCGACGGCTTCATCGACGGCCACGAGTTCGTGGTCGTTACCGAGCGGGCGGAGATGTGGCGGCGCGAGCTCCGCACCGAGCGCCGTCGCGCCAAGGCAACGGTCGCCCTCTCGATGGCCGACGACGCCGACCTCGACGTGCCGACCCTGCACGGCGAGCTGCGGCCCTTCCAGCGCGCCGGGGTGCGTTACGCGCTGGAACAGCGACGCACCTTCATCGCCGACGAGCAGGGGCTCGGCAAGACCGTGCAGGCGCTGGGAGCCCTCGAGCTGGACGACGCGTATCCGGCGGTGGTGGTCTGCCCCGCCTCGCTGAAGCTCACCTGGCAGCGCGAGGTGTCGCGCTTCCTTCCCCACCGAAGCACCGCGGTGCTGCACGGACGCTCGCGCAGCGGGTGGCTCAGCGCCGGCGCCGGCCAGGCGGACATCGTGATTCTCAACTACGAGATCGTCGACGGCCACGTGGACAGCCTCGCCGAGTTCGAGCCGGGCGCGGCGGTGTTCGACGAGTCGCACTACTGCAAGCAGCCGCGCGCCAAGCGCACGAAGGCCTGCCTCGCGCTCTCGGCAAGGTTGCCCGAGGAGAGCCTGCGGCTCGCGCTTACGGGCACGCCGATCCTCAACCGCCCGAAAGAGCTCGTCTCGCAGCTCCGCCTGATCGGCCGCCTCGGCGACTTCGAGTCCGGCGCCGGGATGGCGCGTCGCTTCAAGGGCCGGGAGGCCCTCGAGCGCCTCCACTGGCACCTGCGCTCGCACTGCTACGTGCGCCGCCTCAAGGCAGACGTGCTGCCGCAACTGCCGCCGAAGCGCCAGGTGCCCATCCCGGTCGAGCTCTCGAACGAGACCGAGTACCGGCTCGCGGAGCGCGACCTGATCGCCTGGCTCCAGTCGCAGCCGCTCGACCTGCGCACGCTCGAGGCAAGGGTGGGCGCAGCGCTTCGCAACGAGCGCCTGGTGCAGCTGAACCATCTGCGCCGGCTCGCCGGACGCGGCAAGCTGGCCGCCTCCCTCTCTTGGATCGACGACTTCCTCCAGTCCGGCGAGCCGCTCGTCGTGTTCGCCGACCACATCGAGGTGCAGCAGGCGCTCGTCGATCGCTTCCCCGAGTCGGTCCACGTGCTCGGTGACGACAGCGTGGTCGCGCGCGACGCCGCCGTCACCGCCTTCCAGGACCCGGCCGGCCCCCAGCTCATCGTCTGCTCGCTCCGCGCCGCGGGTCAGGGGCTCACGCTCACCAAGGCCTCGAACGTGGCCTTCCTCGAGCTCGACTGGACGCCGGCGCGGCTTGCTCAGGCTGAGGACCGCTGCCACCGGATCGGCCAGCGCGACGCCGTCACCGCCTGGTACCTGATCGCGCCGGACACGATCGACGAAACGATGGCCGACCTGCTCGAGCACAAGCGCGGCGTGATCGGCGCGGTCACCGACGGTCACGTGGCGCAGGCCGAGTCGCTCGTCGAGGGCGTGGTCCGAGCGCTGCGCGAACGGGATCTTCGGGAGACCGATCGCGCGGCGTAACCTGCGTCAGTACGACGTCGACCTCCCCCGACCCCCTACGCGCGTCGCTCGCCGAGCACCTGGCCCAGATGCGGGGCAGCGAGTCGTTCCCCGGGCCGCTGCTCGACATCGTCGCTGAAACGGTCGAGAGCGGTGACCTGCAGCTGACGATCATCCGCCCGCGCGACTGGGCCGAGCTGCGGCATCAGGACGGCGCCGACGGCCTCTCGGCTCCGTACTGGGCGATCGCCTGGCCGAGCGGGCGGGCGCTCGCCGAGGTGGTCGCGGCCCGGGACCTGAGCGGCACGCATGTGCTCGAGCTCGGTTGCGGCCTCGCCCTCCCCTCCTTGGCCGCCGCCAAGCGCGGTGCTGAGGTGCTCGCCACCGACAGCTCCCCCGACGCCGTGGTCTTCGCCGCCCACAACTTTGCCCTGAACGAGGTCGAGGGCGAGGTCGCGCAGGCCGACTGGCGCGAGGCCGACCCGCTCGTGGAGAGCGGTCCGTGGGATCTCGTGCTCGCCGCCGACGTGCTCTACCTCCGCCACAACGTGGAGGCGCTGCTGCGGGTCCTGCCCGCGCTGCTCGGCGGAGAAGGCGAGGCGCTGATCGCCGACCCGAACCGCGCGGGCGGCCGCGACTTCGCAGCGGCCGCACGCAGAATGTTCGAGCTCGAGAGTCGGCCCGATCCCGGGCGCGAGAAGATGACGCTGCACCGCCTGACGCGGCGCTAACCCGCCTCGGGAGCGATTTCGTCCGCGAGGCGGTGCATCGCCTCTTCGCCCAGGCGCTGCACCGTCCAGGCATCCATCGCCTCAGCGCCGATCGAGCGGTAAAAGCCCTTTGCGGGCTCGTTCCAGTCGAGCACCCACCACTCGAGCCGGCCATAGCCGCGCTCGAGCGCGATCCTGGCCAGCTCCGCCAGCAGCGCCCGACCCAGCCCGGCCCCGCGGTGCTCCTCGCGCACGAACACGTCCTCGAGCCAAATGCCGGGCCGAGCCAGGAACGTCGAGAAGCTCGTGTGGAACAGCGCGAAGCCCGCGGGCCGGCCGTCCACCTCGCCTATCAGCGCCTCGGCGGCCGGGCGCTCGCCGAACAGGTGCGTGTGCAGCCGCTCCTCGGTCGCCACCACCCGATCCGCCAGCCGCTCGTACTCCGCAAGCTCGCGAATGAGCGTCAGGATCAGCGGCACGTCCGCCGCCGCGGCCGGGCGAACCCGGATTGTCGTCTCAGCGGATCTCGCCATCCCGACGTGCAGGGTAGGGACACCCCCCTTCGGGTTCGGGTTCTCCAACCTGAAGAAGGGTGCGTGCCACCTGTGTTACGTCCGCCCGCGAGCGCAGACTATGCATAGGAGTGATTGGCGTGAACCTTCCAATCGAGATCATCTACGAGGAGTGCGACATCCCCGCCGAGATGACGCTGCGCGAGTACCGCCGCGTGCGGTTCGCCGGACGCCACGAGGCGCGCACTCGTCAGGGTTTCCGTCGCTTCCTTACCGCTTTCGTCAACTAGGCGCGGACTTCGACCTCGGCGAGGTACCCCTCGGAGGCCTCGGCCATGGCGCGGTGATAGCGCACTCCCGGCACCAGCGTCCGCTCGGGTTTGAGAAGCCCGTCAGAAGCCACGCCGCTCAGGAGCGCACGATCACGACGACCAGGGTTCCGAGAGCAAGCAGCAGGCCAGCAGCCGTGAGCGCGATCACCCAAAAACCGCGCACCCCCACATAGCCGCCGCGCTCCAGCGCGCGCTCCACCTCGCGCTGTCTGAGCGCGGCGCCGATGAAGACGGCCGCCGCCAAGACCGCGTAGCCCGCGCCGAGCACGACGTACGGGGTCTTCGATCCACCCGCGAGGTGCGCGACGACGCCGCCGACCGCGACCGCCGCGGCCGCGCTCGCGATGCCTGTGCGCCACCAGGCGAGCCAGGTCCGCTCGGCGGCGAGCATCGTTCGCCGAGTTGCGTCTCCCGGAGGCTCCTGCGTCACATCAGGCTCCCAGCTCCTCGCGCAGCCGCACCAGCTCGGCGCGGAGCTCCGCAACGTCGGACTCGAGTCGCTCGACGCGCGCGCTCAGGCCGTCCGACGCGGCGGGCGCGGCCACGGCGCGAGGCTCGGGTGCGCTCTCAGTCGCCGCCTCGGCGGTCGTCTCGGCGCCGCCGATCAGCTGCCCGTAGCGCTCCTCCTTCTGCCCCGGCCGGCGGGCGAGCCGCGCGACCAGCTCCCGAGAGATCAGCCCGTCGACCGCCGCCTCGACGGCGGCGATGTCGTCGAAGTGCTGCAGGCGCTCGGTGCGCTGCTTGAGCTCGCCCGGCGTCTGCGGCCCGCGCAGCATCAGCACGGCGAGCAGCGCCAGCTCCGACCGGTCCAGCCCGAGCGCCTCGTCGAGCAGGTGCCGGAACTTCGGGGTGCGGCTGCCGTGACCGCTCGTGAGCCGCGTCCAGCGGCGTCGTCCCAGCCGGTCGAGCGCGGCCCGGATGGTGGCCTCGTCGTAGTCGACGACCGGATCGCGGTTGGTCGACTGGTTACACGCCAGCCTCAGCGCGTTCAGTGTCAGCGGATAGGCGTCGGGCGTGGTCCGCTGCTTCTCGATGAGGCAGCCGAGCACGCGGATCTCGACCGGGTCGGCGTTCACGCGCCTGAGCGTACCTTCGCCTGCTCCGCGTGAGACGAGACGTCAATCACCCGGCGCTCGTGCGTGCCGACGCCGATCGTGCGCTCGCCGTCGCGCACCTCCACGTCGAAGCGAAGCTTGCGCCCGTCGACGACCTCGCGAAGGGTCGCGCTTGCCACGCAGCGCGCGCCCTCGAGCGCAGCCGCCACGTGCTTCACGCATACCTCGAAGCCAACGGTGCCCTGGCCCTCGGCAAGGTGGTCGGCGGCCAGGCTGCTCGCGCCGAAGGGTGCCGCGGACGTCGGTGAGCAGGCCCCCTTCGACGGTGAACTCGTTCTTTGCGGGCTACGCCTGGCTCGAGCGGCACGGGCCGATCCTATTTGCCGAAGCGACCCGCTGAGTACGCTGTCGAACGTGCTGCGCCTGAGTGTTCTCGACCAGTCGCCGGTGTCCGAGGGGTCCACCGGCGCGGACGCGCTCGCAAACTCGATCGACCTCGCCCGCCTCGCCGACGGGCTCGGCTACGAGCGTTACTGGGTCGCGGAGCACCACGGCACGCCGATGCTGGCCTGCGCGGCGCCCGAGGTGCTGATCGGCCCGATCGCCGCGGCCACGAGTCGCATCCGCGTGGGCAGCGGCGGCGTGATGCTGCCGCACTACAGCCCGCTGAAGGTGGCGGAGAGCTTCAGCGTGCTGAGCGCGCTCTATCCAGGCCGGATCGACCTCGGCATCGGCCGCGCGCCCGGCACCGACCCTATGACGATGTACGCGCTCCAGCGCGACCGCCGCCAAGCGGCTCCAGACGACTTCCCGCAGCAGCTTGCCGAGCTGCTCGGCTACCTGAACGACAGCCTTCCCGAAGACCACCCATTCCGGCGACTGTCGGCGCTGCCCGGCGGGGACGCCCGACCGGAGGTGTGGCTGCTCGGCTCGTCGCTGCAGAGCGCAGTGTGGGCAGCCCAGCTCGGGCTGCCGTACTCCTTCGCCGACTTCATCAACCCCAACGGCGCCGAAATCGCCGCGGAGTACAGGCGGCTGTTCAAGGACACCGAGGCGAACCCGGCCCCGCGCGTGAATGTGGCGGTCTGGGCGATCTGCGCCGACAGCGACGAGGAGGCGCACCGGCTCGCATCGAGCAGCCGCATGGCGCGGGCGATGATGAACTCCGGGCGACTGATCCCGGTCCCCCCGATCGAGAAGGCGGTCCGGTTCCTCGAGTCGCAGGGCGACAGTGGTGAGCGCCGCGGCGGCGGCCGACGCGCCGTGATCGGCTCCCCGGCGAAGGTGCGCGAGGGGATCGAGCAGGTAGCGCGCGACTACGGGGCTGAGGAGGTGATGGTCGTGACCATCACCTACGAGCACGCGGCGCGGCGGCGCTCGTATGAGCTGATCGCCGACGCGTTCGGCCTCGAGACCGCAACTGGCGCTGCCGTCGTCGGCGCCGACTGAAGCCTCAGGTCGACGCGCCAGACTCGGCCGCCGACTTCAGCTTCTGCAGCGACGTCTGCCAGCGCTGCTGGATGTCGCGCGAAGCGATCGGCCCGGCGAGCTTCCCGAGCCCCTTGAAGTCCACGTCGTCTTCCACGCGCAGGAAGGTGCCGCCCCCCATTGCGGGGCTAAGGCTGTACTGCACGTGTCGCTTGAACGTCTTCCCCTCCTGATCCTCCTCGAGCGTGGCGCCCGGCTCGGAGCGCGTGACCCTCGCCGTCACCTGCTCCTTCATGCGGGTCCTGTAGAGGTGATCGTCGTGCGTGCCCGGGCCGGGGTAGTCGGACGAACGGTCGCTGGCCTCGAGATAGCCCTCGAGCCATTGCTCGGGATGGCCGAGCAGGGTCCAGACGTCCTCGGGTGAGCGCTTGATCTCGACGCTCTCGCTGAAGTGCGGCATCGAACCCCCTTCGACTCTCTTCGAACCGACACTACGCCGCCCCCATGGAGGGCGCAAGCCGCGCCCTGCGTTTGGTCAGCGCGTAGGATGCCGCCGGTGACGCACGCCATCGTGCTGATAAGCGCGGAGCGCGAGGCGCTGCCGGTGCTCGGCGGCCGACTTGCCGACCTCGACGGCGTAGCGGAGGCGTACTCGGTCACGGGCGAATGGGACTTCGTCGCCATCCTGCGGGTGCCGGAGCAGGAGCAGATGGCCGAGCTGGTCACGAACCGGCTCGCGCGACTCGACGGCATCGCACGCACCTACACGATGGTCGCCTTCGAGGCCTTCTCGCAGCACGACCTCGACGCGATGTTCTCGCTCGGGGACTAGCTACCGGCCGGCGAGGATGAGCTCGCGCATGCGCCCGTGCTCGTCTGCGCGTGCGGGCTTCGTGTCGCGGATGAACTCGGCGAGCAGCTCCGCGAAGCGGTTCGGCTCGTCGCGGTACGGGAAGTGACCGGCTCCCTCGAACAGCTCGAAGCGGCTGCCCGGCATCAGCTCGTGCGCCTCCTCGCCGTGACGTGCCGGGATGATCGGGTCGCGATCTCCCCAGACGATCAGCGACGGCACCTCCTGGGATAGGTAGAGGCGGTCGCGGGCGTCCACGCGCTGCCCCGTCGGATCGATCACCGAGCGCACCGTGTGCACGAACGCGGCTCGCGCCTCATGGTCGGCGAGCGAGGCGAACCCGCGCGCCATCTCCTCCAGATCGGGGCCGAGCTTCAGCCCGACCGCGGCAAGCGCGCGGCCGACGGCAGTGCCGGCGTCGCGTAGGAAGCCGGCGCTGAGCAGCGGCAGCACCCACTCGGAGCCCGGCAGCGAGGCGGCGCGCAGCAGGAAGTGCACGTCACGGCCGAGCCCGCCGCTCGACACCAGCACGAGTCGCTCCATGCGATCGGGGAACTGGTAGGCGAGCTGCATCGCCACGCCTCCGCCCAGCGAATGGCCGAGCACCGTGAAGCGCCGGTGGCCGATGGCGGTCATCACGTCGCGCACGCCGGTGGCGTAGGCGCCGAGCGAGTAGTCGCCGCGCGGCTTCGCGGACTGACCGTGGCCGAGCAGGTCGGGCGCCACCACGCGGTGATCGCGCGCGAGCAGCGGGATCACTTCGTCCCAGGTGCGGTTGCTGCTCGTGATGCCGTGGATCAGCAGAAGCACGGGGCCGCGGGTGCCGGCCGTCGAGTATGTGACCGTGTGCCCGTGGAGGTCGAGCTCGTGATGCTCTACCCGCGGCGCCATCAGCGGATCTGCATGCCCGAGATCGCGCGCGAGATCACGAGGCGCTGGATCTCCGAGGTGCCCTCGAAGATCGTGTAGATCTTGGCGTCGCGGTGCATGCGCTCAACCGGGTATTCGCGCGTGTAACCGTTCCCGCCGAGGATCTGGATCGCCCGCTCGGTGGCCCACACGGCGACCTCACCAGCCTTCAGCTTCGACATCGACCCCTCGGCGTTGTCGAAGCGCTGGCCCGTGCGTCCCATCCAGGAGGCGCGCCACACGAGCAGGCGCGCCGCGTCGAGCTCGAGCTTCATGTCGGCCAGCGTGAACGCGATCGCCTGGTTCTCGATGATCGGCTTGCCGAACTGCTCGCGCTGCTTCGCGTACTCGAGCGCGTACTCGTACGCGGCGCGCGCGATGCCGATCGCCTGTGCGCCGACCGTCGGGCGGCTCACCTCGAACGTCTGCATCGCGGCTTGGGTGTTCGCGCGGGTGCCCTCGCGCGCGCGAGCGAGGCGCTCGTCGAGCTTGTCCTTGCCGCCGAGCAGGCAGCGCCCGGGAACGCGGCAGTCGTCGAGGAACACGTCGGCAGTGTGCGAGGCGCGCAGGCCGTGCTTCTTCACCTTCGTGCCCATCTCGAGGCCCTTGGTTCCGGGCGGGATCACGAACGCCGCCTGGCCACGCGACTTCAGCTCAGAGTCCACTGAGGCGACCACCACGTGCACGTTGGCGATGCCGCCGTTGGTGGCCCAGGCCTTCTGGCCGTTCAGGACCCACTCGTCCTTGGCCTCGTCGTACTTGGCGCGCGTGCGGAGCGAAGACACGTCCGAGCCGGCGTCCGGCTCGGACACGCAGAAGGCGCCGACCTTCGGATCGTCCTCGGTGCCGTAGCACTGCGGGATCCACTCCCCCATCTGCTCGGGCGTGCCCGACGCAAAGATGCCCGCGACGGCGAGCGTCGTGCCCATGATCGACATGCCAATGCCGGCGTCACCCCAGAACAGCTCCTCGTTCACGATCGGGAGCGTGATGCCGGTCTCGTCGGCCCAGAACTGAGCGATCGACTCGAAGCCGTAGAGCCCGATCTTCGCGGCCTCCTGGATCACGGGCCAGGGCGTCTCCTCTCGCTCGTCCCACTCGGCTGCGGCTGGCCGCACGACCTTCTCGGCGAAGCCGTGGACCCAGTCGCGAATCTCCTTCTGGTCGTCGGTCAGGGCCATGGAGAAGCCCGTGCCCGTCGGGTCGGCGACCGGTGCTGCCGCTGCCTCCGCCGCCGCTGTGGCTTCGGCGCTGTCCGGCGTTGTCGTCGCCTGCTCCATCGTCTCGACCTCCTGGGGTACGTCTACTGACCAATCGTTCAGTTGATGTACCCAGGTTACCGCGTGCGGGCACGCGTGTGCGCGGCCGCGTGGATTCGCTACGCCGCGCTCGCCAGGCGCGAAAAGCAGCACTTACGGGAGCGTGGAGGCCGCAAACGGCCGTTAGCGCCCAGCTGCCGGGAGGTCCCCGACGAATGCGGCCTCCCCTTACTGCAAGCTGTAATCGCGCCGGGTGCCGGCAACGCGAGCCGCCAGCCAGCCGCACCACAGCGCAAAGACGACCGCTCCCGCCACGGCGCCCGCCCAGTGCACGCCGACGAGGACGGCGAGCACGCCCGGCAGCCCGGCGAGCGCGGCGCCCGCGAGCACCGGCAGCGACGGCAGGTGCACCACCCGGGCGGTGAACAGCGCCGCGACCGCCCACGCCGCCGGGCCCGCCAGCCAGCCCCAGTCCTCGAAGAACGAGTGCGGCAGCGACAGGCCTAGCGCCAGCCCGAGCACTGCAACGGCGCCGAGCTGAGCCGCGAGCGACTTCCATGCGATCGTGCGATCCACGCGTCGATTGTGGCAGCGCGGCGTTCGGCGTAGCATCGCGCCATGCCCGACCCCGGCCTGCACCGCGACGAGGTCGAGGCCGCCCTCGAGCTCGCTTCGCTCCAGGTGCAGGGCTACCTGCGAGGACTCGACGAAGGGCAGGTGCAGCCGACCGGGTCCGTCAACAGGCTTGCCGCGCTGGATCCGCCCTTCCCGGAGAAGGGCGACGGCGCTCTCGCGGCGCTGACCGAGCTCGGCGATATAGCGCAGGAGAACGCCACGCGCTCGACCGGGCCGCGTTTCTTCCACTTCGTGATCGGCGGCACGACGCCCGCGGCATTAGCGGCGGACTGGCTGACGTCGGCGATCGACCAGAACGCAGGCGCATGGCCTGCCTCACCATTGAGCGCGCAGCTCGAGGTGATCGTCTGCGACTGGCTGCGTCAGCTCTTCCGCCTGCCCGACAGCTTCCGGGGCGTGCTCGTGACCGGCGGCACCATGGCCAACTTCACCGGTCTCGCGGCCGCGCGCAGCTGGTGGGGGCAGCAGACCGGCATCCCGGTGGACGAGGACGGTCTCGCGGGCGCTCCACCGGTCCCGGTGTTCACCAGCGGCATCGTGCACGCGAGCGCCGTCAAGGCGATCGGCATGCTCGGAATCGGCCGCTCCAGCGTGCGAAAGCTCGCGGTTGACGCCACCGGCCGCCTCGACGTGACCGCGCTCGAAGCCGAGCTGGCCGCGCTCGAAGGCGCGCCCGCGATCGTGATCGCGAACGCCGGCGACGCCAACTCCGGCGCGTTCGATCCGATCGACCACATGGCCGACCTCGCCGAGCGCTACAACGCCTGGCTGCATGTCGACGGCGCGTTCGG
>DASVXS010000142.1:0-3316 GCA_036392575.1 Thermoleophilaceae bacterium | reverse complement strand
AGGCGCTATCTCGACCTTCTCGGCTTCCTCGAGCGAGCGCTGCGTGAAGGTGGAGAAGTAGGTGAGCCGCTCGACCTCGATGTCGAAGAGCTCGCAGCGCACCGCGCGCTCCTCGGTCGCCGGGTAGATGTCGAGGATGTCGCCACGCACGGCGAACTGCCCACGATCCTCGACCTGGTCCACGCGCTCGTAGCCACACGCGATCAGCGTGTCCATGGTCTCCTCTAGGTCGAGCAGACCGCCGCGCTCGATCGTGAAGCCGTGCGGACGCAGCTCGGGGTCGGGCAGCTTCTCCGACAGCGCGGGCGCGGATGCCACGACCACCGCCGCGTCGGCCCCCTGCGAATCGTCGAGCAGGGCGTCGAGCGCCGCGATTCGCAGGCCCACGAGGTGCGGCGCCGGCGCCAGGTGCGACTCGTAGCGCACGCCGCGCGCGGGGTAGAAGCGCACGTTCCGGGGCGCGAGGAAGGCCTTCAGGTCGGAGGCGAGGTCACGGGCCGCGCGATCGTCGCCGGCCACCACGAGCGCGGGGCGGCCCGGCTCGGAGTCGATCAGCGACGCGAGGAGATACGGGCGCAGGCTGGCGGACACGAAGGCGCGCTGCGGCGCCTCGCGCGTCGCGCCGGCGAGGGCCTCGATGTTCGAGTCCTCGCGGGCGTATGTGAGCAGCTGGCGGAGTGACATGGGCACGGAAAACGGCCGCCCGGACACGCCGCGCGGCTCTCCACACCCATTCTAGGTCGGGCTACCCAGCCGCTTCTGCGATGCGGTCGAACTGCGGCTCGCTCAGCTCGATCCGAGCCGCCTCGAGGTTCTCCTCGAGGTGCTGGACCGAGCCGGTGCCCGGGATCGGCAGCATCACCGGCGAGCGCCTGAGCAGCCAGGCAATCGCGACCTGCGAGGGCGTGCCGCCAACCTCCCGCGCCACCTCGTCGAGCGCCCCGCCGGGGCGTGCGAGCTCGCCGACGGCGAGCGGCCACCACGGGATGAAGCCGATGCCCTGCCGCTCGCAGTCGTCGAGCACGTCCTCGGCCCTGCGGTCGGTGACGTTGTAGCGATTCTGGACCGAGACGACCTCGACGATCTCCTGCGCGGTGTGGAGCTGATCGACGTTCACGTTGGAGACGCCGATGTGGCGGATCTTGCCTTCGTCCTGGAGCTCCTTCAGCGCGCCGATCGACTCCTCGTACGGAACCTTGGAGTCGACTGTGTGCAGCTGGTAGAGCGCGATCTGCTCGAGGCGCAGGCGCCGCAGCGAGCTGTCACAGGCCTCGCGCAGGTGCTCCGGACTGCAGTCCGGCACCCAGTTTCCGGGACCCGGCCGCAGGAAGCCGCCCTTTGTGGCGATCACGAGGCCCTCGGGATAGGGATGCAGGGCCTCAGCGAGGATCTCCTCGCTCACCTCGGGGCCGTACGAATCGGCGGTGTCGATCAGGTTCACTCCGAGCTCGACGGCACGCCGCACGACGCGGCGCGCCTCCTCGCGGTCCGGCGGCTCTCCCCAGATGCCCTTGCCGGTGATGCGCATCGCGCCAAAGCCGAGGCGGTAGACGGTCGCGTCGCCGAGCCGGAAGGTTCCTGCCGCCTGCGCGGGCTTCGTGTCTCGCGTTTCGGTCATGTCCGCGCCGATACCGCGCTTCCGGGCGGGCTAAACGGGTTCGAGCACACGCTCTGTCTCGGCCGCGGCGTCGTCGACCAGGCGGGTCACCTCGGCCGCCGGCTCGCTGAAGCGCCCAAGCACGTATCCGGACACGATGTCCGGGTCGGTCGTATCCGGCCGGCCCACGCCCACGCGCACGCGCTGGAACTCGCCACCGCCGAGCGCGCCCTTCAGGGACTTGAGCCCGTTGTGGCCCGCCAGGCCGCCGCCGAGCCGGGATCTGACCTCACCGAACGGCAGGTCGATCTCGTCGTGGATCACGACGATGTGGTCGAGCGGCACGCCTAGCGCGCCGCGTGCGGGTCCGGCCGAGCGCCCGGAATCGTTCATGAACGTCTGCGGCAGGAGCACCCCCACGCGCGGGCCGCCCGGGCGCGTGCGTCCTTCGGCGTACAGGCCCGCGAACTTCTTCTTCGGCTTCCCCAAGCCCCAGCGCTCGATCAGGCGCTCGCCCACCTGAAAGCCCACGTTGTGTCGCGTGCGCTCGTAGCGCGAGCCCGGGTTCCCGAGCCCCACCACCAGCCAGTCGACTCGCCCTCCGCCTTCGTCGCCGCCACGCGAGCGGCGGAACAGGCTCAGGACTCCTCGCCGCCCTCGGCCTCGCCCCCGCCGCCCTCGGCGGCAGCTTCGGCCTCCTCGCCGGTGGCGCCCTCGGCGGCGGCCTCGGCCTCCTCGCCCACGACCTCGGTCTCCTCCTCGATCTCCGGCTCCTCGACCTCGGTCGGGATCGTGATCGTGGCGATGATGGTCTCATCGGGGTCGTCGAGCAGCGCGACGCCGGACGGCGCCGTCACCTCGGAGAGGTGCATGGTCGCCGCGGCCTCCATGCCGGAGACGTCGACGACGATCGACTCGGGGATGTCGGTCGGAAGTGCCTCGACGTTCACCTCGCGGGTGACCTGCTCGAGCACACCGCCCTCCTTCACGCCCGGAGCGTCCTCGACGCCCTCGAGATAAACCGAGACGGTGGCGTGGATCTTCTCGTCGAGGCGCACCTCGAGGAGATCGATGTGCATGAGCTCGCCGCGCACCGGGTGGACCTGCTGGTCCTTGACGATCACCGGAAGAGCCTTGCCATTACCGACCTTCAGGTCGTAGAGGGCCGCGCCGGTGTGAAGCGCGTTCCGCAGGTCACGCGCGCCGATCTTGAAGCTCGTGGCCTCCTCCTGGCCCGTGCCGCCGTAGACGACGCCCGGCACGTAGCCGGCGCGACGCAGGCGCCGGGTCTCGCGGGTGCCGCGCTCCTCGCGCTCCTCGACCGTGATTGTGGGTCGCTTTCCGTCTGCCATGCAGCGGGCCAGTCTAGCGCCGGAGGCCAAGTAACCTGCCTCCGGGATGGCGAAGGAGGACAAGGGCATCCCCACGGGGCGTGTTCGTCGCACGGCGAAGGTGGGGTCAGTGGTCGGCACATCCGGTGCGCGCTACGCCGGCACGCGCGCCCGCAACATAGTGCGCTCCGAGGAGGCCGGCGCCGCCGAGCTCGACAAGCGGGCGCTCGAGTCCGCCGAGCGGATGGTCGACGCGCTCGGCAACCTCAAGGGTGCGGCGATGAAGATCGGCCAGCTCGCGTCCTTCATCGACACCGAGTTCCTGCCGCCGGAATACCGCGAGCTGTTCCAGGACAAGCTCGCGACGCTGCGCAGCTCGGCCCCGCCT
>DASVXS010000141.1:0-11797 GCA_036392575.1 Thermoleophilaceae bacterium | reverse complement strand
AGGTGTGATCGCCGCGGGCAACCCGTGCCGGGTCATTCGGCCTCTCTGAGCTACGCCTGGCCTGGGATCTCCGCGCCGGACGGCATGCCCTCGGCGAGGTAGCGCTCGTAGTACTCGCGCCACGCGGGCGTGACCCCGGTGTTCGCCGCGCCGGCGCCGCCGGCCGCCAGGCTCTCGTCGAGGCGGTCGAAGCACACCTGCCAGCCCGCGGCGTCCCTCGCGGCCTTGTCGCGCTCGCTCAGGAAATGCGTGAAGCGGAGCCGGCATGCCCGGCCGCCGTCCTCCGGATCGAGCTCGAAGCGCAGCATCTCGTCGCCCCACGTGAACGCGAACAGGCGCGGCGGCTCGAGCTCGCGGATCTCACCGTCCATCGGGTCCATGCCGTGCGCCGAGAGGTCGAAGCGCATGCTCGCGCCGGGCTTGAGCTCGTCGAGCTCCACCGGGTCCGGGAACCAATGCGCGAGTTCGCCCGGCTCAGTCACGGCGTGCCAGACCGCCTCGACCGGATGTGCGATGCGCCGCTCGAAGCGGATGGCGGGGCGGCCGTCGATCTCCTGGTAGGTGGCCTGCGTCATGCCTTGTCCTCCTTGGGGTTGGTTTCGTCGAGCCGGCGCTCGAGCGCATCGAGCCGGTCCTCCCAGAGCCGCCGGTAGGGCGCGAGCCAGGCGTCGAGTTCGGCCATCGGCTGGGGCTCGATGCCATACACCCGCCGCTGGCCGTCGCGGTGAACCCAGACCAGACCGGCCTCGCGCAGCACGCGCAGATGCTTGGAGGTGCCGGGCTGGCTGAGCTTCAGCTTCTCGACGAGCTCACCGACAGGGCGCGGCCGCTCGAGCAGCAGCTCGAGCACGGCGCGGCGGCTCGGGTCGGCGAGGGCTGCCCATGCGGACGGCGACATGCCGAAAAGAATAACCAATCAGACATATATCTCGCAAGGCATGAATCGAGGTGGCCCAAGTAGCTCCCAGACATCCAGCGTGATGCCGGAGTCCGGGATCTCGGCCTCTCCGGCGATGCTCATCGACAGTCGCTTCGCAACCTCCCGCGAGCGGCGGTTCGATTTCGCGATCAGGCTGATCGTCCGGCGCGGGGCCAAGCGCTCAAACGCGATGCCCGCGGCGATCGCCGCCGCCTCGGTCGCGAATCCGAAGCCCCAGAACCGGTGCCGGAGCGTCCAGCCGATCTCGATCTCACTGCTCAGCGAGGGGATGAAGTCGGGATGCCACGGCCCGCACCAGCCGGCCACCTCGCCCGCGATCTCCACGAGGTAGAGGCCGAAGCCCTCGCGCTGCCAGTGCTCCACCTGGCGCGCGTGCCGCTCCGCAGCGAACTCGAGATCCGGCTCGCCGCCGCCCATCAGCGCCCTCCAGACCGCGGGGTCCCTCCAGATAGCGACGAACGCGTCGAGGTCGGCCGGGGCGTTGCGCCTCAGGGCCAGGCGCTCGGTCTCGATTCGCTCGGGGATCAGCGCAGGCGCCACTTCTAGCCACTTCTATCTACTCGGGCGCGAGCAGGTCGCGCTCGAGGACGAGCGGCACGCCGAGCGTCTTGTAACCCACCGAGTCGAACAGCACGACGACCTCGTCGTCCTCGTAGCGCTGCACGAGGCCGCCGCCCCACTGCCGGTGCACCACGCGCGTGCCGACCGGGAACGGCTCGTCGCCGTTCGACTCGCGAGTGAGGCCGGCCTCGTCGTTGTCGCAGTTGCCGCACGGCTCGGGCAGGTCCTCGCCGAAGTAGCTCAGGATGAACTGGCGGCGGCAGTTGCGGTGCTCGGCGTACGCGCGCATCATCTCCACGCGCGAGCGGTCGAACTCGTGGCGGTCGTGCTCGCGCTTGGCCGCTTCCTCTACGAACTGCTGGGGCGGTGGCGCGTCGGGCACGAGCTCAACCTCACCCGTCGGCCGCGTGTGCAGGGCGCCCGCCTCCTCGAGCCGGTTCACCGCGGTGATCAGCTTCGTCTGAGAGAGGGCGAGCTCGTCCTTCAGCTCCACAGGATCGACCGGCCCGCCGTGCCGCCGAACGGCATCGGCCACGTGGGCGATCTCGTCGAGGTCGACCTGTCCAGCCCCGGCGAAGAAGCGTCGCAGGCCGAGGTCCTCCGTCCTGTAGAAGAGCTTCGCCTGCGCCGGCTCTCCATCGCGGCCGGCGCGCCCGATCTCCTGGTAATAGCTGTCCACCGAGTCGGCGACGGCGTGGTGGAAGACGAACCGGATGTTCGGCTTGTCGATGCCCATGCCGAACGCCGTCGTCGCGACGATCACCTCGAAGGCGTCGTCCATGAACTCCTCCTGGATGCGGTCGCGCTCGGTCGCGTTCATGCCCGCGTGGTAGGCGCAGGCGGCGATGCCCTTCCCGGCGAGCTCCTCAGCCAGCTCCTCCGCGATCGCGCGGGTGGCCGCGTAGACGATCCCGGGACGTTCGGCCGCCTCGATCGCTTCCACGAGCGCCCGCCGCTTGTGCTCCTCCTCGTGGAAGCGCTCGACCGCCAGGTGGATGTTGGGGCGGTCGAAGCCGCGCACGATCACGTCCGGGTCGCGCATGTGCAGCCGCTCGACGATCTCGTCCCGGACGGGAGGCGAGGCGGTGGCGGTGAGGCCCAGCACCGTCGGATGCCCGAGCTCGTCCACGAGCGCGCCGAGGCGCAGGTAGTCAGGACGGAAGTCGTGACCCCACTCGCTGATGCAGTGGGCCTCGTCGACCACGAGCAGTGAGGGCCGCGCCTCGCGCAGGTTCTCGAGCACCTCGGGATTCGCGAGCTGCTCGGGCGCGAGGAACAGGAACTCGAGCTCTCCCTCCTCGAGCTCCTCGAACGCTTCCTCCCGCTCCGAGCGCGCCACCGTCGAGTTCACGCCGGCCGCCTCGCCCGGGAGCTGGTCGTCGATCGCCTCCACCTGGTCGCGCTGCAGGGCGATCAGCGGCGAGATCACGAGCGTGGCGCCCTCCATCAGCATGCCGGCGATCTGGTAGATGGCCGACTTGCCCGAGCCGGTCGACATCACCGCCAGCGTGTCGCGACCTGTGAGCACCGCGTCGATCGCCTCGCGCTGGCCGGGGCGCAGCGCCTCGAAGCCGAAAGCGTCCCGCGCCACGCTGTCGATGGTTCGTTCAGCCATCCGCCGAGCGTACCCGCCCGCGCACCTCGGCTATCTACGCGCGCGCGTGAGTCCGACCGCGCCCGCGAACACGAGCAGACAGGCCCCGACCAGCTCGGTCCAGAAGCCCGCACCCGCCTTTGCCTGGGCGTTCGCGAAGTTCAGCCCGATCTGCCCGGTCTTGGAAACGTCGGGGAGATCGACCGCGAAGAACACGGCAAGCGCGCCCACACCGATGAGCAGCAGCGCCGCGGCGGCCGGGCGCGACCGGCCGGCGGCCGCGCCGTAGGTCATCGCGAGCGCCAGCAGGCCGAGCACGAGCAGGGCCCAGCTGTGCTGCTCGCTGCCCTTGCTCACGCAGCTGTCGGCAAGGCTCGGCGTGGCCAGGTCCTGGCAGCTGGCGGTCACCACCTCCACGTGAACTACGGTCAGAAAGTCGGTGATCGCGAGCAGGAACCCGCCCGCCAGGCCAAGAATCAGGACCGCGGGCTGAGCCCTGTGCAAAAGCGGAAAACTCGATAGGCGCGCAAAAAAGCCTCTGCTAGCATTGCTCGCCGCTTCTGGAGCCGATCCGAAGCCCTCACGAAGCCGGTTCATCTGGGAGGGGAGTCCGGCCTCGCCACCACGAAATGGAGAACTTCGCCACATAGAGCGTTCACCCGGGCACGTGAGGGATTGACCAGGCCCGGAAGGGCCTTTTTTCTGCCGTCGAACGGCTCACCCGCTGAGAGATATGCCACGGAAAGTTTCACTAGATCACACGCGCAACATCGGCATCATGGCGCACATCGATGCCGGTAAGACCACCACGACCGAGCGCATCCTTTTCTACACCGGCCGGACGCACAAGCTCGGCGAGGTACATGAGGGTGCTGCCGTCATGGACTGGATGGAGCAGGAGCAGGAGCGCGGCATCACGATCACGTCGGCTGCCACGACCGCTTTCTGGCGCGACTACCGCATCAACATCATCGATACCCCCGGCCACGTCGACTTCACGGTCGAGGTCGAGCGCTCGCTGCGCGTCCTCGACGGCGCGATCGCGCTGTTCGACTCGGTAGCCGGCGTCGAGCCGCAGTCCGAGACGGTCTGGCGCCAGGCCGACAAGTACCGCGTGCCGCGCATCGCCTACATCAACAAGATGGACCGCATCGGCGCGAACTTCGCGCAGGGCGTCCAGACGATGATCGATCGGCTCGGTGCGAACCCGATCCCGATCCAGCTGCCGATCGGCGCGGAGGCCGACTTCCAGGGCATCATCGACCTGGTCACCGAGAGGGCGATCATCTACAAGGACGACCTCGGCCGCGAGTGGGACGAGATCGACATCCCGGCCGACCAGGTGGACCGGGCGCATGAGGCGCGCACGCACCTGATCGAGGCGATCGCCGATCACGACGAGGCGCTCATGGAGACCTACCTCGCCGATGAGCCGATCCCGGTCGACCGCCTGAAGGCCGCGATCCGGAAGGCGACACTCGACATCTCGATCACGCCGGTGCTGTGCGGCTCGTCCTTCAAGAACAAGGGCGTGCAGCCGCTGCTCGATGCGGTGATCGACTACCTGCCGAGCCCGCTCGACGTGCCGCCGGTCGACGGCTTGGAGCCCGTCAAGGGCGAGGAGGAGGGCCGTCCGGCCACGCGCGAGGCGTCCGACGACGCCCCGTTCTCCGCGCTCGCCTTCAAGGTCATGTCCGACCCGTTCGTCGGCAAGCTCACGTACTTCCGCGTCTACTCGGGCAAGCTCGGAGCCGGCTCACGCGTGCTGAACGCGTCGAACGGCAAGACCGAGCGTGCCGGCCGCATCCTGATGATGCACGCCAACGACCGCGAGGAGCAGGAGGAGATCTACGCGGGCGACATCGCCGCGGTGGTCGGCTTCAAGCAGACGTCGACGGGTGACACCCTGTCCGCGCCGGACGCTCCGGTCCTGCTCGAGACGATCGAGTTCCCCGAGCCGGTCGTGCACGTCGCAATCGAGCCGAAGACGAAGGTCGACCAGGAGAAGATGTCGGCGGCGCTCGCGCGCCTCGCGGAGGAGGACCCGACGTTCCAGGTCCGGACCGACGAGGAGACGGGACAGACCGTGATCTCGGGCATGGGCGAGCTGCACCTCGAGGTGCTGGTCGACCGCATGAAGCGCGAGTTCAAGGTCGAGGCCGCGGTCGGGCGCCCGCAGGTCGCCTACCGCGAGACCGTGCGCGGCACCGCGCAGAAGGTCGAGGGCCGCTTCGTGCGCCAGACCGGTGGCTCGGGCCAGTACGGCATCGTCTACATCGACGTGGAGCCGGCTCCCGGCGAGGGCTTCGACTTCGTGAACAAGATCAAGGGCGGCTCCATCCCGTCGGAGTTCATCCCCGCGGTTGAGGACGGGATCGAGGAGGCGCTCGAGACGGGCGTCAGGGCCGGTTACCCGATGGTGGACGTGCGCGTCACGCTCACCGACGGCAAGTACCACGACACCGACTCGTCGGAGCTCGCCTTCAAGATCGCCGGCTCGCTGGCGCTCAAGGAGGGCGCGAAGCGCGCCAAGCCGGTGCTGCTCGAGCCGATCATGGCCGTCGAGGTCGTCACGCCCGAGGAGTTCCTAGGTGACGTGATCGGCGACCTGTCGCGCCGGCGCGGCCGCGTCGAGGGTCAGGACCGGCGCGGCAACGCGCTCGCGGTCCAGTCCAGCGTGCCGCTCTCGGAGATGTTCGGCTACGCAACGGACCTACGTTCGAACACCCAGGGACGGGCCACCTACACGATGCAGTTCGACCGCTACGAAGAGGTCCCCGGCAACATCGCCGAGGACATCGTCGAGCACCGCACCGGCGAGCCCGTCGGAGCCAGCGCATAGAGCAGATAGAGAGTATGTTTCCGGGTTCGCCGAAGCGCGAGCCCGCCAAGGTCTGAAAGGAGCAACGCCAAGTGGCGAAGGAAAAGTTCGAGCGCGATAAGCCGCACGTCAACGTAGGCACCATCGGTCACATCGACCATGGCAAGACCACGCTGACCGCGGCTATCACACAGGTGCTCGCCGAGAAGGTCGGCGGCCAGGCTCGCAGCTTCGCGGAGATCGACAACGCGCCCGAGGAGAAGGAGCGCGGCATCACGATCGCCACGAGTCACGTTGAGTACGAGACGGAGAACCGTCACTACGCGCACGTGGACTGCCCGGGTCACGCCGACTACGTGAAGAACATGATCACGGGCGCCGCCCAGATGGACGGGGCGATCCTCGTCGTGTCGGCGGCCGACGGCCCAATGCCGCAGACGCGCGAGCACATCCTGCTCGCCCGCCAGGTCGGCGTGCCGTACATCGTGGTCTTCCTGAACAAGTCCGACATGGTCGACGACCCCGAGCTTCTCGAGCTCGTGGAGGTCGAGGTCCGCGATCTGCTGTCCGAGTACGAGTTCCCGGGCGACGACATCCCGTTCATCACGGGCTCGGCGCTCAAGGCACTCGAGGGCGACGAGGAGCAGAAGGGCAAGATCCTCGAGCTCGCCGAGGCACTTGACAGCTACATCCCGGAGCCTGAGCGCGACCTGGACAAGCCGTTCCTGATGCCGGTCGAGGACGTCTTCTCGATCACCGGCCGCGGCACCGTCGCCACCGGCCGTATCGAGCAGGGCATCATCAAGACCGGCGAGGAGGTCGAGCTGGTCGGCATCCATCCGGAGACGGCGAAGACCGTCGTCACCGGCGTGGAGATGTTCCGCAAGATCCTCGACGAAGGTCGCGCGGGCGACAACGTCGGCTGCCTGCTGCGTGGCACCAAGCGCGAGGAGATCGAGCGCGGCCAGGTGCTCTGCAAGCCGGGGTCGATCACGCCTCACACCAAGTTCAAGGCTGAGGTCTACTGCCTGAAGAAGGAGGAGGGTGGCCGTCACACTCCGTTCTTCGATGGCTACCGGCCGCAGTTCTACTTCCGCACGACCGACGTGACCGGCGTCGCCCATCTGCCGGAGGGCACCGAGATGGTCATGCCGGGCGACAACGTGCAGATGTCGATCGAGCTGATCCAGCCGATCGCCATGGATCAGGGCCTGCGCTTCGCTATCCGCGAGGGCGGCCGCACTGTCGGCTCGGGGGTCGTGACCGAGATCGTCGAGTAGGACGCCTCCTCATAGGAGCTTCTGGGGGCGGGCCCCGGTAACGGGCCCGCCCTCGGTGCGTCCACAGGACACTTCCGAAACAGATGGCAGCAATCACCCAGAACAAGATCCGCATCAGGCTGAAGGCCTACGACCACTCCTCGATCGAGCAGGCGGCGAAGGAGATCGTGGACACGGCTCAGCGCACCGGCGCGAGCGTGTCCGGCCCCGTGCCCCTGCCCACCGAGAAGAACGTCTACTGCGTGATCCGCAGCCCGTTCAAGGACAAGGACTCACGCGAGCACTTCGAGATCCGCACGCACAAGCGGCTGATCGACATCCACCAGCCGACGCCGAAGACGGTCGACTCTCTCCAGCGCCTCGACCACCTGCCGGCCGGCGTCGACATTCAGATCCAGCTCGTCTGACCGATGGCGGCACTGCTCGGAAAGAAGCTCGGCATGACGCAGGTCTTCCAGGAGGACGGCCGCCTCGAGCGCGTCACCGTCGTGCAGGCGGGTCCCTGCTTCGTCACGGGCATTCGCACGCACGAGCGTGACGGCTACGAGGCCGTGCAGCTCGGCTTCGGCGAGGTGAACGAAAAGCGCCTCACGAAGGCCGAGGCCGGTCACACCAAGAAGGCCGGCGTGCCGGCAGTGCGCCACCTCGTGGAGTTTCGCGACGAGGCCGGCGAGCTGCAGGTGGGCGACACGGTCGGCGTCGACGTCTTCGAGAAGGGCCAGACCGTGAAGGTCTCCGGCATCTCGAAGGGCAAGGGCTTCCAGGGCACGGTCAAGCGGCACAACTTCAGCCGCGGCCCCGTGACCCATGGCTCGCACAATGTGCGCGCGCCAGGCTCGATCGGCGCGTCCGCAACGCCTTCGCGCGTGTTCAAGGGCATCCGCGGCCCAGGCCAGATGGGCAACAAGCGCGTCACGCAGAAGGGCCTCGAGGTCGTCGACGTCGTGCCTGACGAGAATTTGATCCTGCTCCGCGGCTCCGTGCCCGGCGCCAAGGGCTCCACGGTCGAGATAAGGACGGACTCCTGATGGCCGCCCCGAAGGCAGCCGTGCTCGGCAAGACCACGAAGGCGAACCTCGACGCGTCGGTGTTCGGCGAGCCCTTCCACATGGCGCTCGTGCACGAGACCGTGCGCGCCGAGCTGAACGCGCGCCGCCGCGGCACCGCGTCCACGCTCAGCCGCGGCGAGGTCGCGATGACCGGTGGGAAGGCGTTCCGCCAGAAGGGCACCGGTCGCGCACGCACCGGCGCTCTCTCCACGCCGCAGCGAATTGGCGGAGGCATCGCCTTCGGCCCCAAGCCGCGCGACTACGTGGTGAAGGTGAACCGCAAAGCGCGCCGCAAGGCGCTGCGCGCGGCCCTGTCCGTGCACGCTGGTCGCGGCACGCTCGCGGTCGTGGAGGCCGGTAAGTTCGACTCGCCGTCCGCCGGGCAAGCCGCGGAGGCCCTGGCCGGATTCGGCGAGGGGAAGACGCTCGTCGTGCTCGCGCTCGAGGGCGAGGAGAACTGCGCGAAGTCGTTCCGCAACCTGCGTGACGTCGCCGCCGTGCTGCCCGCGAGCGCGGTCGGCGTGGCCGACATCATCGGCGCGACGCGGCTCGTGGTCTCGCAGGCGGCGCTCGACGAGCTCACCAGGCTCGCCCAGCCGGTCGCGCGCGACAGCGGTGGAGAGGACGGCGACTCGTGAATCCCCGCAGCGTGATCGTCCGCCCGATCGTGTCCGAGAAGAGCTACGCGCTACTCGCGGCCAACAAGTACACGTTCCAGGTGCACGACGACGCCCACAAGACGCAGGTCCGCCAGGCGGTCGAGGAGATCTTCAACGTGCGCGTGCTCGACGTGCGCACGATGAGCGTTAAGTCGAAGCCCAAGCGCCGCGGCTACACGCGCGGGCGCACGGCCGAGTGGAAGAAGGCGATCGTGCAGCTGCATCCGGACGACACGATCGAGCTCTTCGAAGGCCAGGAGATCGGCGAATAGCCGCATAAAGCCATGCCCATCAAGAAGTACAAGCCCACCAGTCCCGGCCGGCGCTTCGCGACCTTCGCGGACAATGCGGAGGTCACGAAGAGCGAGCCCGAGAAGTCGCTCGTCGAAGGCCTCAACAAGAGCGGCGGCCGCAACTCGAATGGCCGCATCACCTCGCGCCACCGCGGCGGCGGGGCGAAGCGCAAGTACCGCGTGATCGACTTCAAGCGGCGCAAGGACGGCATCCCAGCGCGCGTCGCGGCGATCGAGTACGACCCGAACCGCACCGCATACATCGCGCTGCTGCACTACGCCGACGGCGAGAAGCGCTACATCCTCGCGCCGAACCGCCTACGCGTGGGCGCCACCGTGATGTCGGGCACTGGCGCCGACATCGCTCCAGGGCACGCGCTGCCGCTGCGCAACATCCCCACCGGCACCACCGTGCACAACGTGGAGCTCACGCCCGGCCGTGGCGGCCAGCTCGGCCGGTCCGCCGGCGCGGCGGTGCAGCTCGTGGCGAAGGAGGGCGACCGCGCCACGCTCCGCCTGCCGTCGGGCGAGATGCGCATGGTGCACGTCGACTGCCGCGCCACGGTGGGCTCGATCGGCAACGCCGAGCACCAGAACATCGACATCGGGAAGGCGGGCCGCAGCCGTCACCTCGGCAAGCGCCCGCAGACCCGCGGCACGGCCATGAACCCCGTCGACCACCCGCACGGCGGCGGCGAGGGCTCGACCACGCCGGGTCGCCATCCCGTAACCCCGTGGGGCGTGCCGACGCTCGGCTACCCCACGCGCAAGAAGAACAAGCAGTCCGACCGCTGGATCGTGCGCAGCCGCAGGCGCGCCAAGAGGAAGTAGGAAGCAGAGATGTCGAGATCTTCGAAGAAGGGCCCGTGGATCGAGGAGCGGCTGATCAGGCGCATCGAGGCCATGAACGAGTCCGGTAGCAAGCAGATGGTGAAGACCTGGTCCCGAACCTCCACGATCTTCCCCGAGATGGTGGGCCACACGATCGCGGTGCACGACGGGCGCAAGCACGTGCCCGTGTTCGTGAGCGAGTCGATGGTGGGCCACAAGCTCGGCGAGTTCGCCCCGACCCGCCTGTTCCGCGGCCACGCCGGCAGCGACAAGGCGAGGATGCGATGACCGAGGAGCAGAAGGACACCGTCGAGAACGGCGCCGAGGAGACGCCGGAGAGGACCGAGGCCCAGGCCGAGGAGAAGCCGAAGCGCGCGACGCGCTCGCGCAAGAAGGCCGCGCCGAAGGCGGAGGCCGAGTCCGCCCCTGCCGAGGAGAAGCCGAAGCGCACCCGCCGCAAGAAGGAAGAGGCGGAGGCGGAGGCCGAGGTGGAGGCCGCCGAAGAGCAGGCCGAGACCGAGGAGGCGGCCGAACCCGAGGAAGCGGCGGAGGAGCCCGAGGAGAAGCCGCGGCGTACCACTCGCCGCCGCGCCGCGGAGACGAGCACGCCGCAGCGCAAGCCCGCGCCGCCCCGGGACGGCGATGGCGTCGTGGTCGTGCGCGCGCAGGCTCGCTACGTGCGTACCGCGCCCCGGAAGGCGCGACTCGTGATCGACCACATCCGCGGCAAGTCGGTCGATGAGGCGCGGGCTATCCTCACTCACACCCCGCGTGCCGCGGCTCGCGATGTCGCCAAGCTTCTCGACTCGGCCATCGCGAACGCCGAGAACAATCACGAGCTCGTCGCGGACGACCTGGTCATCAACCAGGCCTACGTCGACGAAGGGCCCACGCTCAAGCGGTACCGTCCTCGTGCTCTCGGCCGCGCCACGCGTATCCGCAAGCGCACGAGCCACCTCACGATCACGCTGTCACCGAAGGAGTAGTCGAAGAAGCATGGGTCAGAAAGTCCATCCAGAGTCGCTTCGCGTCGGCTACATCCATGACTGGAAGTCCAGCTGGTTCAACGAGCGCGAGTTCGCCGACTACCTGCTCGAGGACGTCCACATCCGCAATCACATCGAGGGCAAGCTCGCGCACGCCGGTCTCTCCGACATCACGATCAAGAAGGACAAGAACGAGGTCGAGGTCAACATCCACACGGCCCGGCCCGGCATCGTGATCGGCAAGTCCGGCAGCGAGGTCGACGCGCTGCGCCGCGAGCTTCACCGCATGACCGGCAAGTCGGTGCGCGTGAACATCCTCGAGATCAAGCGGCCTGAGCTCGACGCCAAGCTCGTCGCGCAGTCGGTCGCGGAGCAGCTTCAGAACCGCGTCGCCTTCCGCCGTGCCATGAAGCGTGCGCTCACCAGCGCGATGCGCTCCGGCGCGAAGGGCGTTCGCATCCAGGTCTCCGGCCGCCTCGGCGGCGCGGAGATGGCGCGCACCGAGGGCTACTCGGACGGCCGCGTGCCGCTGCACACGCTGCGCGCCGACATCGACTACGGCTTCTACGAGGCCCGTACCACCTTCGGCCGCATCGGCGTGAAGGTGTGGATCAACAAGGGCGAGATCATGCCCTCGGGCTTCGCGCAGGACCTCACCGAGCTCGAGGCGCCGCAGGCGGTCGGGCCGGGTGGCGGCCGGGGCCGCGGAGCGCGTGGCGGCGGTCAGCGGGGTGGCGGCGCGCCACCCCAGAGATCGGAGGGAAGCCGCTGATGCTGCAGCCC
>DASVXS010000140.1:0-14681 GCA_036392575.1 Thermoleophilaceae bacterium | reverse complement strand
GCTTCTCGCGGTCGAAGTCCGAGTCGGTGTTCTCGATCTCCTGCTTGATCTGGTTGATGCGGCCCTTGATGGCGTCCGCATCACCCCCGCCGTCGATGATCGTGGTGGTGTCCTTGGTCACCACGACGCGACGGGCACGGCCCAGCTGCGAGATCTGGGTGTTCTCGAGCTTGAGGCCCATCTCCTCGGTGATCACCTCGCCGCCCGTGAGGATCGCGATGTCCTCGAGCATGCGCTTGCGGCGATCGCCGAAGCCCGGGGCCTTGACCGCTACGCCGGTGAAGGTGCCGCGGAGCTTGTTCACGACGAGCGTGGCGAGAGCCTCGCCCTCGACGTCCTCGGCGATGATCACGATCGGGCGGCCCGACTGGATCACCTGCTCGAGCACGGGCAGCAGGTCACGGACGGAGCCGATCTTCTGGTTGGCGATGAGGATGTAGGGATCCTCGAGGACCGCCTCCATGCGCTCCTGGTCCGTGACCATGTACGGCGAGATGTAGCCCTTATCGAACTGCATGCCCTCGGTGAACCCGAGGTCCATGCCGAACGTCTGGCCCTCCTCGACGTTCACGACGCCGTCCTTGCCGACCTTGTCGATCGCGTCGGCGATCACGTCGCCGATCTCGTCGTCAGCGGCGGAGATGGCCGCCACGCGAGCGATCTGCTCCTTGCCGGAGACCTGCTTCGCCTGGCTGCGGATGTTCTCCACGACCTGGTCGACCGCGCGCTCGATGCCGCGGCGAAGAGCCAGCGGGTTCGCGCCGGCGGCCACGTTCTTGAGGCCCTGCCGGACGATGATCTGGGCGAGCAGCGTCGCCGTGGTGGTGCCGTCGCCCGCGACGTCGTTGGTCGCCGTGGCGACCTCACGCACGAGCTGGGCGCCCTGGTTCTGGAAGACGTCCTCGACCTCGATCTCACGCGCGATGGTCACACCGTCGTTCGTGATGGTCGGGGCGCCGAACTTCTTGTCCAGGACGACGTAGCGTCCCTTCGGGCCGAGCGTCACCTTCACCGCGTTGGCTACGGCGTCGACGCCGGCCTCGAGCGACGCTCGAGCCTCCTGGTCGTACTTCAGCTCCTTATGAGCCATACCTATTCCTCCGTTGATTTCCTGAGGGGATCAGCCGGCGACCTTGGCGAGGACGTCCGACTCGCGGAGCACGAGCAGATCCTCACCGTCGACCTTGATTTCGGTGCCGCCGTACTTGCTGTAGAGGACCTCGTCGCCCTCGGACACGTCGAGCGGGATGCGCTCGTTGTCGTCGGTGACCTTTCCGTCGCCGACCGCGACGACCTTGCCGCGCTGCGGCTTCTCCTTGGCGGTGTCGGGAAGGACGATGCCGCTTGCGGTCGTCTCCTCCTCCTCGACCGCCTTGACGATCAGGCGATCGCCAAGAGGCTTGAGCTTCATCAGGCTGAACCTCCGTTGATGTGAGTCCTGAAAAGAGGGGTCCTACGGCTTTGGCACTCTAGCAGGAAGAGTGCCAAAAACACCTGAAAATCCCGCTTGCCAGGCGAAAATAACTCAGTTCTGAGTGCCGGCGGCGCCGCGCATACGATCTGAGAGCTCGCTTGGGCGGTCGGAGATCGCCGAGAACTCCACGACGGTGACGAGGTCGTCCTTGTCAACCTGGCGACCGTAGATCTGCTCGAGGAAGTGGACGGTCTCGTCGAGACGGCGGAACTCGGGGTTGTCGTGCTCGATGTCGCGCGGCGAGAGCTCGCTCACGCGCTTCACCTCGACGCGGTCGATCACGGCCTCGAAGATGCGCTCGCGCGGCTGGTGCTGGAAGCCGACCGTGATCAGAACGACCTGGCCCTTCTTGTACTTCGACGCCTTGTCGCCGAGGCGGATCGTGGCCGTCTTGCGGCCCCGCTTCAGCTGATCGATGAAGAGCGGTGAATAGAAGTTGAGTACGTACACGGCTGGGGGAGCCTACCTCCCCGAGTTCGACCTGTTCAGGGCTGCGCGCGCGATCTCGCGCTCGCCACGGTAGGAAAGCATGTCCGGGCCATCCGCGAGCGGGACCCATTCGGCGGAGTCGACCTCCTCGTCGTGGTCCTCCACGGAGCCGCTTTTGTACCTGAAGAGGAAGAAGCTCACGACCTTCAGCACGCGCCGGCCGTCGCGGAAATACCAGTAGCGGATGTCGTCCAGCTTCTCGACCAGCGTCCCAGTCACGCCGGTCTCCTCGCGCACCTCCCGCTCGGCGGCCTCGGCGGCCGACTCGCCGGGGTCGATGTGCCCCTTGGGCAGCGCGAGCACGGTGCCGTCCTTCACGCGGACGGCGGCGAAGTAGGGCTGCCCGCGCATGCGCCGGACCACCACGCCTCCGGCGGAGAACTCGCGCAGCAGCCCGCCGCCGGAGGGAGGCCTACGAGGCAGTTCCGGCCCCGCCTTCTGACTCGATCAGCGGCACGAAACGGACGGCCACGATCGGCTCGACCTCGCCATCGCGGAAGCGGGTGAGCCGCTCCTCGCCGCCCACGTTCACGGGGCACACGAGCGCCGCGCCTGGGGCGAGCTGCTCGAGCAGCGCCGGCGGCGGCTCGCTCATGGCGGTGGCGGTTACCGAGATGCCGCCAAACGGCGCCCTGTCCGCCGCCCCGCGGCTGCCGTCGCCCACCCGCACCTCGACGTTGTCGTAGCCGAGCTCCGCAAGCACCTGCCGTGAGCGCTCCGCGAGGCTCCCGTGGCGCTCGATCGTGATCACGTCGTGGCAGCAGCGGGAGAGAACGGCGGCTGCGTAGCCCGACCCGGTGCCGACCTCGAGCACGGTCTCATCGCCCTCGAGCTCGAGCAGCGACGCCATCGCCGCGACGATCCACGGCTGGGAGATCGTCTGGCCCTCGCCGATCCGCAGCGCGCCATCGCGGTAGGCGTCTTTCACGGCGTCCTCCGGCACGAACAGGTGGCGCGGCACCTCGCCCATCGCGCGGAGCACGCACTCGTCGCCGATCCCGCGTGCGCGCAGCTGGCGCTCCACCATCTCGGCACGGCGCCGGCTGAGCTCCTCAGTAGATGTAGCTTCGGAGGGTGCGGGGGTCATGGACAACCACCTTCCCGCGGCCGCAGGTGACGACGCCGGCACGTTCGAGTCCCGCGAGGAAGCGGGAAACGCTCTCGCGCGACGAGCCCGCGAGCTGCGCGATCTCCGCGCGCGTGGCGGGGATGAGCACGTTCTCCTCGCCGGCCTGGCCGTCGCGCTGCAGCTGCTCGGCCTGCGCGAGCAGCACGCTGGCGACGCGGCCGGCGACGGTCTGGAACGACTGGCGCGAGATGCGCTCGTTGGCGCCGCGCAGGCGACCCGCGAACACCTCGAGCATCTTCAGCGCGATTTCGGGGTGGGCGATGAGGATGCGGCGGAGGTCGCCGGCGAGCAGCGCGAGCCCGCGCGTGTCCACGGTGGCCTCCGCGGTGGCCGAGCGCGTCTCGTCGACGAGCATCGCAAGCTCCCCGAACATGTCGCCCGGGCGCAGCTCCACCAGTGTGATCACGCGCCCGCCCGGGTGTTGGCGCGTGACGCGGACGACGCCGTCGCGGATCACGTAGGCGGTGTCGCCCGGATCGCCCTCGCGAAAGATCACCTCGCCTGCCGACCAGGTGCGCGGGACAGCCACTTGGGCGATCCCGGCGAGCTCGTCGTTGGTCAATCCGGAGAAGATCGGCGCGCGGCCGAGCAGCCGAATCGTGTCATCCCCCTCGCTCATGAAGGGCAGATGATCCCAGGCGGGTCCAGGAGTAGGCTCCCGGGCGTGATCGGGGACAGGCGAACGGTGCATGCGGAGACGGCTCCTGCGGCTGTGGGGCCGTACTCGCACGCGGTCGCGGCCGGGGGGCTGCTGTTCTGCTCCGGGCAAATTCCGCTCGATCCGGAGAGCGGCGAGCTGATCGAGGGCAGCGCCGGCGACCAGGCGCGCCGCTGTCTCGACAACCTCCGCGCCGTCTGCGAGGCGGCCGGCGCGAGCCTCGACGACGCCGTCAGGATCGGCGTGTTCCTCACTGACCTCGCCGGCGACTGGGCCGAGGTGAACGATGCCTACGGCGAGTACTTCGGCGACGACGCGCCGGCGCGCGCGGCGGTCGGCGTGGCCTCCCTTCCGAAGGGCGCCCGCGTGGAGATAGAAGCCGTGGTCGCGCTGGGGA
Organism: Thermoleophilaceae bacterium; assembly: GCA_036392575.1. Taxonomy (GTDB): domain Bacteria; phylum Actinomycetota; class Thermoleophilia; order Solirubrobacterales; family Thermoleophilaceae; genus JADGHQ01. Next base: position 10,534 of record DASVXS010000140.1, on the reverse strand, counting down.
GCTAGCGGTGGCGGGGACGGCGACGGGGGAGGTCGTCTCCTTCGAGGACGTCGAGGCGGCCGACGCGAGGATCGAGTCGCACGTCCGGCGCACTCCGCTGCTCTCGTCTGGCGAGCTGACGCGGCGCGTTGGCGCGAAGGTGTTCGTGAAGGCCGAGAACCTTCAGCTCACTGGCTCGTTCAAGGTGCGCGGTGCCACCAACAAGCTGGCGCAGCTGTCGAAGGAGCAGCTCACGGCCGGCGTGTGCGCCGCAAGCGCGGGTAACCACGCACAGGGCCTCGCCTTCGCCGCCTCGCAGTTTGGCGCGCGAGCCGTCCTGTTCATGCCGGCGGGCGCGCCGCTCGCGAAGATCGCCGCGGTGCATCAGTACGGCGGCGAAGTCCGCTTCGTGGATGGCACCTACGACGACGCCCAGGCCGCCGCACAGGAGGCGGCCGAGGCGGAGGGCATGACGCTCGTGCACGCCTTCGACGATCCGCAGGTGGTGGCGGGTCAGGGCACGATCGGGCTGGAGATCGCGCGCGATGCCCCGGACGTTGGCCTGATCGTGGTGCCGCTCGGCGGCGGCGGGCTCGCCACCGGCGTGGCAATCGCGGCCAAGCAGCTGCTGCCCGGCGTGCGCGTGGTTGGCGTGCAGGCTGCGGCGTGCGCGCCGTACCTGGAGTCGCTCAAGGCACATCGGCCGATCGGCGCGCGCTCGGCGAACACGATCTGCGACGGCATCGCGGTGAAGGAGCCGGGCCGACTCACGCTGCCGCTCGTGGAGCGTTACATCGACGGCGTGGTGACCGTGACCGATGACGAGGTTGCCCAAGCGATGGTGATGCTGCTCGAGCGCACGAAGCTGGTGGTGGAAGGAGCTGGCGCGGTGGGCGTGGCCGCGCTCATGCAAGGACTGGTGAAGGCGCCCGAGGGCGGGAGCGTCTGCGCGATCCTCTCCGGTGGCAACGTCGATGCGTCGCTGCTTTACGAGTGCATTCGCCTGGGTGAGACCGCCGCGGGGCGGCGGATGGTTCTCGCCACCGTCGTGCCCGACCGCCCCGGCGCGCTGGCCGGGCTGCTCAAGACGGTGGCCGACCTGGGCGCCAACGTCGTCGACGTCGAGCACCTGCGCGACGGCATGGATATCCACGTGCGCGAGACGGCGATCCAGCTGGTGCTCCAGACGCGCGGTCCGGAGCACGATGAGGAGATCATGAAGGCTGTCGAGGCAGAGGGCTTCTCCGTCCGCCTCGAGCACTAGGCAAGTGGACTCCGGTCCGGCTACGGCTGGTAGCGCCACTGCCTGCGGTCAGTAGCGCCGGATCTGCGTCCACGGGGTCCGCAACTTTTTCCCATCGGGAGCATCATTGGTGGCGTGAGGCGCTTGATCGTCACCGCCGCGGTGGCCGCCTTGGCCGTCGCGTTCGTCGTCGTCCCCACCGGGGCTGAAGGCGCGAAGTCGTCGAAGTACCTCTGGGCGACGATCAACATCTGCGACACGCTCAAGCACCCCAACGACATGGGCGTGCGCGCGAGCATGCCCGGCGACGGCACCCACAAGCGCATGTACATGCGCTTCCGCGCGCAGTTCTACAACGCCACCAAGAAGCGCTACGAGAACGTTCAGGGCAGCGGGCTTTCGGGTTGGATCTACGCCGGCTCGGCGCGCTACACGTTCCGCCAAGCCGGCTTCACCTTCTCGTTCGATCGCCCCGCGCCGGGCGCTGAGTTCAAGCTGCGCGGGGTGGTGAGCTTCGAGTGGCGGAAGAAGCAGCGGACGCGCAGCGGCAAGCGCCGCTGGGTGGTCGTGCGCAAGGCGACCCGGGTGACGAAGGGCGGCCGAGCGGGCGTGCGCGGCGCCGACCCGCCCGGGTTCTCAAGCGGGGTCTGCCAGATCCGCTAGCCGCCGCGCCTGGCCGGTATCGGCGTCGAACAGACGCGGGTCGTTTGTGATCACGCCGTCCACCCCCATCGCGTCGAGCAGGCGGATGCGCACGGCGTCATCGACCGTCCAGATGTAGACCTGGCCCCCGACTGCGTGCACATGGTCCACAAGCCGGGCGCTTGCGAGCAGCCAGTGGGCCATGATCGCCTCGCAGCGGCCGGTGCGGATCATCGCCGCTGCTCGCGAGGGGAAGCGCCGGCGCATATAGATGGCGACCGCCATCGTCGCCGGACGCAGGAAGCTCTTGAGGTAGTCGCGCCGCGCGCGCGGTACCGACCAGCCGCGCCGCACCCCAGGCGCAGCCTCCCCGAGCACGTCGAGGCTCTGCTCCCATGTGGACGAGATGAGCGAACGCGCGCCGAGCTCGCGCTCGAAAAGCGCCTCGCCGACTTGGCGCTCGTAGCCGGGCAGCTTGAGGTCCACGTCGAGCTCCACGTCCGCATATGCCTCGCCCGCGAAGTGGTCGAGACCCTCCTCGAGCGTCACGGTCTCGCGGCTGTACGCGTCGCGGAAGTCGTGCGCGAGTACGAGCGAGCCGTCGCGCATCTGCAGCACGTCGAACTCGATCATGTGCACGCCGTGCTCGAGCGCGGCCTCGAAGCTCTCGATCGTGTTGCCAGGGGCGACCAGGTCGGCGCCCTTGTGCCCGACTCGCTTGAGCGGCGGCAGGTGCGGCGCGCGCGTCATCAGGACTGGCACCCCGGGCACCAGAAGGTGGTGCGGTTGTCATCGCCCTGGCCGCGCGCCTGAACCGGCTCGCCGCATTTCCGGCAGGGCAGGCCTGCGCGGTTATAGACCCAAAAGCGGTTCTCCTGTCGGGTGGCCGGACGCTCGGGCTCCCAGCTGACGGGCCGGCCGCCGCGCTCGGCAGACAGCTGCATGAGCGGCCGCGCGGCGCGCACGGCTGCGAGGGCTTCGTCGTCCGCCACCTCGGACGTGGGACGCCACGGATCGACGCCGGCGAGGAAGCAGGCCTCGCACTTCCAGATGTTGCCGATGCCGGCCACGTTGCGCTGGTCGAGCAGTGCCTCCCCGAAGCCGCGCGTCTGGTCGTCCTCGCGCAGGCGGCGAAGGAACTTCGCCTGGTCGAACTCGCCCTCGGCCACGATGTCCGGGCCGAGGCCGGCGAGCTGCTGGTCGAAGCGCGTGCGGCCTTCCGTCATCAGCTCGAGCACCGGCCCGTCGAACTGCACGACGTCGTGCTCGGGCGTGCGGATCACGAGCCAGGCGCGCCGCGGAGACCGGCGCCAGCGCTCGCCGCGTCGGAACACACCCCACAAGCCGCCCATGCGGAGGTGCGAGTGGAGCGTCAGGTCGCCGTCGAACCGCAGGAAGAGGTGCTTGCCCCGCGCGTCGACGCTGTGCACGGCTCTTCCCTCGAGGCGCTCGGGCCAGCGGTCCATGCGGTGGCGTTGCTGAGGCGTCTCGATCGAGAGGATCGGCTTCCCCACCAGGGCAGCCCCCACGCGCCGAGCGGCGTTGTGAATCGTGTCCCCTTCCGGCATTCGTTCGATGTTACGAACGAGCCGACGGGGTGCGCCACAGCTATGCCGTCAGAGTCAGGCGCCGCGGGCCCTGGCGGAAGCCGACCTCGATCAGCAGCTCCTCCATCTCGGTTCCCACGACCGGCTCGCCGTCGAAGCGCTCGATCGCCAGCCGCTTGAGCCGACCGCGTCGCACGTGGTCGGCGAGCGCCTCGAGCGCCTCGCGCAACCAGTCGCCTGGCTCTTTCAGGCTGAGCAGGCCCTTGCCGCCCCGTTCCACGTAGAGGACGGGCTCCGCGTCGAGCATCACCACGTAGGCGCCGGGCGCCCGGCTGGGGCGGCGGCCCGAGTCGTCGTCTTCCCGGCGCGGCCACGGGAGCGAGGCGCCGTATGCGTTCGCGGGGTCGGTCGCGGCGAGCACGAGCGGGCCGGCGGGCTCGTCGGTGCGAAGCGAGCGCAACCGCTCCACTGCCGCGCCGAGCGCGAACTGCGCGCCGCCCAGGCCCTCGACGAAGTAGCCGCGGCGCGCGGTGCCGAGCGTCTCGAGATTGGACAGCTCGCCGTAGAGGGTGGAGAAGCCGCCGGGAATCCCCTCGGCTAGGACCATCTCGCGCGTAACGATGCCGTAGCGCTCGAGCAGCAATTCCGAGATCGCGCGCATGCGCGGGCCACGCTCGGGCGCGTCACGGAACAGGGGCGCGGTGAGCGACCAGCGGCCCTGCACCTGCGGCGCGGCGCCGGCTCGGCGGCGCGCAAAGCGCCGGCCGCGCTGGCGGTCGGCGCGGGCAAGCGACAGCCGCGGCGCGCGCAGCGGCGCGAAGGCGTCATTCGTCACCTCTCCGGCCCAAGCGAGATCCCAGAGCGCCTCCTGCAGTTCGGTTGGTTCGATGGCCCGCCCGTCCACCTCGGTCACGTCTGTGACCAGGTCGGACCAGAACGCCGCGCCGCGCTCGAGCCGCTCGCGAATCGCGTCGTGCACGGGCGATGAGGGCGCCTCGCCGCGCTGTGACGGTGTGCCGATCCACCGGGCGTCGTCACGGAAGTAGAGGGCCACCCTGCCGTTCGAGCGACCGAGCGCCCCGGCGCCGACCCACACGATCTCGCCGGCCGCGCAGAGCGCGTCCATCCATGAAGCCGAGTACGCGCCCACGCGTCGCGGCAGCACGTCTTGCTCCCAGGTGGAGGGCGTGAGCGCAAGTCCCTGGAGTGGCACCAGAACCTCGCGGAGGCGGTCTATCCCGGCGCCGCCCGGAGGCGACACGTCCACGCCCTGCCAGGAGGGCAGGAAGCGCGCCAGCGCACGCTGCTCGGCGGGCTCGACCTCCTTGCGAAGTGACGCGAGCGACGCGCGGCGCAGGCGGCGCAGCACCTCGGGATCGCACCACTCGCGCTCCGCGCCACCTGGGCGCAGCTCGCCTCGAACCAGCCCGCCGCTTCGCTCGAGCTCCCGGAGCGTGGGTCCGAGGTCGACGCCGTAGCGCGCGGAGATCTCGGCGGTGGTGAATGGCCCGTGCGTACGCGCGTACCGGCGTGCGAGGCGCGAGAGCGGCTCCTCGACCGGTTCGAGGAACGTGGCGGGCAGGCCGCCAGGCGGTACGGAGCCGAGCGCATCGCGGTAGAGCCCCGCGTCTTCGGCGGCGATATAGCGCTCCTCGCCGCCGATCCGCATCCTTGCGGCGCGGCGCTCGCTCACGAGCACCTCGAGCATGCGGTTGGCCGACACCGCCACGATCGCCCGCTCCTGCGCCTCCGCCACTGTCAGGTCGCCGACCGCCCGCAGCACGTCGTGCATGCCGTCCGCGTTGACCGCGCGCGTGCGCTCGGAAACGTGTTGCAGGTCGGCCTCGACCTCGGCGAGCGCGTCCGGGTCGATCAGGTCGCGCAGCTCCTCCTGGCCGAGCAGCTCGCGCAGCAGCTCGCGGTCTAGCGAGAGGGCGGCCGCGCGGCGCTCGGCGTTCGGCGTGTCGCCCTCGTACATGTACGTGGCCACGTAGTCGAACAGCAGCGAGGACGCGAACGGCGACGCCGTCTGCGTCTCGGCCTCGACGAGTGACAGCTCGCGGCTGTGCAGCTTCGTCAGCAGGTCCACAAGGCCCGGCACGTCGAGCACGTCGCGCAGGCACTCGCGGTAGGTCTCGAGGATGATCGGGAACTGGCTGTAGCGCTTCGCCACCTCGAGCAGCGACTGCGCCTTCAGCCGCTGCTGCCACAGCGGCGTGCGCTTGCCGGGATACGCGCGCGGGATCAGCAGCGCACGAGCCGCGTTCTCGCGGAAGCGCGCGCCGAACAGGGCCGAGGCGCCGAGCTCGCGCACGACCATGTCCTCCACCTCGTCCGGCTCGACCATGACGAGCTCCGTGCCGGGCGGCTCGTCGGCGTCGGGCAGGTGGACGATGATGCCGTCGTCCGACCAGATGGCGTCGGCCTCGAGTCCGAACTGGTCGCGGATGCGCGCGGACAGCGCGAGGCCCCAGGCGGCGTGGACGCGGCCGCCGTACGGCGACAGCACGCAAAGTCGCCAGTCGCCGATCTCGTCGCGGAAGCGCTCGATCACGATCGTCCTGTCCGAGGGCACCACGCGCGTCGCCTCGCGCTGCTCGCGCAAGAAGGCGACGAGGTTGTTCGCGGCGTACTCGTCCAGGTCGAAGCCGTCGACGAGCTCCTGCGGGTCCCGGTCAACCGCCCATCGCGAGAACTCGCCGATCGCCCGGCCGAGCTCCGCTGGCCGGCCCACGCCGTCCCCCCGCCAGAACGGCACGGCGCCGGGCGCGCCGGGGGCGGGCGTCACGATCACGCGATCGCGCGTGATCTCCTCGATGCGCCAGGTCGAGGCGCCGAGCATGAAGGTCTGGCCGGGCCGCGCCTCGTAGACCATCTCCTCGTCGAGCTCACCGACTCGCCGCCCGTCGGGCAGATGCACGCCGAAGAGCCCGCGGTCGGGGATCGTGCCCGCGTTGGTCACGGCCAGCTGCCGCGAGCCCTTTCGCGCCCGGATCACGTCCTGCACGCGGTCCCAGACGATCCGCGGCCGCAGCTCGGCGAACTCCTCGGACGGATACCGCCCGTCGAGCATGTCGAGCACGTTGTCGAGCAGCTCACGCGAGAGCTCGGAGTAGGGATAGGTGCGCCGGACGAGGTCGTGCAGCTCGGGCACGCGCCACTCGTCCCCAGGGGCGACCATCGCAACGATCTGCTGCGCGAGCACGTCGAGCGGGTTGCGCGGCACGACCGTCGACTCGATCTCGCCCTCGCGCATGCGCCGGGCGACCACGGTCGACTCGAGCAGGTCGGCGCGGAACTTCGGGAAGATGCGGCCCTTCGAGACCTCGCCCACGTTGTGGCCGGCCCGCCCGATGCGCTGCAGCCCGCGGCTCACCGATTTCGGCGACTCGACCTGCAGCACGAGGTCGACGGCGCCCATGTCGATCCCGAGCTCGAGCGACGAGGTGGCCACCAGGCACGGCAGCTCGCCGGACTTGAGCATCTCCTCGACCACGAGGCGCTCCTCGCGCGCGAGCGAGCCGTGGTGGGCGCGGGCGATGTCGGCAGGCTGGCCGTCCTCCCCGGCCAGCTCGTTCAGCCGCACGGCCAGGCGCTCCGCGCCGCGGCGGTTGTTCACGAAGACGATCGTGGAACGGTGCGACTGCACCAGCTCGAGCAGCTCCGGGTAGATCGCCGGCCAGATCGACCGGCGCGTCGCCTCCCCGCCCGCTAGGTCCGTGACGTCAGAGCCGTCGGAGTCCGGCTCGGTCATGTTCTCGACCGGCACCTGGATCTTCAGGTCGAGCTCCTTGCGTATGCCGGCGTCGATCACCGTGCACTCGCGCTGCGGGCCGACGAGGAAGCGGCCGACCTCCTCGAGCGGTCGCTGTGTGGCCGAGAGGCCGATGCGCTGGAGCGGGCGCTCGGCGAGGTGCTCGAGCCGCTCGAGCGTGAGCGCCAAGTGCGCGCCGCGCTTGGTCTGGGCGACCGCGTGGATCTCGTCCACGATCACCCACTCCGCGTCGCGCAGCATCTCGCGCGCCTGCGAGGTGAGGATCAGGTAGAGCGACTCCGGCGTGGTGATGAGCACGTCCGGCGGCGTACGCAGCATCTGCTGGCGCTCCTTCTGCGGCGTGTCACCGGTCCTGATCGCGACGGAGACGTCGCCGCCGATCCCGCGCAGCGGCGCCCGCAGGTTGCGCTCGATGTCATACGAGAGCGCCTTCAGCGGCGACACGTACACGAGCCGCGTGCGCCGCTCGCCCTCGGGAAGCGGGTTCGCGACCAGCCGGTCGAGCCCCCACAGGAATGCCGCGAGCGTCTTGCCCGAGCCCGTCGGCGCCGACACCAGCACGTTCTCACCGCGCGCGATGGCGGGCCAGGCGTCGGTCTGCGCCTTCGTCGGATCCGCGAAAGCCCGCGCGAACCAATCGCGAACCTGTGGGGTGAAGCTCTGAAGCGGATCCATTTTCATGCGACCCACCAGCGTACTGCGCCGAGGGGCGTATCCCCCAGAGGGGGCAGGCTGTCCTCCGCTCAAGGGCCAAGGGGGGTGTGGCTACCCGTATGGGCGCAAATTCCGCATCACTTCACAATTCCGGCAGTGGCTCTCAGAGTTCTCATCGTGGACGACCATCCAAGTTTTCGGGCGTCCGCTCGGCTCCTGCTGGAAGCAGAGGGCTACGACGTGGTGGGGGAATCAGAGGACGGAATGACGGGGCTGATGGACGCACGACGCCTCCGGCCCGACATCGTCCTGCTCGACGTGCAGCTGCCGGACATCGACGGCTTCGATGTGGCCGCCCGGCTCACCGGCGACGAAAACGCGCCGCACGTCGTTCTCACCTCGAGCCGCGAGCTGTCCGACTACGGGCCGCTCGTGTCGCGCAGCGGGGCGCGTGGCTTCGTTCCGAAGTCCGAGCTCAGCGGCGAGGCGATCGAGGCGCTCGTTCCGACGGTGTCGTGACCGCGCGCCGCGCCCGTTCGACAGCTGACCGCGCGGAGGCGCTCGACGATCTAATCGCGCGCGTCACCTTCGCGCCCGCCCGGAGCGACCTGCGCCAGGCGCTGGCGCGCGTGCTGGGCGACCGCTCGCTGCGCGTCGTCTACTGGTACGAGCGCAGGGAGCACTACGTGGACCGCCGCGGTCGCACGGTCGAGCTGCCCGAGCCCGGCGATCCGAAGCGCGCCTGGACGCCGGTCGTGTACGAGGGCCGTACGGTGGCCGCGATCGTGCACGAGGCGCGTCTGGCGGGCGACAAGCAGGTGGCCCGCGCCGCGGCGGCGCTCGGTGCCGTCTTCGAGCGCGAGGGAATCGAGGCTCAGCTGCGTGCGTCTCTGGCCTCCGCGCGCTCGGCGCGCGGCCGGATCCTCGAGGCGGAGCAGAAGTCGCGGCGCCGCCTCGAGCGCGACCTGCACGACGGTGCGCAGCAGCGGCTGGTGGCGCTTGCGCTCGAGCTGAAGCTCGCACGCTCGAAGATCGAGACCGACCCGGCCGGCGCCGCGGAGATGCTCGACCGCGCGGACGAGGGCCTGCGTCACGCGATCGAGGAGGTACGCGAGATCGCGCGCGGCATCCACCCGGCGGTGCTCACCGACCGAGGGCTGCGGCCTGCTCTCACGGCGCTGGTCGGCCGGTCGCCGGTGCCGGTTGAACTCGAGCTCGAGATCGGCGACCGCCTGCCCGAGCGGGTGGAGGCCGCGATCTACTACGTGGTCGCCGAGGCGCTCACGAACGCTGCCAAGCACGCCAAAGCGTCCTCGGTATCCGTCAACGTTGTCGAGAAGAACGACGTGGCGCTGGTACAGGTGAAGGACGACGGCGTCGGCGGCGCCGACATGAGATATGGCACCGGACTTATCGGACTTGCGGATAGAGTCGCGGCTCTGGATGGTCAACTCGAGGTGGACAGCTATCCCGGCGAGGGGACTGTTATCTATGCGGAGATCCCATGCGCGTAGTCGTCGCTGAAGATTCGGTCCTCCTGCGCGAGGGCGTGGTGCGCCTGCTCGAGGAGGCGCAGTTCGAGGTGGTGGCCCAGGCGGGCGACGCCGACGACCTGCTGCGCAAGGTCGCCGCACACAAGCCCGACGTGGCGATCGTGGACGTGCGCATGCCGCCGACCAACACCGACGACGGCCTGCGCGCGGCCCAGAAGATCCGCGCCGATCACCCGAGCACGGGCGTGCTCGTGCTCTCCCAATACGTGGAAGAGGGCTACGCCCTCGAGCTGCTCGCGGAGAACGCGGAGGGTGTCGGCTACCTACTGAAGGACAGGATCGCCGACATCGAGCGCTTCACCGACAGCGTGAAGCGTGTCGCCGAGGGCGGCTCCGCGCTCGACCCCGAGGTGGTCGCCCAGCTGCTCGGGCGGCGCCGCCGCGAGGATCCGCTCGAGGCGCTCACGCCGCGCGAGCGCGAGGTGCTCGGTCTGATGGCCGAGGGCCGCTCGAACAACGCGATCGCTGAGCAGCTCGTGGTCACCGAGCGGGCCGTGGAGAAGCACGTGACGAGCATCTTCGGCAAGCTCGGTCTCGCGCCCGCCGCCGAAGATCACCGCCGCGTCCTCGCGGTGCTCACCTATCTCCAGGCCTGAGTCGGGCTCACTTCAATTAGTGCAGTGCGGGTACCCCCACCCGCAAGAAGCCGGGTCCCCCCAGTGGAATTCGGGTTCCCATCCGCCACCATCGCGTCACTCCTCTGTCCCCGCTCCGGATCGAAAGGACTCGCAACTTGTCTTCCCCTCTCATCGTCTCGGCCGTAGACGTCCGCCGTCGTTTTGGCGAAGGCGACGCCGCGGTGGATGCTCTCGACGGCGTGACCGTCGGCTTCCCGAAGGGCCAGTTCACGGCCATCATGGGGCCGTCCGGCTCCGGCAAGTCGACACTCATGCACATCCTCGCCGGGCTCGACCGGCCCACCGCGGGCTCGGTGGCCGTCGACGGCGTCGAGCTCGGTGAGCTCGACGACAAGAAGCTCACCCAGCTTCGCCGCGACAAGTTCGGCTTCATCTTCCAGTTCTTCAACCTGCTCCCGGTGCTCACGGCGGAGGAGAACGTCACGCTGCCGCTGCGCATCGCCGGCGAGAAGGTCGACCGCGACTGGCTCGAGCAGCTGCTCGCCACCGTCGGCCTCACCGAC
>DASVXS010000139.1:0-10436 GCA_036392575.1 Thermoleophilaceae bacterium | reverse complement strand
TTGCGAGAGCGGGCCGAGCGGTGGCCCACTGAAGAACTGAGCGTTTCCCGGGCTCGCCTCGCCAACCCGAACGGCCGCGACGCGCTGCGCCGAGGCGCCGTAGCCGAGGACCGCGAAGTCGCCCTCGAAACGCGTCCGGTTCGTGAGCAGCCGCTTCGCAGGCGTCCCCGGCGCGAACGAGTACAGCTGCTCGAGGTTCGCGCTGCGAAACACCGTCGCGACGACCCGGTCGCCCGCTAGGGCCGGCGAGCCGAGGCTCGAGGAAGTCGTGCCGAGCACGGTCGCCGACGCCGAAGCGGCGGCAGGTGCCGCAAGCGAAGCGGCGGCGAGCAAGAGCGTGACGCTGAGGTATTTACGCAAGGCGTCTCCCCGTGAACGAAGTTTGTGCGGGCCATCCGGGCCCGCACGGAAGAGAACTGCGCACACGGCCAGAAGTTGCGAAAGCCCCCGCCTCGCGGACGCTGCGAGGCGGGGGCTGGAGCTCGGACCTAGCTTTGTATTGCTGGGACTACTCCGCTGCCACCGGGAACGGAGGCACCGGGTGGTTCGCGCGGAACAGCTCGTCCGGGTCGTAGGCCGCCCGGATCTTCCGCAGGCGCAGGTACGCGGCGGGCGACCAGAGCCGGCTCGGGTCGATCTTGTGTTCCGCAAAGTTCAGGTACATGAGACCGCGGTCCCATGCCCCGAGCGCGCGCTTCGCGATGTTCACGTGCGCCTCGACCGCCTCGACCATCTCGGGCACGGGCGTCATCCCGACGGCGAACATGACGAACGGCGCGTCGATCGAGTCGAGCGCGCCGCCGTTCGGGTCGGGCCTGCCGGCCGCGCCGCCGATGTGGCGAATCTCGACGCTCAGGAGCGGCGACTCGACGCCGGGCCCCGTGACCTCCAGCAGCGAGTCGAGCGCCTTCGCGGGCAGATCGCGCAGCAGCAGCCCGTCGCCCTTGCCCGGGACCGGGTGCGGCGGGTCCATGTGCAGGTGCTGCAGCTCGGTGACCGGGATGGTCGCGAAGGTGTCCATCGCCGGGCCGAGCGCGCGCAGCGGCGCGAGCAGGTCCGCGGCCTCAGCCTCGTCGACCAGCATCGTGGCCTCGATCACGGCGAACTTGCCGCCGCGCACCGGCTCAGGGATCTCCTCGAGCGGCGGGAAGCGCAGGAGGCGGCCGACCGAGGTGACCTCGTCGGGCACGTTCTTGACCCACTCGCGCCACGCATGAAGCACCTCGTGCGCGCGCTCGATCGGGAAGAACAGCACGCCGGCGTGGACCTCTGTGAGCGGGATCAGGTCCATCTCGATCGCGGTGACCACGCCGAAGTTCCCGCCGCCGCCGCGCACGGCCCAGTAGAGGTCGGGCTCGTTGTCGGCGTCCGCGCGCACGATCTCACCGTCGGCGGTCACGATCTCGATCGCCTCGATCATGTTGGCCGCAAGGCCCTTGCTGCGGGCGAGCCAAGAAAGACCGCCGCCGAGCGAGTAGCCGAGCACGCCGACGTCGGGCGAGGAGCCGGCGAGCGCGGCCAGGCCGTGCTCCGCCGCGGGGTGGGTCACGTCCTGCCAGATCGCGCCGCCGCCGATGATGGCGATGCGCGCCTCGGGGTCGATCTCGACCGAGCGCAGGCGCTCCGTCTTCACCAGCACGGTCTGCGCCAGCTCGAGCGGATGGGCGTTGTGCCCCGTGCTCTGCGGCGCCATCTTGAGGCCGTTGTCGCGGGCGTAGCGCACGACTTCCGCCACGTCCTCGGCCGTCTCGGGGAGCGCCACCGCGGCGGGGCGCTGGTCGACGGCGAGGTTCCACGCGAGGCGAGCCTCATCCCAGTTCGGGTCCGCTGGGGTTACGTAGTCGCCGGCGATGCGAGCGCGCAGCTCGTCGACGCCGGTGGCCGGGTGGCTGGTGGCGGTTGGCGGATTCATGGTCGGGAGTGCCTCCTGGGTCAGTGCGAGTCGAAGTAGGCGCACTGGGAGATTCGCCTGCGCGGACGCGCGCTCCCAGGGGGTGAGCATGCGGGCGCTGGTGCGGATATCCGGCATGCGTCGCGTGCGAAGATCCGCACGTGCAGATCTCGAACCTGAGTGACCTCGAGTCCTTCACCACGCTCGACGGCTCACGGATCCGGGAGCTCGCCGGGCCTGCCTGGACCGCGGCTCGCAACCAGAGCCTGGCCGAGGCCACGGTGCCGGCGGGTGGCGAGACGCAGGAGCACTACCACGCGGTGACCGAGGAGCTCTACTACTTCACCGCCGGGGCCGGCCGCATGCGGCTCGGTACGGAAGAGCGCGCCGTGCGAGCGGGCGACTGCGTGGTCATCCCACCCGGCACTCCGCACAAGCTCTGGGCGTCCGAGGACGAGCCGCTCGTGCTCCTGTGCTGCTGTTCGCCCGCGTACAGGGACAGCGACACGGTGATGACCGAAGAGCCACCGCGGCAGCGCCGGCACTAGTCTCGGGCGCGTGAGCTACTTCCGCGCGGTGCGCATCTACTCGGCGTTCGAGTCGCTGCTGTTCACGTCGCTGCTCGTGGTCTGGATCGGGGGCTTCGACGAGAGCCTCAAGCAGGCGCTCGGGTGGGCGCACGGCTTCGGCTGGATCTTCCTCTGCCTGCTCGTGGCCAACGGCTGCCGCAAGCGCGTGTTCCCGTGGTGGCTGCTCGCGTTCACGGTCTCGCCGTTCGGGCCGCTCGGCAGCTCGCTCGGAATAGAGCTACTCGCGCGCGAGCGACGCGGCATGGCAGAGCGCCCGGCGGGGTAGCCTGAGCGGGCGTGTTCCCGCTCAACGTGCCGAACGTACTCACAGTCATCCGGATCCTGCTGGTTCCGGTGCTGGTTGCGGCGCTGCTGGTGGAGACTCCGCGCGGCGCCACGATCGCCGCGATCGTGTTCGCCCTCGCCGCCTTCACCGACGGGCTCGATGGCTACATCGCGCGCTCGCGGCAGAGCATCACCACCTTCGGGAAGGTGATGGACCCGATCGCGGACAAGCTGCTGATCGCCTCCGCGCTCATCTCGCTCGTGAGCCTCAACCGGGTGGACGCCTGGGTCGCGATGGTGATCATCGCGCGCGAGTTCGCGGTGAGTGGCCTTCGCATCGCGGCCGGCGCGCAGGGGGCGGTCATCCCGGCGAGCTTCCTCGGCAAGGTCAAGACCGTCTCGCAGGTGGCCGCAGTGTTGGCCCTCATCGCGGCCGGCGACCCGAATGCCGCCTGGGTCCAGGCGCTCGTGTACGTGTCGGTGGTGATCACCGTGGTGTCCGGCATCGACTACTTCCTCAACGTCCGCAAGCGCATCGAGGAGGTGCGCCGCGACGTGACGGCGGCAGCTCGGGAGCGCCTAACTGCAAATGAGAATCATTCGCAGTAAGCTGAGCGGCCATGTGCCGCAGGCTGCTCCCGCGGGCGTTCGTGCTCTTCGCCGCCGCAATCGCCGTCGCCGGCTGCTCGAGCGCGGGTAGCTCCGCCTCAGGCGGGGGGCCGGTGGTCGTGGCAACAACCACGCAGCTGGCGGACATCGCCCGCAACGTCGCCGGCCCGGAAGCGAAGGTCGAGCAGATTCTCCGGCCAAACACCGACCCGCACGAGTACGAACCGCGGCCGGGCGACGCGATCGCCGTGTCGAAGGCGAAGGTGGTGCTGCGCTCCGGCGGTGAGGTCGACTCGTGGCTCGAGGGTGTGCTGAACCAGGCAAGCTCGGGCGCGCGGGTAGTGAACGTGGGGGCGGGCGTGAAGCTGCGTGGTGACGACCCGCACTGGTGGCAGGACCCGCAGAACGCCGAGCTGGCCACGCGGGCGATCGCGTCCGCGCTAGCCGCCGCCGACTCGAAGCACGCCGCCGCCTACCGGCAGCGGGCGGAGGCGTACGCCCGCAAGCTGAGGACGCTGGACGGTGCGATCGCGCGATGCATGGGCCGGCTGCCGGCCAGCGAGCGCCGCCTGGTGACGAACCACGACGCGCTCGAATACTTCGCGCACCGCTATCGCGTGACGGTGGTCGGCGTGGTGATCCCGTCGCTCTCCACCGCCGCGGGCGCCTCGGCCGGCGAGACCGCAAAGCTCGTGAAGACGATCCGCCGCGAGTACGTGCGCGAGATCTTCCCGGAGAGCTCGGTGCCGAAGGGCGTGGAGGCCGCCGTCGCGCACGAGGCCGGCGCCAAGCTCGGGCCGGCGCTGTACGCCGACTCGCTCGGGCCAAAGGGATCGCCCGGCGCCACCTACCTGGGCTCGCTGCGCTTCAATGCGACGGCGATGGCGGACGGCTTCAGCGGCCGCCCCGGCTCGTGCCGCCTGCACTAGGCGCTCAGGCGCCGTCGAGCCACTCGCGCATCGACACGTGATGGCGCACGTGCTCGCCGGCCTCCAGCTCTCGCGCGAGCTCGCCGATCACGCCGAAGCGCTCCGCCACGACGTTGTGCTGGTGGATCGTCTCCAGGTTCTCCTGGCGCGACATGATGAAGATGTCGTCGCCTAGCGGCCGGAACTCCTCAACGGCCATTCGGATCGCCTCGCGCACGCAGTCCTCCACGAAGCGCGGGCGCCGGTGCGCCTTCTCGACGACCTCGACCTCGTCGGGCCGCTTCATCAGCTCGTAGATCTCGGAGCTCATCGACTCCTCGACGATGTGCAGGAGGGTGGAGGCCTCGATCTCCGCGCTGCAGGCCTCCGGGCAGCCGACCCACAGCGTCCCCAGCCCGCGCTGGTTGTGGGTCGCCACGGGCACGGCCTCGAGCACGCGCTCGATCTCCTCCTCGCTGAACCCGTCGCTGCCGAGGCGCTCGCGCGCGCGAGAGATGACAAGCTCCTGCGCGCACGGACACGCGGTCATCCCCTGGGCCTGCACGCCCACGAGCCGGCGGGTGCCCTGCTCGGAGACCACGGCCGAGCCGTAGAGCGTGTAGATCTCCTGCGTCATCTGGCCCGACACCGGCGCCGGCTTGTGCTCCGGGTAGCGCGCCGCCACCGTCACCTCGGCCCGCAGCGCGTCCTGGCGCTCGCGCACGCGCTGGGCGATGTGCTGCGCGAGCGTCTCAGCCTTGAAGGCCTCGCCGAGCACTACCTCGGCGATCGCGTCGTTCACTGTCTCCTCGAAGCGCGACATGTGCGCGCCCTTCTGCTTCGGGCCGAGGTCCACGAAGCATTCGAGCTCGGCGTAGAAGAGCTGCTCGCCGCCGTTCGAGCGGATACGGATGACCTTCTCGACGCCGGTCACGCCCACGCGCGAGAGGCTGATGTGGGCCGTCGGTCGGCGGCCCTGAACGTCGTCGGAAGTGCGGCTCAGGAGGGTCATTGCGACCAGTTGACGATAGCGAGAGCCGCTCGGTGGCAAAACAACGATCCGCACGTATACTGGCCGCAGGCTCGACGCCGGGGGGCTGGCCAGCCCCGGAAATGTGGCTCAGCCCATCGCGGCGCACCCGCGAACTCAGATCCGAAATACGTCTTTCGTGTCAGTGGAGAGGGCACGGCTCGCAGTAGCTGTAAGTCCGACCGAGGGAAGAGATAGGAGCGAGGGGTTGAGCGCTAAGGATGACGTTGTGCTCCCGGTGGAGCAGCCCGACGCGCCGTTCGCCGAGATCGAGCAGCTGAGCGGGCTGGTGGCCGAGGGGCGCGAGCGCGGCTACCTGACGTTCGAGGAGATCGCGGCGACTCTCGAGGAGGTCGAGGTCTCCAAGGAGCAGATCCAGGAGCTGCACGCTCACCTGCTCGAGCACGGCGTTGACGTTGTGTCCCACGACGGCAAGCCGATGTCCGTCGACGCCGCCGTGGTCAGCGAGAACAAGGACGCGGGTTCTGCGAAGAAGGTCGAGATCGACCTGACCGTCGAACCGAGCCTCGACTCGCTGCGCCTTTACCTGCGCTCCATCGGTCGCGTCGGCCTGCTCACCGCCTACGAGGAGGTCGAGCTCGCCAAGCGCATCGAGCGCGGGGACATGGGGGCGAAGCAGCACATGATCGAGGCGAACCTCCGCCTCGTCGTGTCGATCGCGAAGGGCTACCTCGGGCGCGGGCTCTCATTCCTCGACCTGATCCAGGAGGGTTCGCTCGGGCTGATCCGCGCGGTGGAGAAGTTCGACTACCGGCGCGGCTACAAGTTCTCGACCTACGCGACCTGGTGGATCCGCCAGGCGGTCACGCGCGCGATCGCCGACAAGGCGCGCACGATCCGCATCCCGGTCCACATGGTCGAGAAGCTCAACAAGGTCGTGCACGTGGAGCGTCAGCTCGTGCAGGACCTGGGCCGCGAGCCAACGCCGGAGGAGATCGCCCGGGAGCTCGAGTGCTCCCCGCGCGAGGTGCGCGACATCCTGCGGATGGCGCAGCTGCCGGTGTCGCTCGAGAAGCCGATCGGCGAGGAGGAGGACTCCGAGCTCGGCGACTTCGTGGAGGACCAGACCGCCGAGTCGCCGTTCGAGCTGGCGGTGGAGAACCTCCGGCGCGAGAACGTGCGCAAGGCGCTCGACGCACTGCCCGCGCGCGAGCGGGAGGTGATCGAGATGCGCTTCGGCCTCAAGGGCCACCAGGCGCGCACGCTCGAAGAGGTGGGACGCGCGTTCGGCGTCACGCGCGAGCGCATCCGCCAGATCGAGAACAACACGCTGAAGAAGCTCGAGAGCCTGCCCGAGGCCCAGCGGCTGCGGGACGCGTCCTAGGCGGGCGCCGGCTCCGGCACGTTGCAGAGGTCGGGACGCTCGGGGTCGTTCAGGCCCCGGCGCAGCGAGACGAACGCGATCGCGCCAACGATCAGCGGCAGCCAGAAGAGGATCACGCGGTAGGCGAGGACGGCCGCGGTCGTTCCCGCGGCGGGCAGGCCGTAGACGACAAGGGTGCCGATCAGCCCGCCGTCGATGCCGCCGAGTCCACCGGGCAGCGGCAGCAGCCCGCCGAGCTGGCCGATCAGGTAGCCCATGAGGATGATCGAGATCGGCGGCGAGTAGCCGAACGCGTGGAAGGTCGCCCAGAGCACGGCGTTGTCGAAAAGCCAGTAGCCGATCGCCCCTGCGATCACAGCCGCGTTGCCGGAGCGCACGATCCCGATTGCCTCGTCGACGCCTCCGATCAGCGCTCGGCGAGTCGCGGACAATGCCCTCCCGAAGCCCGACGCGTCCGGCCCGCGCTCCTTTCCTGGACCCAGCCTAGGCACCAACAGAATCAGGCCGATCGCGATCGTGGCTCCCAGGGCGGGACCGGCGGTGAGCCAGGGCGACTTGTGCGGGCCGACGAGCCCGATAGCCATCACAAAGCCGATCAGCGCGACCGCGACGAAGTTCACCGAGCTCTTGATCAAGAAGAACGCGACGGAGCGGCGGGCGATCTTGTCGGCGGGCATGCCACCGCGGCTCAGCACCCAGGCGCCGAGCGCGAGCCCGCCCGCGCCGCTCGCCGGCACGAGTGAGCCGACGCCGAGTTCCGACCAGGCGATCTCCCGCGCCGTGCGCCTCGACATGTGGCGACAGAACACGGGCCGGAACATGAGTACGTACGAGAGGCACGAAAGCGCCTCGAGAACGATGCCCAGCACCAGCCAGCCGGGGTCGGCGTCGACGAGCTTGTCGCGTACGTCGCCGAGGCCCGGCGCGAGCAGGACGATCAGCAAGAAGACCAGAAGGATCATCAGCACCTCGAACATCCTCTTGGCCAGACGCCGCTTGTCGAACTCGTTCGGCATCGGCACCGGCGCGGGGCCCTCGAGCGGGCGTACCGTTACGGCTGGTCGTCGCTGCGCTTGGGTCTGCTGCGGATCGGAAGCGATGCTCCGATTCTTGCACTAGCAATCAAGCGCGCGAACCCGGCACTCGGCCGGCGAGCCGCCCGATCGGCGCGAGCGACTCGCTGAGCCGCTCCACCGCGTCCTGTACCTCGACGACCGACGCGCCGAGCGTGTTGAGGCTCGGCTCTAGTCGCCCGAGCTGGCTCTCCACCCGCTGAACCTGCCGCTCGATCCCGCGTACGTGCGCGGGCAGCTCCGGCAGTGAGCTCGCCGCCTGGGCGAGGTCGGGCAGGCTCGACGACACCTCGGCGAGGCGCTCGAGGCTCGCGGCCACGGCGGCGATGCGGTCGAGGCTCGCCTCGAGCGCGGCGAGCTTCAGCAGCGCCTCCTGGAGCTCGGAGAGGTTCTCGAGCGCGATGGTCACCTCCGCGATCCCGTCCAGCTAATCGAGCGGGCCGCCCTCGGCGGTGAGCCGGTCGAGCCGATCGCCAACGCCGCCTGGGCGGCGGATCGGGCCGTCCGTGGCGGTGAGCAGCTCGAGCGTGCGCGAGATCTCGTCGAGCCGCTGGACGACGCGCACGAGCACGAACGGCGCGGTGGCAGCGGCGGCTGCCAGGCGCAGAGGGAGGAAGGTCACGGACGGGATTGATACAAGGCGGCACGCCTGCGGGCGCCGGCTCTATCATCGGACCCCGCTCGGGGGGATGTCCGAGTGGTTAAAGGAGACGGGCTGTAAACCCGTTGGCTATGCCTACGCAGGTTCGAATCCTGCTCCCCCCACTACTCGGGGTGCTTGACGCCGATCGGCGCCCGCAGAACCGCGTCCGGGATCCCGAACGCGTCCACCAGAAGCTCGGCGTGAGCACGGAGGTCTCCGCAGAGGTCGTTCACTCGTCGAGTGATCGCCTTCGAGCGCGGGCCGTTCATGCGGCCGTGCTCGAAGAACCAGCCGCGGTCGGCCTCAACGTTCGAGAGCGCATAGAGGTGGAACAGCGACTCGAGCAGCTCGGTGAGCGCCGGGTCGTCGCAGCGGTCGATCCCCTCACGGAAGGCGTCGAGGATGAGCCGGTCAACGTGCGCCCGTGCCGCAGCGAGCACGTGGTCCTGGCACTCGTTGAAGACGGTGAACGAGTCGGCGCCCGAGTCGATGCCTCGCTTCAGCCTCCGAGCCACACCGCCGAGGATGTGCTCCTCCCGCCAGCGGAAGAGGTCCATGAGGTAGGCCGGATCCTCGATCGGCCGGTCCTCGTCGCGGCTCGGAACCGCGTCGGCCAGCGCGCCCGCTAGCTGGCGTGCCAGGCTGCGCTCGACCACGGTATCCCACACCTGGGCGCCCACGAACCGCACCATCTCGAGCTGGCTGAGGTCGGCGAAGCGCTCCTTGTAGTCGGTCAGCAGCCCCTTCGCGACGAGCTGCAGCAGCACCGTGTTGTCGCCCTCGAAGGTGGTGAACACGTCGGTGTCGGCCTTCATCGCGGCGAAGCGGTTCTCCGCCAGGTAGCCGGCGCCCCCGCAGGCCTCGCGGCAGGTCTGGATCGTCTCCGTGGCGTGCCAGGTCGCCGTTGCCTTCACGCCCGCTGCAAGCGCCTCGAGCATCCGGCGCTCACGCTCGGGATAGTCGGGCTCGGTGAACGCTTGATGGAGCTGCGCGACGAGCTGCTCCTGCGCGAAGTGCAGCGCGTAGGTCTTCGCCAACTGCGGCAGCAGTCGCCGCTGGTGCACTCGGTAGTCGAGTAGGAGCACCTCCTCGTCGCTGTCGGGTGGCCCGAACTGTCGCCGCTCGAGCGCGTAGCGGATCGCAATCGTCAGCGCCGACTTCGTGGCGCTGATCGCCGCACCGCCCACGCTGATGCGGCCCTGGATCAGCGTGCCGATCGTCGTGAAGAAGCGCCGATTGGGGTTCTCGATCGGGCTCGAGTAGCGGCCCTGCTCGTCCACGCTCGCGTACCGGTCGAGCAGCGCCTCGCGCGGCACGCGCACGTGGTCGAACCAGATCCGACCGTTGTCGACGCCCTCGAGGCCGAGCTTCTCGCCACAGTCCTCGATGCGGATGCCGGGCAGCACGTTGCCGTCCTCGTCGCGAAGCGGCACGAGCAGGCAGTGCACGCCGTGCGACTCGCCACCCACTTCCAGCTGAGCGAAGACGGCGGCCATGCGTCCGTGAAGCGCCGCGTTGCCGATGTAGTCCTTGCGAGACTCCTCGTGGGGAGTGTTCACCACGAACTCGCCGGTCTCCGGCTCGTATGTCGCCGTCGTGCCGAGCGCCTGAACATTCGAGCCGTGTCCCGTCTCGGTCATGGCGAAGCAGCCGGGCAGCTCCGCGCTCATGACGCCGGGCAGGTAGCGCTCGTGGTGTTGAGCGTTGCCGAGGTGGAGCACCGCACCGCCGAACAGCCCGAACTGCACGCCGCACTTCACGAGCAGCGAGAGGTCGGCGTGGCCGAGCGTCTCGAACGCCGCGATCGAGCCGCCGACGGTGCCCATCCCGCCGTACTCCTCAGGGAAGCCGAGCTTCGTGCCGCCCTCCTCGGCGAGCGCCCGCATCCACTGCAGCACCCTCTCCCGATGTTCCTCTCGGGTGACGCCAGACACCGGCGCGAAGTCCGGCCGGCTCAGCACCTCGCGCACGCGCTCCCGGATCCAGCGGTGCTCCCCGTCGAGGAAGTGGCGCAGCCGCTCGCCGTCCGGCCCCGCGCCCGCCTCGGCCCGCGCAGCAACGGTGGTCATGGCGGCGGATCATG
>DASVXS010000138.1:0-11257 GCA_036392575.1 Thermoleophilaceae bacterium | reverse complement strand
AGGGCCTGGCCGAGGCGCTCGACGGCGTGGAGAGCGCGTACTACCTCGTTCACTCGATGGAGCCGGCCGCCGGCGCGAACGGGAGCTTCGCGGGTCGTGACCGCCGCGCGGCCGAGAACTTCGCCGAGGCTGCCGCGGCTGCGGGCGTGCGGCGGATCGTCTACCTCGGCGGCATCGTGCCGTCGGACGGCCACCTCTCGCCCCACCTCGCCTCGCGACTGGAGGTAGAGCGGATCCTGCTCGAGGCGGCGCCGGATTCCACGGCGCTGCGCGCCTCGATCGTGATCGGCGCGCGCTCGTCGTCGTTCCGGATCCTGGTGCGGCTCGTGGAGCGGCTGCGCGTGCTGCCCTTCCCGGCTTGGCGCGAGCATCGCACCGCGCCGATCGACGAGCGCGACGCGATCGAGTACCTCGCGCGGGCGCCTCGGACGCCTGCTGCGGCGGGGCGCTCGCTCGACATAGCCGGGCCGGACGTGCTCTCCTACGCGGCGATGATCGAGCGAATCGCGGAGCTCATGGGCGTCGGGCGGATGCCGCTCCCGCTGGGCGTGAACATGACCCCGGTGGCTAGCCCTGTCGTGGCCGCCGTGACCGGCCAGCCGGTCGAGCTCGTCCGACCCCTCATGTACTCCCTTGAGCGTGACCTCCTGCCCCGGGACGACGAGGCACGGCGGATCTTCGATCTGCGCCCCCACCGCTTCAACCGCGCTGTCGAGCACGCGCTCGGTGAGTGGGAGCGCGACGAGGAGCTGGCGGCACGATGAAGGTGGAGCGCAGCATCGAGCTGAAGGCCTCGCCGGAGGAGGTCTACGAGGTGGTGATGGATCCCAGCCGCCTCGACGACTGGGTCACCATCCACGCGGGACTGCCGGAGGCGCCGAACGGCGAGCTCAGGCAGGGATCGGAGCTGACGCAGTCGCTGCGCATCGCCGGGCAGCGGTTCAACGTGCACTGGAAGGTCGTGCAGGCCGACAAGCCGAATCGCGTCGTCTGGGAGGGCCGGGGCCCTGTGAGGTCGAAAGCCCGTGTCGTGTATGACTTCGAGCCCGAAGGGGAGGGCACCCGCTTTTGCTACGCCAACGAGTACCACGCGCCGGGCGGCCCGCTCGGCAGGATCGCCGACCACGCGCTGGCGGGCACCTCGAGGCGCGAAGCCGACCGCTCCCTCGAACGGCTCAAGAAGCTGGTGGAGCGGAACGGGCGCTGACCTCGCCGGCCCGCAACCCGTTTGGCCGTCGGCTTCCGCAGGGTAGGAGGGCGATGTGAGCGACTCGATTGGGACTCGCGCCGCCGGCGGCTGGTCGCCGTTCGCCAGGCCGCCGTGGCGAGACTGCGAGGCTGCCGCCAAGGCCGTCCTGCGCGCCCGCGACATCGACGGGTGCGCGCTGAACGAGCTGAGCGAGGACCGCTACGTGGCGATTCGCGACCGGCTCCCCGGCGCGGGCCTGCCGCGAATCACCACGCTCACGCGCGCATGTGGCAGCTGGGCTGCCGCGCTCGAGCAGGCCGCCGTGATCGCGGCCGCGAGCATGCGCGAGGGCTACGCGACGTAGCCCTCGCGGCCGCCGCCTAGAGAGCCTTCATCGCGTCGACCAGCTCGCGCACGGCGTCCGCCGACTTCTCGAGCTCGCCGCGCTCGGCGTCGTCGAGCTCGATCTCGACGATCTCCTCCACGCCCTCGGCCCCGAGCCGCACCGGCACGCCGACGAACAGGCCGTCGATGCCGAACTCGCCCTGGCAGAGGGCGGCGCACGGCAGCACCCGCTTCTGGTCGAAGACGATCGAATCGACCATCTCGGCGACGGCCGCCGACGGCGCGTAGAACGCCGAGCCCTTCTGCAGCAGCTTGACCACCTCGGCGCCGCCATCACGCGTGCGCTGCACGATCTCCTCGAGCCGGCCATCGGAGATCTTCTGCCGCACGGGCACGCCGGCGACGTTCGTGTAGCTCACGACCGGCACCATCGTATCGCCGTGACCACCGAGCACGAAGCCCGTCACGTCGCGCGCGGACACGCCGAGCTCCCAGGCGAGGAAGGTGCGGAAGCGCGCGGAGTCGAGTATGCCCGCCATGCCGATCACGCGCTGGCGCGGGAAGCCGCTTACGTCGAGGGCCACGTGACACATCGCGTCGAGCGGGTTGGTGACGACGACGATGATCGCGTCCGGCGAGCGCTCGGCCACCTGCGCGGCCACGCCACCGACGATCTCCTTGTTCTTCGAGAGCAGGTCGTCGCGGCTCATGCCCGGCTGGCGCGGGAAGCCGGAGGTGATCACGACGATGTCCGAGCCGGCCGTCTCGTCGTAGCCGTTCGTCCCGACCACGTTCGGCTCGTAGCCGACCACCGGGCCGGACTGGTTCAGGTCGAGCGCCTTGCCCTGCGGCATGCCCTCGACGATGTCGACGACCACAACGTCCGCGTAATCACGTTCCGCAAGCCGCTGTGCAGTGGTTGCACCTACATTACCTGCACCAACTACAGTAATCTTTCTACGCATTTATCCCTACCTTTTTCCTGAAGGCTTTAACCTTTTTCACTAACCACACGAGGTGGTGTCATGGCTGACTTTCTGGCCGAGAAACGGGCCGAGATCGAGACCCGGCTCAAGGAGCTTCGCCCGCTCCACGACGAGTACCTGAAGCTCGAGCGAGCGAAGGCCGCACTCGAGGGTGTCGACGCGCCTCGCCGCGGTCCCGGCCGCCCGCGCACGAGCGGCACGAGCAGCAACGGCAGGCGCCGCCGCGGCCGTCCGCGTGGAACCGGCAACCGCGCCCAGCAGGCGCTCGCCATCGTCCGGCAGAACCCCGGCATCAGGGTCAGCGACATCGCCCGCGAACTCGGGGTGAGCCCGCCCAACTACATGTACCGGGTGATGGCCAACCTCGAATCCGAGGGTGCAGTCAAGAAGCAAGGCCGCGGATACACCGCGGCGTGAGTCGCGCCCCGAGTAGCTAAACAGCGACCTTCTCCATTTTTTCGATGATTGCCGTGGCCACGTCCGACGTGCCGACGGCGGTCGGGTCGTCGCGCGTCGGCTTCATGTCGTAGGTCACCGACTTACCCTCGCGGATCACTTCCGCGATCGCAGCCTCCATGCGCTCCGCGGCCTCGCGCTCGTCGATGTGGCGGAGCAGCATCACGCCGGAAAGCATCAGCGCCATCGGGTTGACCTTGTTCTGGCCCTTGTACTTCGGCGCCGAGCCGTGCACGGCCTCGAACACCGCGTAGTCGTCGCCCACGTTCGCGCCGGGCGCGAGACCGAGGCCGCCGATCATGCCGGCGCCCAGGTCCGAAACGATGTCGCCGTAGAGGTTCGGCAGCACGATCACGTCGTACTCCTCAGGCCGCGACACGAGCTGGTTGCAGAGGTTGTCGATGATCCGGTCCTCGAACTCGACGTCCGGATACTCCCGCTCCGCCACCTCGCGTCCGACACGCAGGAAGAGGCCGTCGGTGTGCTTCATGATGTTGGCCTTGTGCGCGAGGGTGACCTTCGAGCGCCCATTGGCCTTCGCGTACTCGAACGCCTCGCGCACGATCCGCTGTGTGCCGTAGACCGAGATCGGCTTGATCGAGACACCGATGTCCTCACGCAGCTCGGTGCCCTCGGTGTCCTTGATGAACTGGCGCAGCTTCTCCGTGTTCGGGTCGCCGATCTCGTACTCGACGCCCGCGTAGAGGTCCTCGTGGTTCTCACGGACAATCACGATGTCGGTCTCGGGGAAGCGCGTGCGCACACCCTCGTAGGCCTTGCACGGCCGCAGGCACGCATAGAGGTCGAGCTCCTTGCGGAGAGCAACGTTGACCGAGCGGAATCCTGAGCCGACCGGAGTGGTGATCGGGCCCTTGATCGCCAGCCCGCGCTCGCGAATCGACTCGATCACGCGATCGGGCAGCGGCGTGCCCTCGGCCTCGTAGACGTCCACGCCGGCGTCCTGAAAATCCCACTCGAAGTCGACGCCTGTGGCTTCGAGCACCCGCTGCACGGCCTCCGAGATCTCAGGGCCTGTGCCGTCACCGGGAATGAACGTGACGCGATAAGCCACGGGTCTCCTTTCTCTCTCTGGGGCCGCGCATTATCGCTTTCTGCTGCCGTCCGTGCGGTAACGAGTGCCGTTCGGCGGGGCCGTATGGGACGATGCAGCCCTGGTGTTTGGAGGTCGCTCGCTGCAGCTGGCCCGGGTTTTCGGAATTCGTATCGGGGTCAACCCGAGCTGGTTCTTCATCCTGTTCCTGCTCATCTGGTCGCTGTCGGCCAGCTACAAGGACGTCACCGGAAGCGACAGCACCGCGTTCGCGCTGGCGGTGGCGAGCGCGCTGCTGTTCTTCGGCTCGATCCTGTTGCACGAGCTGGGCCACGCGTTCGTGGCCGTCCGCAACGGAATCGAGATCGAGGGCATCGAGCTCTGGCTGTTCGGCGGCATGGCACGCATGCGACGCGAGGCACCCACCGCGGGCGCGGAGTTCAAGGTGGCCGTTGCGGGGCCCATCGTCACGCTGCTCGTGGTGGTCGCCTGCACGGCGCTCGGGATCGCCATCGGCGGCGCGGACGAGTTCAAGGACGCGGTCCGCTTCAGCGGAAGCGCCGACATCAGCCCGGGCGTCCTGCTCCTCGGCTGGCTGGCGGAGGTGAACGCGTTCCTGTTCGTGCTGAACATCCTGCCCGGCTTCCCGCTCGACGGCGGCCGCATGGTGCGGGCGATCGCCTGGTGGCGCACCGGCGACCGCCTGCGGGCCACGCGCATCGCCGCTCGCCTCGGCGTCGCGCTCGCCTACCTGCTCGGAGCCCTCGGCGTCTTCCTGTTCCTCCAGGGCTACCTGATCGAGGGCGTGTGGGACATCTTCATCGCGTTCTTCATCTACCAGGCTGCCCGCGTGGAGGAGGCTCAGACCGGGCTGAGCACGCGTCTCAAGTCGGTCTCGGTGGCGGACGTGATGGACGACGAGCCGGTCTCGATCCCGGCATCGCTCCCGCTCGACCGAGCCTACGACGACTACTTCCTCCGCTACGGCTGGCAGTGGTTCCCGGTGGTCGATGAGAACGGCCGCTACGTGGGCGTGCTCGACCGCGATCGCGTGGACCAGGTGCCCCACGACACGCGCCAGGGCTGGCAGGTCCGGGAGGCGGTTATCGGGTCGCGCGACGACGACCTACAGGTGCCCGTCGACGAGTCGCTCGACGCGCTGCTCGGCTCCGAGGGACTGCAGCGGCTGGGGGCCCTGATGGCGGTGGACCGCGACGGTGTGCTGCGCGGCGTGGTCACGCTCGACCGTGTGCGCGCGGCGCTTCGGGCCAGCATCCCGGCCGCCTGACCCCTCGGCGGGGCCGAAGACGAGCGGCCGAGCGGTTCGCATAGAATCGCCGCCGCCTCCGGGCTGAGCCCGGTGGGTAGCTGCCGAGTAGAAGGAAAGACCGCAGAGATGCCACAGCACGACGTGCTCATCATCGGGGCCGGCCTGGCCGGTCAGCGCGCGGCGCTCGCCGCGGCGCACGGGGGCGCGTCGGTGGGGATCATGTCCAAGGTCCACCCGGTGCGCTCGCACTCGAACGCGGCGCAGGGCGGCATCAACGCGGCCCTCAATCCCGAGGACAGCTGGGAGTCGCACGCCTTCGACACGGTCAAGGGCTCGGACTACCTGGGCGACCAGGACGCGATCGAGATCATGTGCCGCGAGGCGCCCAACGAGATCCTCGACCTCGAGCACCTCGGCGTGACCTTCCACCGCAACGAGGAGGGGCGCCTCGGCACTCGCGCCTTCGGAGGCGCGTCCGCGGCCCGCACCTACTACGTGGCGGACATCACCGGCCAGGCGATCCTCCACGTGCTCTACGAGCAGCTGATGAAGCACAACGAGGTCTACCGCTACGAGGAGTGGTTCGTCACCTCGCTGATGCGCGACGGGAACGGCCGCATCTCAGGCGCAGTCGCGCGCAACATCCGCGACGGC
Organism: Thermoleophilaceae bacterium; assembly: GCA_036392575.1. Taxonomy (GTDB): domain Bacteria; phylum Actinomycetota; class Thermoleophilia; order Solirubrobacterales; family Thermoleophilaceae; genus JADGHQ01. The sequence continues at coordinate 5,306 of DASVXS010000138.1, read as the reverse complement.
TCGATGGAGCTCTTCGTCGCGAAGTCGGTGATCCTCGCGACCGGCGGCAACGGCCAGATCTACAACCCCACCACCAACGCGCTGATCTGTACCGGCGACGGCATCGCCATGGCCTACCGGGTGGGCGCGAAGCTGATGGACATGGAGATGGTGCAGTACCACCCCACCACGCTCCAGGGCAACGGGCTGCTGATCACCGAGGGCGCCCGCGGTGAGGGCGCGCACCTCTACAACGCACTCGGCGAGCGGTTCATGGAGAAATACGCGCCGAACAAGATGGAGCTCGCCTCGCGCGACGTCGTCTCCCGCGCCGAGCAGACCGAGATCAACGAGGGGCGCGGCTTCCCGGACGGCACCGTGGCGCTCGACATCACCAAGGTCCCGCGCAAGCGCATCCACGAGGCGCTCCGCGAGATCGTCATGGTGGGGCGCGACTTCGCCGGCGTCGACATCACCCGCGAGCCGATCCACGTGAAGCCCGGCAACCACTACACGATGGGCGGGGTCGACACCGACATCGACGGCCAGACGAACATCCCGGGCCTCTACGCCGCCGGCGAGTGCGCCTGCGTGTCCGTCCACGGCGGCAACCGCCTCGGCGCGAACTCGCTGCTCGACACGCTCGTCTTCGGCCGGCGCTCGGGCGAGCACGCGGCGCGCACCGGGCAGACGCTGCCCATGCCGAAGCCCGACCACTCGTGGGTCGAGACCGAGGAGCGGAACATCCAGGAGATCGTCGGACGCGAGCGCACCGGCCGCCGCACCTCGGAGATCAAGGCGGAGATGGGCGCGACCATGGACAAGTACGCCGCCGTCTTCCGCGACGAGGACGGTCTCCGGACGGCACTTGGGATCGTGGACCGGCTGAAGGACGAGGCCAAGACCGTCGCGACCGACGACAAGGGGACCGTCTTCAACCAGGACGTGCTCACGGCTCTCGAGCTCGGCTTCATGCTCGACAACGCCGAGTGTGTGGTCACGGCGGCGATCGAGCGTCGGGAGAGCCGCGGCGCGCAGTTCCGGACCGACTATCCGGAGCGCAACGACGACGAGTGGCTCAAGCACATCGATCTGAGCCTCAACGGGGACCGGCCGGAGATCTCCTACTCCGACGTGACGATCACCCAATGGCAGCCCGAAGAGCGCCGTTACTAGAGTCAGGGAACGGGAGCGAATGGCCGAATACACGCTGAAGATCCGCCGCTTCGACCCGGAATCCGGGCAGGCTGCCTATTGGCAGGACTTCCAGGTCGACCTCCCGCCCGAGCGCTCGGTGCTCGACGGCGTGCTGCAGGCGCGCGACCGCATCGACGGCTCGATCTCCATCCGCTGCTCCTGCCAGGCGGCCATCTGCGGCTCCTGCGCCGTGCGCATCAACGGCCGCACCGGCCTCGCCTGCAACACGAAGATCGGCGAGGCAGCCGACCGCGCGGTCACCGACGACGGCGCGATCGTGGTGGAGCCGATGAGCAATATGCCCGTGCTCAAGGACCTGATCGTGGACATGGACGCGGTCCACTGGAAGAAGGTCCAGCGCATCGTGCCCTGGCTGCTGCCGGCCGGGCCCCCGCCGGAGCGCGAGTACATCGTGCCGGCCGAATCGATGATCGATGTGACGCAGGCCATGGCGTGCATCCACTGCGGCGCATGTGTGGGCGCCTGCCTCTCGCTCGAGGTGGACTCGGAGTTCATCGGTCCGGCCGCGCTCGCGAAGGCGTACCGCTTCGTCGGCGACCCGCGCGACGGCGCCACCGAGGAGCGCCTCACCGACCTCGCCGAGGATCCGCACGGGATCTACGACTGCACCCACTGCTTCGCCTGCGTGGAGGTCTGCCCGAAGGGCGTCGCGCCGATGGACCAGATCATGCGCCTGCGCCGCCGCGCCACCGGCGACTACGGCATCAAGGACCGCAACAACGGCTACGGCCACGAGAAGGCGTTCGTGGACCTCATCCAGAAGTACGGCACGTTGCATGAGGCGCAGCTGCTCCCGAGGTCCTATGGCAACGGCAGCTTCGTCAAGGCGGCCCTGCACCCGAGCGGCATCAAGCAGCTCACCGAGTCATTGCCCACGGTGATGAACGGCGTCAAGTCGGGCAAGGTCGCCCCGGCCAAGGCGCTCCATCACCCGACGCTGCCGGACCAAAAGCAGGTTCGGCGCATCTACAAGGAGATCGAGTCGAAGGACGAGCGCGTCGAGCTCAACCTCTACATCGTCGGCGAGTCCGGCGGCGAGGAGGAGGGCACGATGGCCGAAGGAGGACGAGAATCGTGAAGGTCGCGTACTGGCCCGGCTGCGTGTCGCGCGGCTTCACCCCCGAGCTGCACGGCTCCATGGCGGCCGTCGCCCCGAAGCTCGACATCGAGCTGGTGGAGCTCGACCGCGCGAACTGCTGCGGCGCCGGCGTGATCGCCGAGCACAACCAGGAGCTCGTCGACTCCCTGAACGCGCGCACCTTCGCACTGGCCCAGTCGGTCGAGGGAGCCGCCGGCATGATGAACATCTGCTCGACCTGCCAGGGCGCGCAGACGGAGTGCCAGGAGCGACTCGACGCGAGCGACGAGTACCGCGACCACGTGAACTCCCACCTCGCGCCGGAGGGCCTCTCCTACCAGCGCAACGGCGACTGGTGGAACAAGAACTTCCTCTGGTTGCTCGTCGAGGAGATCGGGCTCGACTCGCTTCGCGAACGCGTCGTCCGCCCGCTCGACGGTCTCAGGGTGGCGCCGTTCTACGGCTGCTACATCGTGCGGCCGAGCAACCGCCTCGGGCTGAACGAGCGTCCCGAGCGGCGCCTCTACCTCGAGATGGTGATCGAGGCTCTCGGCGGAGAGCCGGTGGACTACGCGGGCAAGCAGAAGTGCTGCGGCTTCCCGCTGATCACGATGAACAAGGAGACGTCGCTGCGCCAGGCGGGCCGGCACATCGCCGACGCGATCGATGCCGACGCGGACTGCATGGTCACGCCCTGCCCGCTGTGCCACCTGAACCTCGATCTGCAGCAGCCGGACGCCGCCAAGCGCGTGGAGCGCGACCTCGGCCTGCCGGTGCTGCACTTTCCGCAGCTCGTGGGGCTAGCGCTCGGGCTCTCGCCGAAGGAGCTCGGGATGAACAAGCACGTGATCGGCACCGACGACGTGCAGCGAATCGTCGCCGGCGTGGCCGCGGCGGCCTAGAGCCGGTCCTTCATCTCCTTCGGGTCCGCCCCGCAGCGCCGGATCACCTCGGCCACGTCGTGGTCGTCGAGGAGTGCGAGCAGGAGGTGCTCGGGACCGATGTGCTCGTCCTCGCGATCCTGTGCTTCGCGTAGCGCCAGCTCGAGCGCCTTCTTCGACTCTGGCGCGAACGCGAGTTGTCCACACGTGCGCCCGCTCGCAAGTGCGCCGGGGCCGAAGCTCGCCTCCACCTCGCGCTCGACCGCGTCGTAGTCGATCCCGATGCTCGCGAGCGCGCGACGGTCGATGCCGGGCGCGCGAATCGCCGACTGAAGCTGCTCAGCGGTGAGAGGCGACGTGAGCTCCGGCTCGGCGCGCGCGACGCCGACCAGCATGTGGCTCGGGGTGACGCTGTCATGGCCAAGAGCGCGCGTAGCCGCCTGAGCCTCGACCACCGCCGTCCGGGCGCTCTGCACGAATCGCGTGAACATCTACTTCCTCCTGCGGCTGAGCAAGCCGCCGCCACCGTGCTTCTTGTGCACTGCCTGCTTGCTCACGTCGAGTGCTGCGGCGATCTGCTGCCAGGACCAGCCCTGCTCGCGGGCGTTCTCGACCTGCAGCCGCTCGAGGCGCTCGAGCAGCGTCCGCAGCGAGGCAACCGCCTTGAGGCCGACCGCGGGGTCTTTGCTCGAGACCTTCTCGGCGAGTTTCGTGGCTTCGGTCATGGCGTCAATTTAGGTTGACGCCGCGCCGTTGTCAACCGCAGTTGACGAATGTCTTCGCTACGGAGGCCTACGCGCTCAGCGTCTGGACGTCGCCACCCGGCGTGCCGAGGATGGCCGCGCTCGCCATGCCGAGGAAGAGCCCGTGCTCGATGACGCCCGTCTCGGACTTGATCGCTGCGGCGAGCTCCTCGAGGTCACCGTCGGCGGGAATCCGGCAGTCGAGGATCCAGTTGCCCTCGTCGGTCACGTAAGCCTGGCCGCGGTCGTCGGTGCGGCGCTCCGCGGAGGCACAGATCTCGAGCAGGCGGGCGCGCGTGGTAACCCAGCCGAAGCGGACGATCTCCACGGGTACCGGCCAGTTGGTACCGAGCCGATCCACCAGCTTCGGCGTCTCGGCTACTACGAGGAAATCGCGCCCCGCCTCCACGAGCAGCTTCTCGCGCAGGTGAGCGCCGCCGCCTCCCTTGATGAGGTTGAGGCTGTGGTCCAGCTCGTCGGCGCCGTCGATCACCAGGTCCACCGTGCCGGCGTCGTCGATCGATAGCGGCTCGATTCCCGCCTCGCGAAGCCGCTCCTCGGTGCGGGTGGAGGCGGCCACCGCACGCTCCGGAGCGCGCTCGCCAAGTGTCTCGATCACCTTCCAGACGGCGCGACCGGAACCGAAGCCGAGCGTCTGCCCAGCCTGGATGCGGTCGACCGCCGCGCGGGCGGCGGCTTCACGCGCGCGCGACTGCTCGTCGATGGCCGGCGTCATTGGGCCGGATCCTACGGTCGCCGGACAACTCCCGCAGTTCCCGGCGACCGCTGTGGATCCGTCTCTCCCCTGACACGAGAGAACCGGCGCTGTGCCGGTTCCCCGTGTGATTGGCGTCGTACCCCTACTTCGCCCTGAGAAAGCTTTGGTCCGCCATCCGTGGCGGCGAGGTCTTCCGTGGCCCCCGTCTTTTCTGACGTCCCCTGTCGAGGTGTCTGAATGGTGCCCTTCTGAACGAACGTTCACATCCCCTCTGGCGAGTGAAATTGGAGGGATCTTCGGGGGATGCGCGCGCTCACCCCCGGGTGGTTTGAGGGGGAGGGCTATAGGGGGATAAGGGGTGAGATGACTTCACCCCCCTCATCCGCCGTCAGCGTCGTGACCGCGCTGTTCGAGGATCTCGTTCGGGTCGGTCTGCGGCAGCTGATCACCCAGGATCCGAATCTCGAGCTCGTGGCGAGCGACGTGCCGCTCGAGCAGCTCGACGAGGCGATCGACGAGCTCGAGCCGCAGGTGGTGCTGCTGAACTTCGGCTCGCTGCCCTCTCCGGGCTACGTGCACGACCTGCACGAGGCGCACCCCGGCTCGCGCATCGTGGTACTGGCGAACCGGCCGACCTCAGCCGAGTGCAACCAGATGCTGTCCTTCGGGGCGACCGCCTGCATCTCGAA
>DASVXS010000137.1:0-10405 GCA_036392575.1 Thermoleophilaceae bacterium | reverse complement strand
AGCCGGCGAGGCTCTTCCGGGCCGGGACGACCTTCTGGGCGCGCTACGCGTGGAAGGTCCCGATCCGACCGAGGCGCTGATGCGCTTGATCGGCACGCGCACAAGGGACGACGCCGGCGTCGAGCTACCTCAGGAGCTCGGCGTAGCGCACTCGACCACCGTCGGCAGATCCCAGAGCGGCGCCTGATCGTCGGGCAGCCTGTCGGCAAGCCGCCGCAGACGCGAGTAGTCGCGGGGCGTGTCGATGTCGAGCTTCAGGAACGGCCACGGATCAGCAGGCGGCGGCGCGAACCTGATCCGGAATGCCTCGGGGCGCCCGACCACGAACGGTGCCACGTGCTCGCGGTCGTACGGCGACACCGCCTCCGCGGCGGCTCGTCGCAGCGAAGTCGCCGACATCACCTCGCCGCCGCTTCCGTCGGGGAGGCCGCTCAGCGCGGTGTGGTTGCTCGCGTAGTCGCAGGGCTGAACCGATTCGAAGAAGCCCACAAGCTGGTCGAGCGCGCTCGGGTCGACGAACGGATTGTCCGCGCACACGCGCACCACGGCGTCCGCGGGATGACGCTCGAGCGCGGACGCGAACCTGCCGAGCACATCGTGCTCGGCGCCTCTGAACACGGCAACGCCCAGGCGTTCGCCGACCTCGGCCAGCGGGTCGTCGCGCTCGTCCGAGGTGGTCACGAGGACCACGTTGTCGAGGCTCGCGGCGGCGGACGCGCGGCGAAGCACGAGCTCGATCAGGGGCATGTCCCGCCACACCGGCAGCAGCGCCTTCCCCGGGAGGCGCGTCGAGCCCATGCGGGCCTGTACGAACGCCGCGACCCTCACTGGCCACCTGCCGTCCCGCTGGGCGCGGGCTTGGGAAAGCGCCCGCGCACGAACTCGCGAATCTCGAGCTCAGGCTCTGCCGGCTGCTTGCCCTCGCGGCCGAGGAGCGCCTCCGACCGGCGCACGGTGCGCACCAGCGCCGCCAGCTCGTCCGGGGTCAGCGACAGCACGTGGTCGGTGCCCGGCAGCGAGCGGTCGAGCGTGAAGTGCTTCTCGATCGCCGTGGCGCCGAGCGCGACCGCGAGCAGAGGGGCAAGCAGGCCGATCGTGTGGTCGGAATAGCCGACGCTCCGGCCGGGGAATGCCTCGGCCAGCGTCGAGATCGCGCGCAGATTGGCGTGGTCGTCGGCGAGCGGGTACTGCGTGACGCAGTGCATGATCACCACGTGCTCGACCCCTTCGAGGCGCGCGACCGCAAGGCGCACCTCGTCCAGGTCCGCCATGCCGGTCGAAAGGAAGACGGTCTCGACTCGCTCGGCGAGGTAGTCGAGCAGCGCAAAGTTCAGCATCTCCGAGGAGGCGACCTTGATCGCCGTGAGACCGAGCTCCTCGACGAGGAAGCGCGCCCGCTCGAGCGAGAACGGAGTGCTCATGAACGCGACGCCGAAAGAGCGCGCCAGCTCTGCCAGGTCCCGGTGCGCGCGGTCGGAGAGCTCCACCTGCGTGAACCACTCGCGCTCCGGGTCGTCCGGAGCGACGTCCGCGCCGCGATAGGACTGGAACTTCACGACGTCCGCGCCCGCCCGAGCCGCCTCGGCCACCATCCGGCGCGCGAGCTCGATGTCCCCGGCGTGGTTCTCGCCGATCTCGGCGATGATCGTCGTGCGGCGGTCAGCCATTGCGCAGCCTCCAGCGACGCAGCGCCCGCGCCGCGTCGGTCAGGGCGGCTCGCGCCGCGCTGAGACCCTTGTAGCGGCGCTCGACGAGCGCGGCCCAGGGGGCGAGCGTCACCAGGAACAGCGCGAACTCGGCCGTGCCGGTCAGGAGATCCGAGCCCAGACCGCCGCCGCCCGGCCCGACGATCCATTCGATGCCCCAGAGCGCCGCGCTCACGTAGACGAAAACCACCACGAGCTCGGCGATGTGGCCGGTAACGCCGCGCGTGCCGAGCGGTCCACGAAGCGCGAAGCTGCTGACGACCACGAACAGCACGAAGTAGCTCAATGCGGTGGCGAACGCCGCACCCTCGAGGCCCCGGTCCAGCACGGCCACCGCGAGGTAGTTCGCCAGCCCGTTGAACGCCAGGCAGGCGAGCATGAGCGACACGAGACGCCAGTTGCGCCCGCTCGTCAGCATCACCTTGATCGGCATATTGGTGAGCGAGATGAAGAAGCTCGCGGCCACGGTGATCCTCACGACCGGAATGGCGGGCATGAACTCCGGCAGCGCGTGCCGGATCAGCACCGGCATGAGGAAGAACGCTGCCGCCACGAGAACTGGAATGAGCAAGTACGCGAGCAGTTGCTGGACGTCCGTCGCGTAGTCGCGGATCGAGCTCACATCTCCGGTGCGTCCGAAGCGCTCGGCCATCCGTGGCGCAAGTGCACCGGCGATGCCCTTGGGCAACAGCATGATGTACGTGGTCACCGAGACGGCGAGCGCGTAGTAACCGAGCTGAGTGACGTCAAGGAAGCGGGCGACGATCAGATTGTCGATTGCCAGGAACAGCAGCCAGATCTGGGCGTGGATCATCATCGGGAAGCCGAACGCGATCAGCTCCTTCAGCCGCCTCCCCTCGATCCGCCGGCGAAACGCCGGGCGCGACCAGCTCGTCAGTCCCATTCGGTTCCACAGAAGAAGCTGGCCGACGGCCATCGCCGTTACGCCCGCGAACATGCCCCAGTAACCCCACAACAGGACGAACAGCGTCTGCAGGGTGACCGCGATCACCGCCCGCGAGATCAAGCCGAGCGACACGACGTCGAAGCGCTTGGTCGCCTGAAGCACGCTCTCGTGGCAGTCGATCAGGAAGCGCAACGGCGCGCCGAAGGCAAGCAGGATCAGTCCGTAGCGGATCTCAGCCGGCCACGAGGATCCGAAAGCAACGGCGGCGGACGAGACGAGCAGGCTGGCGACCGTCACGGCAAGGACGGTGAAAGAGCTGGCGGTGTCCGCGAGGGCCGCCGCGCCGCGGCGGTCGTCGCGGCCACGATGGAAGGGGATCTGGCGGACTGCGCCGTCGAACGCCCCGAGCGGGGCGATGTTGAAGAACGCGTAGAAGGTCGCCATCAGCGCCCAATAGCCGGTCGCAGTCGGGCCCAGCAGGCCCTTCTGCACCACGCCGGCGACGAAGAGCAGGAGCTGCGCGCCGTACACGCCGGCCGTGTAGACGGCCGCGTCGGCGGCGGCCGAGCGCACCTTGCCGTCTGGCAGCGCGGCCAGCCCGGGGTAGCGCGGCGTGCTCGGCGCCGTCGCCTCGCGAGCCGGCACAGCGGTGGCTGCCAGATCGTCCATCGCTACGGGCGCCTCGCGACGATCGCAGGCCGCTGGCAGCCGGGATCGGTGATCGATGGCAGGAGGGCGTCGGCGAGCTGACGCGAGAAGCGCGTCGCGCCGGCCGGCGCCAGGTGGTCGCCGTCCGCGAAGTCGGCCGTTCCGTAGCCGCCCTGAACGCGCGCACCGATGTCGACGAAGCGCAGCCCGGGGATCTCCCGCACCAGGCGGCGCATCGCGCGCAGGAAGCCGCGTCGCATCTCGATCGTGCCCCATGGCTCCGCGTCGAACAGCAGCGGCGTGGTGAAGAGCGTCAGGCAGCCGCCACGGCTGCGGATCCACGAGTTGAGCAGCACCAGGCTCTTACGCTGCTCGGCGCCGAGCTCAAAGCGGGCGCTCCCGTGCCGGACCGCCAGCTTCTGGGCCTGGGCGGCCAGTTCGGACTTGGGGAGCATGGTCCCCCGGGGCAGCTCCGCCCAGCCGCGGTCGTTGGCGAGGTGGATCGCGTTCAGGTCGAGCTTCTTGTGCTCCAGGAGATCGGAGAGCGTGATGAGCCGCGTGTCGGCGAGCCGCCCGCGGAGGACGAACAGCCGGGCAAGCGACTCCTCCGCCCAGCTCGAGACCGCGCTCATGTTGCGGTTCTGGAAGCCGGCGCTGTGCAGAAACGCCTGGACCTCGCGGGCGCCGAGCGAGAAGCTCGCGTCGAGGTCTCGCGGCAGCAGACCGAGGAAGAGCTGGCGCGGCGGCGGCTCGTCGTAATAGCGCTCGAAGAACGGCGGCCAGAAGCGGGTGTCCACGCTCGGCAGCGCCAGGTTGAAGGAGCTGAAGTCGACGCCCCTCCTTCCGAGCTCGGCATCGACCACTGGCGGGTCGACTCCGAACATCGTGCGCGAGTTGCCGAGGAACAGCCCGCTGAAGCGCCGGTGCTGCGACTCGAACTCGTGCAGCTTCACGCCGACGGCGTACTCCTGGAACGAGCGGTAGGCCGGCACGTAGTCGTTCGGGTGGGCGAACAGCCGGTCGGAGATCGCCCGGTCGATGCCGACGGCGACGGCCACGAGCAGCACGATGTAGACGAGGCAGGTGAGAGCTGTGCGAGCGCGAGTCAAAAGCGGAAGTAGATGAACGGGACGGTGGTGGACCGGGTGAGCACGTCGGTGAGCGTCCAGCAGCAGACCGTGAGCGACGCGAGCGCCGCCAAGCGGACCGTCGGCCGGGGGAGCACGAGTGCCCGGAGGCGGGGCGACAAGCGGGCCGCGGGCGCGCTCCCGAGCACGAACGCCAGCAGCGCCGCCAGCACGATCCCGACGGGTGGCGACGAGTAGAGCGCGGTCGGGGCCGCGAGGTCGAACGGGAGTCGGCCGAGCGCGGCGAACACGTCGAAGGCTTGTCCGAGCGACTGCGCGCGGAAGAACACCCACGCCGCGAAGACGGCGACGAGGGTGGCGCCGCGCGCGGTGAGCGTCAGTGCGCGGCTCGGCCTCGGGAAGCGCCCGCGCAGCGCGTGGTCGACCGAGAGGAATACCCCTTGCATCGCTCCCCAGAGCGCGAAATGCCAGCCCGCGCCGTGCCAGAGCCCGCCGAGCACCATCGTCGCCATGAGGTTGCGATAGGTGTTGAGGCGGCCGTGGCGATTGCCGCCGAGCGGGATGTAGAGATAGTCGCGCAGCCAGCGCGACAGCGACATGTGCCAGCGCCGCCAGAAGTCGGACGGGCTCGTGGCCGCATAGGGGAAGTTGAAGTTGCGCGGAAGCTCGAGGCCGAGCATGCGCGCGGCGCCGCGAGCCATGTCGGTGTACGCCGAGAAATCCAGGTAGATCTGGACGCCGAACGCGAGGATCCCGACCGCGGCGGTGCCCGAGTTGGCAGCGGCAGGGTCGTTGAACAGCGTGTTCGCGAGGACGGCCACGTTGTCGGCCAGCACGAGCTTCTTCGCGAGTCCGAGCGCGAACAGGGCCACGCCGGACTGGAAGCGCTCGAATCTGAGCGGCTGCGGCTTCTCGATCTGCGGCGCGAGCTCGCGGTAGCGGGTGATTGGGCCCGAGACAAGCTTCGGAAAGAAGGCCTTGTACGCCGCGAAGGTGAGGAAGCCGCCGACTCGCACGTCGCCGCGGTAGACGTCGACGAGCACGCTGATCATCTCGAAGGTGAAGAAGCTGATCGCTAGCGGCAGCAGCACGTGGAGGCCGTCGAACGACCCGGTGCGGCCGAGACCGAGCCAGTCGATCAGGTCCGCGGCGGACTTCGAGAAGAGCCCGACGTACTTGAAGTAGGCGAGCACGCCGAGGTTGAAGGCCACGCCCAGCGCCAGGAGCGCCCGCGGCGAACGAGCTGACGGCAGCCGCTTGGCGAGCGTGAAGTTCACGACGGTGCTCGCCGCGAGCAGCAGCCCGTACTTCGGATTCCAGCTGAGGTAGAAGACGTAGCTCGCCACGAGCAGCAGGACGACTCGCAGGCGCGCTGGCACGAGCCAGTAGGCGGCGACCGTCGCCGGGAGGAACAGCAGTAGATACGCCGCCGACGTGAAGAGCACGGCTACCGAATGAACGAGGCCGTCGAGGGCGTTCTTGTGGCGGTGAGGCTCCTGCCCGCAACAGGCTCGGTGCGCCCGGATGAGCGGGGCGCGCTGAGCTCGTTCTCGGGGCAGCTCGGGCTGGTGGTTGGCGCGAGCGCGGTGGCCGGCGTGGCGATGGCCGCGACCGGCGACATGAGGATCCCGCTCGGCCTGCTCGGGTTCACGACTCTCGCCGTCCTCGGCTTCGTCCGCCCCGCCGTTTTCCTCGGGGTCTTCCTGGCCACTCGACCCCTTCTCGACGCCTTCAGCGACAAGCAGTTCGTCCACGGGCTCACCTCGGCCAATCCGGCCGGCGTGGTCGCGGTGCTGCTCGTTGCGATGGCCCTGGTCGCGCTCAGCACGTCGCGAAGGCTGTTCGTGCCCCGCGGGACGACGGTCCTCATGCTCGTGCTCGTCCTGAGCGTGTTCTCCGCCGCCTGGGCGCTCAAGGATCTCCGCGGCGTGATCGGGACCGAGCCGATCACCGAGCTGATCCGGCTCTCGGCGTTCGTGGCGATCTATCTGCTCGCGGCGAACCTGTTCGCGACCCCACGCCGCACGCAGCTCGTGTTCACCATCGTCGCGCTCAGTGCGGTTCCGCCGGCCGTGATCGGGATCGCCCAATGGATCCACGGACTCAAGCCCGAGGCCGGGCTCACCATCGGTCGCGTGGACAGCACGTTCGTCGGGCCGAACGCGTTCGCGGCCTACCTCGCGACGGCGGCCCTGCTGCTGATCGCCGCCACACCGCAGCTGCCCCGCCGGGTCCGGTTGCCGAGCCTCGCACTCATCCTCGTGGCGCTGGTCGGGACCTACAGCCGCGAGGGCTGGGTGATGTTCCTCCTCGGCATCTTGCTGCTCGGCTGGCGACGGCACCGCCTGGTCGTGGTCGCCGCGGCGGCCGGCGCCGCGGCTCTCGTGTTCGCGGTGCCTGCGGTCCACGATCGCGTGATCGGCTCGAGCGGCCGCGTGGTCTCTTCCAGCGGGGTACGCGCCGCACCCACGTACGAGTCGTTCGACTGGCGCATCGGCAACTGGGAGAAGCTGCTGGAGAAGTACCGGGAGAGCCCGGTAGTCGGCTTCGGATTGCGCACGACCCCGTACGTGAATCCGCGCCGGACGGAGTTCCTCGCCCCGCCAAGCGCGGGTTTCGAGGCGCACAACCTGGCAGTGAGGGTGCTCGTGGAAGGCGGCCCCGTGCTGCTGCTCGCCTACATCGCGCTGTTCGCCGCGATGGTCGGTGAGGCGATCCGGCTGGCGCGCGCCCGCTGGCCGCTGCAGCGCCTCGGCACCGTCGTGCTCGTCCTCTGGGTGCTGGCGATCGTAGTGGGACTCACCACCGACGATCCGCTTTCCAACACCACGATGACGTTCGCGCTGTTCGCGCTCGCCGGAAGCCTGGAGGGGGCGCGGCGTACCTGGCTTGCGCAAGCGGCGGTCGCGGAGGGGCGTTGATGTTCCGGACTACGCGAACGGGGACCAGCTCGCAGGAGGAGATCACGACCGTATCGGGCGTCCAGCCGGAGAGCTCTTCCGCGACCGCCGGCGTCACGGAACCGATGACCTCGAATGGCCGGCCGGCCGCGCTGCCGCTACCCGCCGCGCGCCGTGCATCGCCCCCGGGGTTCGTGCTCCGCCGGATGTTGCTCGCCGCCGACGCGCTCGCCATAACGGGAGCGCTCCTGCTCAGCGTCCTGTTGTTCGGGCCGGAGCGCAGCCTCGGCGATGCCGCCTGGGGGCTGCTCCTGCTGCCGCTCTGGATTCTGCTGTTCAAGGTCTACGGGCTCTACGAGCGCGACGAGAAGCGCGTCAGCCACTGCACCGTCGACGACGTGCCGTGGGTCTTCCACGCGCTCGTGGTGGGTTCGCTAGGACTTTGGCTGTTCTACCGGGCAACGCCGGTCGACAAGCTCGTCTTCGTCGAGGGGGCAGCGTTCTTCGGGTTCGCGTTCGTCGGCGTGCTGCTCGCACGCTTCGTCGCGCGCGAGCTCTCGCGAAGGGCGAACCCGCCCGAACGCGTGCTGATGGTGGGAGACGGCCCGGTCGCCCGGTTGCTGATGCGCAAGATGCGCGCGCATCCGGAGTACGCCCTCGCTCCCGTCGGCTATCTCGACGACGGCTGCGTCGCCGGGGACGGGCTGGCCGGCGAGATCCCGTGCCTCGGGAAGATTCCCGATTTCGAGTCCGTGTGCGAGCGGATGGGTGTGGAGCGTGTGGTTGTCGCGCCGACGCTCGAGCAGGAGCCGCTCGTGGACCTCGTTCGGCGCGCGCGCGGACTAAGCCTGCGGCTGACGCTCGTACCGGACGTGATGGATGTGCTCGGTCCGTCGGTCGAGATCGACGACGTCGAGGGGATCACCGTGCTCGGCATCAACCCGCCGGCGCTCGCCCGCTCGTCGCGGATGCTGAAGCGGGGAATGGACCTGGCGATCTCGTCCACGGCGCTCGTCTTTGCGCTCGTCCCGATGGCCGTGATCGCCGTGGCGGTCCGCCTGACGTCGCCCGGGCCGGCACTGTTCGCGCAAGAGCGCGTGGGACGGAACGGACGCACCTTCCGCCTCTACAAGTTCCGCACGATGAGCCTCGACGCGGAGGAGCGGACGGAGGAGCTCCGCGCGCTCAGCTCGGATCCCGACTGGGTCCTGGTGGACGACGACCCGCGCATCACCCGCGTCGGTCGGGTGCTCCGGCGAACGAGCCTCGACGAGCTGCCCCAGCTCTGGAACGTGATCAAGGGAGACATGAGCTTGGTGGGACCGCGGCCGCTGATGTCGGTCGATCACGCCCAGGTGAGCGAGTGGGGGCTTCGGCGCCTCGACCTGACGCCCGGCATAACCGGGCTCTGGCAGGTGCTGGGCCGCACCACGATCCCGTTCGCCGAGATGGTCAAGCTCGACTACCTGTACGTGACCAACTGGTCGCTGTGGAATGACACGCGTCTGCTGATCCGCACGCTCCCTGCGGTTCTCCGGCGCCGGGGAGCGAACTGATGAACGGGGAATATCCCGCCGTCGAAGGGATGAGCTTCGGCCGCTTCCTCGGCGTGCTCTGGCGGCGCCTGTGGGTGATCATCGCCTGCCTGGTGCTCGTCCCAGCGGCCGCGCTGCTCTATACGCGCGGACAGGAGAAGCAGTACTCGGCCACTGCTCAGGTGCTGCTGCGTGACGAGGGCTTCGAGCAGAACCTCGCGGGCAACGTGACGGGCGACTCGTCGTCCTCGAACCAGTCGCCCGACACGGTGTTCGCGACCAACGTGGGAGTGGCCGAGGTGAAGGCGATCGCCGCGCGTACTGCTCGCGCCATCGATCACGGTCTCACCGCCGACCGCGTGGCGGGCGAGATCGCGGTCGACGCGAGCAACGAGTCGAACATCCTCTCGGTTAAGGCGACCGACCCCGACCCGCAGCTCGCGGCCCGGATCGCGAACGTCTACAGCGTGCAGTACATCGCATTCAGGCGCGACCTCGAGCAGCGGCGCGTGCGGACCGCGCAGGCGCGCATCGACCGCCAGATCCGCGAGGTCGCGGTGAGCCGCGCGAAGGTGGAGAACCGCCTCGCCGGGCTGCGACGCCAGATCCGGCAGAGCCGCCCGGCGATCGCCGGGCCCGCGCGCCAGGGGGCGGCGCGCTCGGAGTCCCGGCAGCTGACCCAGCTGCGCCAGCGGGCGAGCAGCGTCTCCGACAATCTGAAGGCGCTCAAGCAGCGGGAGTCGGAACTCCGCGACCGGGCCGGGAGCCTGGCCACGCTGACCGCGCTCCAGACTGGCGACGCCGTGCTCGTGCAGCGCGCGGAGCCGCCGTCGTCGCCGAGCTCGCCGAACCGCGCCCGGAACCTCGCGGCCGGCATCGCGATCGGGCTGATCCTCGGGATCGTGCTCGCGGTGCTGCTCGAGTTGGTCGACCGGCGCGTGCGGCATCCGAAGGAGGTCGAGACGATCTTCGAGCGCCCCATCATCGGGACGATCCCGCAGAACCCCGCGCTCCGGCGCGACGGGCTGCGGCTCTCGCCGCTGTACAAGGAGCCGTTCAGAATGCTCCAGGCGAACCTGCGCTACTCGAACGGGGACCGGCCGGTGCGATCGGTGCTCGTGACCTCCGCGGGCGAGGGCGACGGCAAGAGCACGGTCGCGTGGAACATCGGGGCTGCCGGCGCGGACGTGGGGGTCAGGGTGCTCCTGATCGAGGCGGACCTCCGCCACTCGAGCTTCGCCGCACGGTGCGGCCTCGAGGTGCAGGCGGGCTTGACCGATGTCCTCTCTGGCCGCTGTGACCTCGCTGAGGTGGTGCACGAGAGCAATATCGGGGAGCGGGGCCGCGGGCGGAACGGCTCCGGCGACTCGCTGACGACGCCCAGCATGCACATCGTGTTCGCCGGCCCGCCGGCGCCGAACCCCGGCGGATTGCTCGCCTCGCGCCGGATGAGCAAGCTGCTCGGCGAGGCGGAGCTCGCCTACGACCTTGTGGTGATCGACACGCCGCCGACGCCGGTCGTCTCGGACGCGATCCCGCTGATCAAGCAGGTGAGCGGGGTGATCGTGGTCACCCGCCTCGGCAAGAACACTCGCGAGGCGACAGCCCAGCTCCGGGACCA
>DASVXS010000136.1:0-4912 GCA_036392575.1 Thermoleophilaceae bacterium | reverse complement strand
TCGACCCGTCGTGGCGCTTCCGATGGAAGAAACGGGTCCTATGCGGTCCATAACTTCCATCGCTTCGACGGGAAGCCGTAGAGATGGAAGAAATGCACCACCGCATAACACCCGAGGCGGGAAGAACTTCCATCCCGACGGCCGGCCGCACGTTGGGATGGAAGAAATTCCCGCATAGCGGGAAGAATCTCCACCGCTGCGGCGAGACCGGCAGGGGTGGAAGAAATTCCCGCTCCTGATCCTCTCAGTGCCACACGGCTGAAGGACGCCGCCGACCCGAGCTAGTACCGCGGGGCCGCCCGGCGGCCCCAGCGCTGCTCGCCGGGCTCGCCGAACACGATGTGCAGCACCCAGTTCACGAGGCTGACGATGATCGCCGCCAGCACGCCCGCGCCAAACGAGCGGATCTCGAAGTCGGGCACGAGCCAGTCGGTGAGGTACAGCATCAGGATGTTGATCAGGAAGTAGAAGATGCCGAGCGTGACCACGATGAACGGGATGGAGAGCACGGTCAGCACCGGTTTCACGAAGCGGTTCACGACCGTGAACACGAGGCCCGCGATCAGCAGCGTCCACCACTTGTCGCCGTACGTGACGCCCGACAGGATCCACGCCGCCACGAAGAGAGCGACCGTGTTCATCACCCATGTGATGACCAGCCGCTCCACGGCAACTACTCCTGACGCTGCAGCTCTTCGACCGTCACCGCGGCGCCCGCGCCGACGGTCGTGAACCACTCGGGCAGCACTGGCACCTGGAACAGGCCCGTGGCCTCCACCCGGCGGGCCGCCGCCTCCTCCGAGTACCAGTAGCGCTCGAAGTCGAGCTTCGTCGGGAACGCCGCGTACTGCTCGAAGGTGAGCGGGTCCTCGCGCGAGCGCACGAACGCCCACGCGGTCGCGCCGAAGTCGAGCGCCAGCTCGGCGTACGGCTCGCCCCAGGCCTGGAACTTGTCGCCCCGGAACGGGTTGACCGCCCAGACGATGCGGACGAACGGCTGGCCGGGCTCGGCGATCACGCGCCCACCTCCGCGTAGATGGCACCGGGCCCTTCCTCCGTCTTCCCGAGGCCCTCCTTCTCGGCGCCGACGAGGATCGCGATCTTGCCCAGGTGCTTGTTCTCCTTCATCAGCTGGTGCGCCTCGGCGACGCCGTCGAAGCCCATTGTGCGCCACAGGACAGGGCGGATGTGGCCCTGCTCGATCAGCTCGTTCGCCTTGTTGCACTCCCACGCATTGGCGAAGTGCGAGCCGATGATCTGCTTCTGCCGCATCCAGAGGTAGCGCACGTCGAAGTCGAGGTTGTACCCGGTCGTGCCGGCGCAGATCACGACCTTGCCGAACGGCTTCACCACGAGCACGGAGGTCGGGAACGTCGCCTGGCCGACGTGTTCGAAAACGATGTTCGGCTCATCGCCGAGGATCTCCTTGACCGCCGCCCCGAAGCGCCGCGACTCCTTGAAGCGCGCCTTCTCCTCGTCAGGCGTCTCGCCGCCCCTGCGCATCATGCCCTTGTACTCGTTGCGGTCGATGTAGCCGTCAGCGCCGAGCTGCATCACGAGCTCGCCCTTCTCCTTCGAGGAGACCACGCCCACGCACTGCGCGCCGGTGAGCTTGCAGAGCTGGATGGCGAACACGCCGAGGCCGCCGGCGGCTCCCCAGATCAGCACCTTGTCGCCCGCCTGCATCTCGCATTGGTCGATCAGCATGCGGTAGGCGGTGAAGTAGGTGAGGCCGTAGCTCGCGGCCTCCTCCCACGTGAGGTTCTTCGGCTTCGGCAGCAGCTGCTGAGCCTGCACCTTGGTGAACTGAGCGAACGAGCCCCAGGAGGTCTCGTAGCCCCAGATCTTCTGCGACGGCGCCGCCAGGGGGTCGAGCCCGTGCACCTCGGGATCCTCGTAGGACGCCTGGTTGCAGTGGATCACCACCTCGTCGCCGGGCTTCCAGCGGGTCACGCCGGCGCCGACCTTCCAGACGATGCCGGACGCGTCGGAGCCGCCGATGTGGTGGTCGTCCTCGGGGTGGTAGCGGAAGACGGAGACCGGCTGGCCGAGCGCGGCCCAGACGTTGTTGTAGTTCACGCCAGCGGCCATGACCCGCACGATCACCTCGAAGGCGCCAGGCTCCGGCACCTCGATCTCCTCTACCTGGAAGGCGTCGACCGGCTCGCCCTCGCGCTCCTGGCGGATGACCCATGCGGCCATCGTGGCGGGCAGCGTCCCGGGCTCTGTGCCCACGTCGGTCACATTCGTCACGTCGATCTGCGCCATCTGGTCGGTACGTCCTCCTGGTCGAAAAGGAGGGGAAGCGTACCGCCCGGCGAACCGCGAAGGCGCGGCGCCGGGGGCTACCGGGCGCCCGGGAGTCGCGCGTAGACGTCACCCCACGGCAGCTCGCCGGGGGGCAGGGCACTCAGGGCGGCGACGATCGATTCGGCGTCGAGCCAGGCCGGCAGGGCCCACTCTGCGCGTGCCTCTACCTGCTCGCCTCGACGCAGGCCGACGGCAAGCCGGAGGCCGTGCTCGAGCAGGTGAGCGCGGCGGTGGCGCGCGCGGGGGTGGACCTCGACTCGGCGGCCGACGTGACGATCCTCGTGCCGCCGTTCGGCGCGGACGACGATTCGACGATGCACGACGGCATGGACGCCTACGTGAGCCTGCACGGCGGTGCCGACGGCCACGTGCGCCGCGCGCTCAGTGCCGGGAATGCCGTGATCGAGCCGAGCGCGCAGTCGATAGCGGACTGGCTGCGCGGCGTCTCGAACACTCGCCGCGCAGCCTAGATCCGGAGCTAGATGCCGATTCCTCCTCGGCGCTCGCCCCTGCGGACACGCCGACTCGGAATCGACATCTAGCGATCCCCGTGGGGGAGGTAGGCCGGTCTGATCAGGCCGCCAATTCCTCGGCGGCCACGGCCTCGGGGCTTTGCCTGAGCTCCTGTTCGCGGCTGCGCGCGGGGCGCTTCCTCTCGATCAGCGCCGCCGCAGCGATCGCGCCGAAGGCGGCCACGAACGTCGCCACGGTGAGGGAGCTCGAAAGTGCATGGATGAAGGCGTCGTTCGACGCGGCGTGCACCTGAGTCGCGACTGCGCCAGGCACGCCCTTGGGCTGGCCACCTGTGCCGGTCGCAATCTGATCGGTGATCGAGGAGCGCTGGCCCGGCGTCAGCGAGAGCTTGCCGAGCGAGTCGGCGAGCCGGTTGCGCGAGGTCGATTCGAACAGCGCGCCGATCAGAGCGACGCCGAAGGTGCCGCCCACCATGCGGCTCATCGAGAGGATGCCCGACGCTGCGCCCGCCTTGTCGACACTGACCGCGTTCATCGCCGCGGTCGACATCGGCGACATGGTCAGGCCCATGCCGATACCCATGATGATGAATGCGGGCAGCAGGTGGCCGTAGCCCGTGTTCACGTCGATCGTCGATTGCAGGTAGAGCGCGAACGATGCGAGCCCCAGCCCGGTGACGATCAGGGGCTTCGGCCCGATCCGGTCCGACAAGCGGCCAGCGATCGGCGCCGCGATGATGATCATCGCCGTGGAGGGCAGGAAGCGCACGCCGGCCTCGAGCGGGCTGTAGCCCAGGATGTTCTGCATGTAGAGGGCGATGAAGAAGAACATCGCCAGCATCGCGAACGAGACGATGAACGCGACCACGTTCGCGCCAACGAACGAGCGCGACTTGAAGAACGCGAACTGCACCATCGGGACGCGCACGCGCATTTCGGTCAGCGCGAAGGCGATGAAGCCGACGGCGGCGACGGTGAACAGCGCGATGATGCGACCCGAGGTCCAGCCCCAGCCGTTGCCCTCGACAAGCGCGAGCACGAGCGCGGTGAGGGACACCGATAGCGCGGCGATGCCGGGGATGTCGACCTTGCGCTCGATCGTGTTGTCGCGCGACTCGCGCGCAGCGAACAGCGTGACCGCGACCGCGCCGACCGCCACGGGCAGGTTCAGGAAGAAGATCGCCCGCCAGGACACGTATTCGGTGAGTGCGCCGCCAACGACCGGGCCGACCGCGAGCGCGAGCGCCGAGACGCCGGCCCACGTGCCGATCGCACGGCCGCGCTCCTCGGGCGGGAAGGTGTTGGAGATGATCGAGAGGGTGCCCGGCATCATGAACGCGGCACCGATGCCCTGAATCGCGCGGCCGGCGACGAGCAGCGTGTCGGTGGGCGCGAATCCGATCGCAGCGCTCGACAGCGCGAACAGCACGACGCCGAACAGGAACATGCGCCTGCGGCCGAAGATGTCGCCGAGGCGACCGCCTGTCACGAGGAGGACCGCGAAGGTGAGCGTGTACGCGTTGACGGTCCACTCGAGCGACGTGATCGACGCGCCCAGATCCTTCTGGATCGACGGCAGCGCGACGTTCACGACCGTGTTGTCGAGCATGACCATGAAGAGCGCGAAGCACATGGCCGCGAGCGTCCACCACTTGCGGTTGTCCTCCGTCAGCCGAATCCGTTCTGGCATTAGGTCAGTCCTTCCGAGGGGGGAGAGTCTTGATGTCGTCGCGAGCCGTGATCGCCGTGACGGCGTTCGCCAGGAGCTCGCGCTGCTCGGGGGTCAGCGTCTCGACGAACTGCTCGAGGTCCACAAGGCGGAGCGTGGTGAGCTCGTCGAGCAGCGCCCGGCCCGTGGCCGTGGCGGCGACGCGCTTGCTGCGCCTGTCGAGCGGGTCCTCGGTGCGCGTGACGAGATCACGCTGGACCAGCCCGTCGACCGCCCTGCTGACCGCGGGGAGGGAGAGGCCGAGCGCGTCGCCGATCTCTTTCAGCGACATCTCGAGCGACTCCGAGCCGGTCAGCGTTGTGAGTGCCTTGAGCTGCGAGAGCGAGAGACCGAGCTTGTCGACCGCCTCGAGAACCCCACCGCTGCACGTGCGCATGATGTGGTGCACGAGCGCGCCGAG
>DASVXS010000135.1:0-22833 GCA_036392575.1 Thermoleophilaceae bacterium | reverse complement strand
TCCATCGCGTCCGCTCCTCGGCACTCGCGATGGAAGAAATGGTCCGCATAGGACCACATGCTCCATCGCGATCTCCTGACTGCTCTTTCGATGGAAGAAATGGACCGCCGAGGGCGCAAGCGCCTAAGGCAGCAGCAGCGTGTCGCTCGAGCTCTTGCGCGCCTTGCCGATGTGCAGCGTCGCCGGGGCGATCTCGCGCACCTGGGCCTGCTCGGTGCCGGCTTTCACCTGGTAGCTGCCGGGGGCGAGGTCGCCAGTGATGCGGCCGGTTTCCGTCGGCGCAATGGGACCGACCCGGACCTGCTGAGTTCCGCCGCCGCCGTCGAGCGTGAGCGTGTGCTTCTCAGGCGTCTGGTTCGACACGACGATGATCACGGGGCCGGCACCGACGCTGTCGGGCGAGACGGTCACCTTGTCCCGCGTGATCACGCCGGTCAGCTGAACGGGAACCGCCGGGCGCGGCTTGTTCTGGAAGTCGCTGCCGCCGCCGCAGCCCGCCGCAAACACCGCAACGGCGGACGCCGCGACCGCGACGCGTGTGCCCCTGCTGAACCGCTCCGTGGCTCGCATCCTCATCCCCTCGGCGAGGAATCTAACCGAACCACACGGACTTTCGCGCAGCTACCAGCGCATCGACCTCGCGCTGGATGCACGCGCGGACGTGCTCGGAGAGCGACTGCACGAGCTGCAAGTCGTCGGCGTCCTCGGGGCCGTAGTCGTCGAGCGAGATGGGCGAGAGGAACCGGATCTTGAACTTGGCCGGCAGGTACATCCCAGCCGCGGCCAGGCCGAAGTGCGGGAACGCGTGGTTGACCGGGAAGTAGATGAGCCCGGTGAGCCGCTGCAACAGCGGCACGTGGGCGAAGATCGGCATCGCCTCCTCGGCTCCGATCACGGCGATCGGCACGATCGGCACGCCCGACCGGAGCGCGGTCTTCACGTAGCCACCGCGGCCGAAGCGGCGCAGCCGGTACCGCTGCCAGTACAGCTTTCGCGACCCCTTCTGGCCCTCCGGGAACACGAGGACGAGCCGGCCCTCGTCGCGCAGGAGCCGCTGCGCGTTCGCGGGGTGCGCCGCGACCAGGCCGATCTTGTTCGCGAGCATGCCCACGCCCGGATAGCCCTTGAACCAGTGCTCGCCGAGCATGTAGACGGGCCGCGGCGCCGGATGCTCGCGCCGGATCGCCCATATGATCATCGGCGCGTCGGGAGGCAGGGCGCCAGAGTGGTTCGACACGAGCAGCGCGCCGCCCTCGGCCGGCACGTTCTCGATTCCCTCGACCTCAACCCGGAACCAGTAGTCGTAATAGAAGTCGAGCACCGGCTCCATGAGCGAGACGATGCGCTCGCTGCGTCCCCAGTCGTCGACGGCGCGGCTCGGCTCCGTCGCGGGCAGCAGCCGGCGGAGCTGTCGCAGGTCGGTGCCCGGCTCGCGCTCGGGTGCCGGCGGCTGCGGTAACTCGTATACGTCTTCGCGCGGGTCGTGGGCGAGCGGACCGCCCAGCAGAGGGCTGTCCGCGCTCAGCTTGCCACGAGCAGCTGGCGCTCCCTGTCGAGCTCCTGGAGCCTCTCTTGGAGTCGTAGCCACGACTGGTCCTCGGCGTCTTCGTATTCGCGCCCATCCAGCTCACGCAGACCGTCGCGGTAGTCGAGCCAAGCCTCCTGCGCGAGCAAATCGAGCTCTGCAAGCTTCCTATTCACCTGAGACTGCGTGAGCGTCGTCATGGCTCCTCCGCCTGGCCCGGGATCTTCCGACGACTTGCGGCCCATACTACCCACGCTGGAGGCGTGCGATACCAGCTTGTGCGCCCGGTTGCCGCGGACGGATCACCGAGCTTGCGGGGTTAACGTCAGCCCGCGGTGAAGGGAAGCTCGGCCAGCTCGGCCGCCGCACGGCCCTCGCCGACCAGCACCGTGTCGCCCGGCGACGCCTCCCGGCGCACGATCGCGAGCGCGATGGGGCCGAGCCTCGGCGAGTCGGCTACCGAGCCGATACGCCCGACCTCGCGGTCGCCGAGAACGATCGGATCGCCATGGGACGCCGGTGCCGACAACCGAAGGCCCCGCAGGTGACGGTTCGGCTTGCCCTTGTAGTGCAGCCGAGCAACGGTCTCCTGGCCCACGTAGCAGCCCTTCGTGAAGCTCACCGCGCGCTCGTTCAGCCCCGCTTCCTGCGGGATGGTGTCGCCGTCCATGTCGACCCCCAGCCGGGGCCGCCCGGACTCCACGCGAAGCAGCTCGGCCGCGTCGGGTGACACCTCGTCGATCCCGAGCGCCGCGCGCACTCCGTCGGCGTCGGCCGCGTCGCAGATCACGTCCACGCCGAGATCGGTGGTCACGTAAAGCCCGTGCTCACCCTCCACGAACGAGTGCTCCGCGTCCGGCGGCGCGACGTCGAGCGCGTCGCGCGAGGTGGGTCCGATGAGCGAGAGGATCGCGCGCTCGGTGCTTACGTCGCGGGCCTGGACGTCGCGCCCGATCGAGTACATGCGCACGTTCTTCGCGACCGCCGGCATCGCCGCCGCCTCGGAGTCGATCAGGATCCAGTCCTCGCCGCGCAGCACGCGCATGTCAGCGAGCAGCTTGCCCTTGTGGGTGAGAAGGGCGGCGTAGCAGCCGGTGCCGGGCGCGAGCGATTCGATGTCGTTCGTCAGCTGGCCCTGGAGGAACTCGGCTGCCTCCGCGCCGGTCAGGAGCAGCTTGCCGCGCTCCGGGCGGTCGACGAGGCCCGCGCTGCCGCGGAGCAGCTCATATTCGGTTGCGACGGTCACGGAGCCGATTCTAGGGAGGGCCGCTAGTCTGCCCCGCGTGGCGCTTGCCGACGACTTCCAGCAGATTGTCGACTCGCTGCCGCCTGACTGGACGAACCTCGTCTGCGACCTGCGGATCTTCGACGAGGACCGCTACATCGAGGCGGCCACCATCCTCGTTCAGATCAACGCCCAGCCGTACTCGAAGCACGACTGGCACTGGCGGCTCCCGGTGGCGCACGAGTTCGGCCACGCCGCGCCGGCCGAGACGGTGAGGGGCACGCTCGCGCTGCTCGACGAGCAGGGCATCGAGGGCGAGCTGGCCGCGCGCGACGCACGCTCCGGCCGCGTCGAGATCACGCAGGGGTGGGGCCGGCCCGAGTCGGTCCGCCGAGAGTTCGCGCGCCGGCGCTCGCAGTGACGATGGCGCGCGTCGCGCTGCTTTGTCCGGACCTGCTCTTCGGATCGAAGCTCGAAGGCGGGCTGCGTGCGGCGGGGCACGAGGTCGCGCGGTTCGACCGGCCGGAGGACGCAAGCGCCGCCGAGGCGGATGTGCTCGTGGTCGACTTGAACGCGCCGGAGTTCGACGGCTCGGCCGCCCGCGCGCCGGACGGCGCGCCGCGACTCGGCTTCTACTCGCACGTGGACCAGGACACGCGGCGGCGCGCCGAAGAGGCGGGCTTCGAACTCGTCGTGCCGCGCTCGCGGATGGCACGCGAGATGACCGCGCTGGTTGACAGACTGGCGGCGTGAAGAACGCGATCGTCACCGGCGCGTCGAGCGGGATCGGCGAGGCGACCGCGCGGTTGCTCGCGCAGCGCGGCTACCGCCTGATCGCGGTCGCGCGGCGCGCCGAACGCCTCGACCAGCTGAAAGCGGAGCTAGGCGACGCCGTGATCCCGCTCTCGCTCGACCTCACCGATGGCGACGCGCCCGCACACGTGCGCGAGGCGGTGGACCGCGAGTTCGGCGGGCAGCTGGATCTGCTCGTAAACAACGCCGGCGGCGCCTGGCGCGCCGCGTTCGGCGACGACGAGAAGGGCGGCTGGGAGAACGTGCGCCGCACGATGGAGTTGAACTTCGACGCCGTCGTCCGGCTCACGGAGGCGCTGCTTCCCGTGCTGCGTGCGTCGGCGCCGAGTGCGATCGTGAACGTGTCGTCGGTCGCCGCCCGGGCTTCGCGGCCGAAGAGCGGCGCGTACTCGGCGGCGAAGGCAGCGCTGGCGTCCTGGACCGACGCGCTCCACCTCGAGGAGAAGCCGAACAATGTTCACGTGGGGATGGTGCTGCCCGGCTTCATCGTCACTGAGGGCTTCCCGCAGAAGGACATCAAACCGCGCTGGATCGTTTCGAAGCCCGAGAAGGCCGCGGAGGCGATCTTCAAGGCGGGGCCGGGCGGGAAACCCGAGGTGATCGTGCCGCGCGGCTACGCGCTGATCCCCGCGCTCAAGACCTTCGCGCCGGGCCTCGTGCGCCGCGGCGCGAGCGGCGTGTAAACCGGCGCACGCGCGGGCGCCACGCTCTACCTTGTCCCGCGCAAGGGGCAGGGGGAACTGAGCAGGGGGTAGCTGTTGCGCAGGGTTGCGGGAGTCCTGGCGTGCGGTCTGCTGGCGCTGGCGGCGTACACGCCGTCCGCCCTGGCGGCCTTTCCATATCCGTCGCACACGGCACCGGGACAGGTGCCGAACGACCTCGACAGCGGCACGGAGTGGAAGTACGCCGCGACGTCCGAGCCGGGCAACCTCGCGGTGAACTCGGATCCGACCGAGCTGAACGGCGTGCGCGGCGCGCACATCGTGGACAAGGACCCGTCCGTGGACACGGCTTGGCAGCACACAACCGGCCGGCCGGACGTCGTGATCGGCGAGCTCGACTCCGGTGTGAAGTGGAACGACCGCGGGGCCATGCTCGACCTCCGCCACAAGATCCGTCTCAACAAGGGCGAGCTGCCGGTGCCGAACCACGACCGCACCACGCCGCTCGAGGAGGGCGCTGACTGCTCCTCCTACAAGTCGGCCTACGACGCGAGCGGCGACGGCGTGTTCAACGTGACGGACTACGCCTGCGACTCGCGCGTGGAACGCGATCCCGCCGCGCGGGCGGCGAAGGGCCAGCCGCGTGGGCAGGGCCCGGGCGATCTGCTCGACCCGCAGGACGTACTGATCGCCTTTAGCGACGGCAGGGACCAGGACCGCAACGGCTTCACCGACGACATCGCGGGCTGGGACTTCCTCGACAACGACAACGACCCGTTCGACGACGTGCAGTACGGCCACGGCACGGGTGAGCTCCGCGACTCGACCGCGGAGGCCGACAACGGCGACGACCTCGGCACCTGCCCGAACTGCATGTCGGTGCCGCTGCGCGTAGGCGACTCCTTCATCGCCGACTCGAACGACTTCGCGCAGGCGGTGCTCTACGCGGTCGACAACAACATGCTGGTCGTGCAGGAGGCGCTCGGCACGCTCAACAACAGCAAGCTCGCGCGCGACGCGGTGGAATACGCGTACGACCACGGCGTGGCGGTGATCGCCTCCGCCGCGGACGAGTCCGCCCAGCACCACAACTGGCCGTCGACCTATCCGCACGTGATCGTCGTCAACTCCGTGCGGAAGTACGACGACACCTTCACTGCGCAACCGCGCTCATATCTCCAGTTCAACGGCTGCACCAACTTTTCGTCGAAGATCACGGTGTCGATCCCGAGCACGAGCTGCTCGTCGGAGGCGACCGGCCGCGGCGCCGGCATCGCCGGGCTCATCTACAGCGCGGCGCTCGACGCCCACGACAAGGGGCGGCTCGGCACGAATCCGGACTGCAAGCGCGTGAACGGTGACTCGTGCGTGATCTCGGCGAACGAGGTGCGTCAGCTGATGGCCATGCGTTCTGACGACGTGGCGTTCACCGCGCAACCGGAGCCGTCGTGCTCGTCGCCGGCGGGCGGCGGCGCGCCGTTCTGCACGGATCCCAACTTCGCGCCGCGCCTGCCGCAGCACCAGGCGGTGCTGCCATTGCCCGGATCGCGGCGCTACACCGCCCGCAAGGGACCCGACCCGTACTACGGCTACGGGCGCATCAACGCCGCGAAGAGCGTCGGTGTGTTCGACGCCACGGTGAAGCTCCCGCCTGAGGCGGAGCTGTACTCGCCCGAGTGGTACGCGCAGATCGATCCGCGCACGGCGAGCACGCCCGTGACCGGCTTCGTGGGCGCGCGCGGGAACTCGTACCGCTGCCAGGTGTACGTCGCGCCCGGCTCGTACCCGAACGACGGCACCGCCCCCGACGGCGACTTCAAGCCGGTCGGCGGCGGCTACTGCGGCGACTCTACGCACACCGCGAGCTTCAAGGGCGTGCTCGCCAAGATCGACGTGGCGGACTTGAAGGGCCGCTTCCCCGCGAATGCCGGCGACTTCCAGGGCCGCGAGCCCGGCACCACGCCGCAGACCTCGAACGGGCGTCCGTCCAACGACGCGTACGGCTTCACGGTGAAGGTCGTAGTCACGAGCGAGCAGGGCGGCACGAAGCTCACCGGCGACGACCGCCGCAACATGTACCTACACCGCGACTCCGACCTGCTGCCCGGCTTCCCGCGCCAGCTCACGGGCGACGGTGCGTCGTCGCCGCTGTTCGCCGACCTCGACGGCGACAACCGCAACGAGCTCGTGTTCGGAAGCTCGGACGGACGCGTACATGCGATGCGGCGCGACGGCAGCGAGCTGCCCGGCTTCCCGGTGCTCACCGACGCGCTGCCGCTACACACCGGCGAGCGGGCGTTCACATCCGGCGACGTGTCCACGTCGGCGTCGCGCACGGCGATGCTCTCTTCGGTCGCGGTCTCCGACCTGAACGGCGACGGCTCACCCGAGATCGTCGGCTCGGACATGGGCGGGAAGGTGTACGTCTGGAGCGCGAAGGGACTCGTCTGGAAGCGCGAGGCGAACCCGGACTGGTCGGGCAAGCCGCTCTCGCCGTTTGCGCCCGAGCGCTACGACGCGCAAAACCCCGACGAGTCGCAGCGCCACCGCACGCAGCACGGCTTCATCGCGTCGCCGGTGCTCGCGGACCTCGACGGCGACGGCAAGCTCGAGGTCGTGCAGGCCGGCATGGACCGTCACATGTACGCGTGGCACGCCGACGGCTCGCAAGTGAAGGGCTTCCCGGTGCTCGTGGTGGACCCCGCGAAGGTCGACTCGGTCGACCCGCGTTCGCACGTCGTGCACTTCAAGTCGAGCGCAGGGCCGGCGCTCAACCAGGGCGCGATCGTCGACACGCCGGCCCTGGCGGATCTGAACGCGGACCACCGGCCCGAAATCGTGGTCGGCACCAACGAGGAGTACGACGGCGCCGGCGATGGCGGGCCGAACGTGTCCGAGTTCAACGCCGCCTCCTACGGCGCGCTCGCGACCGTCCTCGGGCCGGCGAACAGCCGCATCTACGCAATCAAGCCCACCGGCGACCCCGACGGCAACGCGCAGACCGTGGGCGACGCCTTCGTCGACGGCTGGCCGTTCAAGGTCGCGCTGCTCCAGAAGGAGATCCTGCCCGTCGTCGGCGAGGGCATCACCGGGCCGCCGTCGACGGGGCCGGTGAACTGCCCGAGCGGCGGCTCAGGCACGAAGGTCGGCGTGATCCCTGACGGCGGGCCTGCCTACATCCTCAACGGGGACGGCACCTCGTGCTACGGGAACGGTCCCGACGGCAAGCCGATCGCGCTGAGCGACACCGGCCAGGGCGTCGACGAGACGGATCGGCCGATCGTGCCCGGGCTCGGCATGTCGGCGTTCGGCAAGCTCGACGGCTCGAGCGCGTCGTTCCTCGCGCCGGCCATCGGCCTGATGCGGACGCTCGACATCGCTGCGCCGGAGTACCAGGGCGGGCAGGACTACGTGGGCGCTTGGAACCCCGCCACCGGGCAGTTCCAGCCGGGCTGGCCGGGTCACACGAACGACCTGCAGTTCCTCACAGGGCCGTCGATCGCGGACATCGACGGCATGCCCGGTGAGGAGTCGGTGTCGGCGAGCGCGTACGAGGACGTGCAGGCGTACGACTTCGCCGGGCAGCCGGTGAACAGCCGCTGGCCGAAGCTGAACTCGGACTGGACCGTGGCGAACCCGTTGATCGGCTCGTTCGGCACGCTCGACACGAGCGACGGAGCGCACAAGGTCGTCGTCAACGAGACGCGCGCGGGCGGCGTGTTCGCGTGGGGCGTGGACGCGCCGTCGTGCTCGCCCGGCTCGTGGCCGCGCTTCCACCACGACAACGCGAGCTCGGGTGACTTCAACCGCGACGCGGTCGTGCCGGGCCGTCCCTACGACGGGTCGAAGTCCGGCTCGAGCGCGGTGCGCTTCCGCGCGCCCGGTGACGACCTGCTCTGTGGCAAGGCGGCGCGCTACGAGGTCGTGCAGTCGTCGAAGCCGGTGGACGAGGCGAGCTTCGGCTCGGCGCAGAAGGTGGACGGGGCGCCGGAGCCGGCGGAGGCCGGAACGCTGCAGACGCTCACGCTGCCGGCCGCGCACGCGCGCTACATAGCGGTGCGCGCGGTGGACGAGCAGGGCAACGCCGGACGGCCGCTCATGATCGATACGCGCTAGCGCCGGCGCGCGCTTGCCGACCGGCGGCGCAAATAATCTGCCGCGCATCGTCGACCTGGACCAGGAGGAAGCCCCATGGAGGAACGCGGCGTAGCCGCATACATAGGCGAGTTCATCGGCACCTTCGCGCTCGTGTTCTTCATCACCGCGGTCGTGTCGCTGTTCGTGACCCCGCCCACGCCCGGCGCGGCGACACAACCGTTCATCGACTGGTCGGTGGTCGGACTGGTCCACATCTTCGTCCTCTTCATGCTGATCCAGACGCTCGCGGTGATCTCGGGCGCGCACTTCAACCCGGCGGTCACACTCGCCATGGCGGCCATCCGGCAGATCAAGCCGGCCGACGCGGTCGTGTACTGGGCGATGCAGCTGGCGGGCGGCACGCTCGGCGCGCTTCTCACGAAGGCGCTTCTGCTGAATGAGGGGCGCGACGTGAACTGGGGCGCGGTCGGGGTCTCCAACCTGCTGGACGGCAAGGCGGGGCTCGGGTTCGTCTGCGAGCTGATCGGCACGTTCTTCCTGATGTGGGCGATCGTCGGCGTCGCCGTGAACCCGGCGGGGCTCAAGGACTGGTCGGGCTTCGTGATCGGCGGAACGCTTGGCTTCCTCGTGATGATCTTCGGCTCGCTCACCGGCGCGGGCTTCAACCCGGCGCGTGCATTCGGCCCGGCTCTCGTGGCGAGCGACTTCGGCGGCGCCGGCAAGTTCCTGCTCGTCTACGTGGCCGGTCCGCTCGTCGGCGCCACGCTCGCGGCGCTCACGTACGTCTACCTGTTCGTCACGCCGGGAAGACGCGAGGTCGGCGCGATGGAACCGGTCGGCTAGGACAACTGGCGCCCGCCGTCTTGTACGGCGGGCGCTGCACCTCTCGGTTAGCTTCCCGGAATGGACCGCGGGAGGCTCGCGCAGCTGCTCGCCGCCGAGCGTGAGCGCTTCGCGGCGGATCACCCGCGCTCGCGCGAGCTCTTCGAGCGCTCGAAGCGGTCGCTCGTTGCCGGCGTGCCGATGAGCTGGATGACGATGTGGGCGGGCGGCTTCCCGCTGTTCTTCGAGGAAGCCCGCGGCGCACGCATCACCGATGCCGACGGGCGCGAGTACGTGGACCTGTGCCTCGGCGACACGGGCGCGATGGCCGGCCATGCCCCAGAGGCGGTGGCCGAGGTGGTCTCGGCCCGCGCGCGCCGCGGCGTGACCGCGATGCTGCCGACCGAGGACGCCGCCTGGGTGGGCGAGGAGCTGCGACGGCGCTTCGGCCTGCCGCGCTGGCAGTTCGCGCTCACCGCCACCGACGCGAACCGCTGGGTGCTCCGCATGGCGCGCGCGATCACGGCACGGCCCAAGGTGCTCGTGTTCAACTACTGCTACCACGGCACCGTCGACGAGACGTTCATCTCGCTGGACGAGCGTGGACGGCCGCGCTCGCGGCACGGGAACGTGGGTCCGGCTGTCGACCCAGTGCTGACCAGCGAGGTGGTCGAGTGGAACGACCCCGAGGCGCTCGAGCGCGCGCTGGACGGCGGCGAGATCGCGTGCGTTCTGGCCGAGCCCGCACTCACGAACATCGGCATCGTCCTTCCTGAGCCGGGCTTTCACGACGCGTTGCGGCAGCTCACGCGCGACGCCGGCACGCTGCTCTTGATCGACGAGACGCACACGATGAGCGCGGGGCCTGGCGGCTACACCGCGGCGCATGGGCTCGAGCCCGACCTGCTCACGGTCGGCAAGGCAATCGGCGGCGGCGTGCCCGTGGCCGCCTACGGGATGAGCGAGGAGCTCGAGCAGCGGCTGCTCACGCTGCCGGGCGTCGACCTCGAGGATGTCGGCGGTGTCGGCGGCACGCTCGCCGGCAACGCGCTGTCGCTCGCGGCGGCGCGCGCGACGCTCGAGCACGTGCTCACCGAGGAGGCGTTCGAGCGCATGACCGCGCTTGCGGAGCGCTTCGCGGCGGGCGTCAACGACGTGATCGCAACGTACTCGCTGCCCTGGCACGTGGTGCGACTGGGAGCGCGCGCCGAATACCGCTACCGCCCCGAGCCGCCGCGCAACGGCGGCGAGGCGGCGGCCGCGTCGGACCCGGAGCTCGACGCGTTCATGCACGTCTTCCTCATGAATCGCGGCGTGCTGATCACGCCCTTCCACAACATGGCGCTGATGTGTCCGGCGACGACGGAAGCCGACGTGGACGCCCATACTGAAGCATTCGCCGCCGCGGCTGAGACACTGGCGGCGTGAGCGACCGGATACGGCTGGACCAGCGGGTGGCGCTCGTCACCGGCGCGGGCAGTCCTGAGGGAATCGGCTTCGCCACTGCCCGCATCCTCGCGGAGCGGGGCGCGCGCGTCGCGATCGTCTCGACGACGGAGCGCATCCACGAGCGCGCGCTGGAGGTCGGCGATGCGGCGGCCGGCTTCGTGTGCGACCTGCGGTACCCCGACGCGGTCGATCAGATGCTGAACGACGTGGAGCGCCGCCTCGGCGAGATCGACGTGCTGGTGAACAACGCGGGCATGACCACGGTGAACGAGGAGATGAAGTCCAAGCCGTTCACCGAGCTTGGCGAGGGCGCGTTCGAGCGCGAGCTCGCGATCACGCTTCTCACCACCTATTACGTGACGCGCGGCGTGACGCCTGGGATGGTGCAGCGCCGCTACGGCCGGATCGTGAACGTGAGCTCGGTGACCGGGTCGCACGTGAGCTATCCGGCGCAGGCGCCGTACAGCGCTGCCAAAGCTGGGGTGGATGGGCTGACGCGCGCGCTCGCGGTCGACCTCGGGCCGTCGGGCATCACCGTGAACTCCGTCGCCCCAGGCTGGATCGCAACAGCGTCGCTTTCGCCGATGGAGCGGCGTGCAGGCCAGCACACGCCGCTCGGCCGGGCCGGCACGCCCGACGAGGTCGGCGAGCTGATCGCCTGGCTCGCGTCCGACGCGGCCAGCTACGTGACCGGCCAGTCGATCGTGATCGACGGGGGCAACACGGTCCAGGAGGTCAAGGGCGGTTAGTTTTCGGGGCCGTGCCCGCCCTCGTAGACGAGCTGATCGACTGGCTCCGGATCCCGTCGGTGTCCTCCGGCGGCGGCGACGCGGACGCAATTCGCGCGGCCGGACAGTGGGTGGTCGACCGCATCGCGGCGGCCGGTGGGTCGGCCGAGCTCGTGGAGACCGACGGCAATCCGCTCGCCGTGGGCGAGCTGCGCGCGTCGACTGACCCTGAGTCGGCGCCGACCATCCTGATCTACGGGCACTACGACGTGCAGGGAGTCGGACCGCTCGAGCTGTGGGAGTCCGGTCCGTTCGATGCCGATATGCGCGATGGCAAGGTCTACGCGCGCGGCGCCGTGGACGACAAGGGCAACTTCCTGCCGCTGCTGCACGTGGCCGCTGACATGGCGCGCGCGGGCGAGCTGCCGGTGAACGTGCGCGTGCTGGCCGAGGGCGAGGAGGAGGTCGGCAGCCGCGAGGTGATGCGCTGGATCGCGCGCGACGAGCGCGGCGCGGACGCCGCCATTGTGTTCGACTCCGGCATGCTCGATGCGCGCACGCCGGCCATAACGGTTGCAGTGCGCGGGATGGTGGCCGTGGCCATCGACGTGCGGGTGGCCAGCGCCGACCTCCATTCGGGGCTCTACGGCGGGGCGGTTCTGAACGCGGTCCATGTGCTGCACGAGGTGCTCTCGGTCGTGCTGCCGGGGCCGGACGGGGTGCTGCGCGAAGAGCTGCAGGAGGGAGTGGCTTCGCCGAGTCCCGAAGAGCTCGCTGGATGGCGTTCGCTGCCCGATGCGGCCGCCGCGATCGCCGAGTCCGGTGGACGGCCGCTCGGTCCTCACGCCGTCGCCGACTTCTACGCGCGCACGTGGGCGGGCCCGTCGATCGACGTGAACGGCATCGAGGGCGGCGAGGCGGAGCAGGAACGCACGATCGTGCCGGCGACCGCTCGCGCGAAGCTGTCCATGCGGCTGGCGCCCGGGCAGGAGTATTCCGAGATGGCGCCGGTGCTCGAGCGCCTGCTCCGCGAGGCGGTGCCCGAAGGCGCCGACGTGGACATCCGCATGCACGGATCCGACCCCGCTCTCTTCGATCCTACGTTGCCCGCCATCCAGCTCGGCTCCGACGCGATCGAGCGCGCGACGGGCGTGAAGCCGGCGCTCGTGCGGAGCGGCGGCTCGATCCCGATCCTGGCGGCGTTCGCGGAGCGCCGGATCCCGACGATCCTGAGCGGCTTCATGCTGCCCGAGGACGCCCTCCACGCCCCGAACGAGAGCTTCGGCTTGGACCGCCTCGAGATGGGAGCCCGCTCGGCGCGGGAGCTGTATTTGGCGCTGGCTGCTATGCGCGCCTGAGGTCGCCGCGACTCGGGCTGAGTTCCGCTCGTTCTACTGCTCTGCTTCGACGTTTGCGAGGATGACGGCAGCAACTTCGTCCGGGCGACCTGGGGTTCCGTCCGACTCGGCAAAGTCGGCAGACCAAAACTTGAAGCGTTGCTCGTGTGGCTCTTGTTCGTAGTCCCATCGCCACTGGACAACGATTTCTGTCTCGGGCTTGGCGCCTTCGAGGCGGACAGACGAGACAACTTTCCGTCCGAGCAATCGCTTGGCGCCGTCGAGCACCGCCGTCGTTGCGGCGAGGCAAGCTAGTTCATGCTTTCGATCTTCGTCCGCCATTTATGGAACCTTTCGGCCATAGGAGCTGATGATCTCCTTTGGCGCGACCTCGCCGAGGTTCGCCGTGTGTCGCACTATCACCCGGCGGAAGCAGATTGAACCATCGGTGCCGGTGTACGTCGCACCGTCGTAGACCTCGGTTCCGCTCCCCTTGAACGTGGGGTCGTCAGGTGGTCCGTTCAGGGCGGCTTGTGTCTGGAGGACATCGGGCGGACCCCATCCATGTGTTGGAGCGATCTTTCGGTAGCCCCAGCTGTCGGTTCCATATTTCAGCGCCGTGGGGATCGTGTCGCCGTCCCAGTCGAGCCGAGTGAAGTCGTCGTGCACGTCGTACGGATCTGCCGTCGGATTGTCCAGCTCGGTCAGGTGGTCGGATAGCTCACATTCACGACGATTCTGCTCGTCATCCGGATTACAAACCAACGGATTCGTCGGATCACAGGCGTTTGGTTCGCCCGTTGTCCACCGAAGCCAAGGGATGAGGATCGAGTACTCGTCCGGATTGTTCCTTAGCTCCCCAGCTACGTTGGCGTCCGCCGTCGACTGAGATAAGGAAGATGGATCTGGGATGTGCGTTGTGCCTGGTTGGCCTGTGTAGTCCTCCATGGGATACCAGTCGAAGGCCTCTGAGCCATACTCGTCAGTCCAGAACGCGGCGTATTGCATGTCAACGACCAAGCCGGGATAGGGCCCGGTGTGTGTATTGCATGCGGAATAGTCGCCCATGAGCGCGCTAAGACCGTGTGGCGGCTGCTGGTACGCGGATATGCAGTCGCCGTTAGAGGCGCTGCCATCGGGGAACACCAAGAACTCCGTTGAGCCGCAGCCGAGGCACCACGACAGCACCCAGCCGTCCTTCGGCATAACCATGTTCGCCCCCGTACCAACTCGGGTCCCCTGCGTCAGAAACCTGAGGGCGGGGCTCGCGGGGGAACCAACGCCTTTCGCGGGCAGTCCGAGCCTGAAGTATTTACGGTTTAAGCCGCTCCCAATGTCGAAGCCCTTGATGAACGCCTGCGGTCCGAGCACGAGTGCGCCGATAGCACCCGGCGGGGTATCGAGCTTCGCCATGGTCCGGAGCTTGTAGACCTGCTTCGCTAGCAATGAGGCAAGTGCCGCATTTCCCCCGTTGCGCGCGGACTGCTCCGCCGAATATGTTGCTTCGCAGTATTCGGCGCAGGGCCACGCACCCCCGCCCTGCAGCTGTGCCGCACCGCCTCGTTCTGCCCACTGCTGAATCTTGCCATCTTGGAGTGCCGACTCGACGCTTGGTGGAAGTGCTGCGTTGGCGGTTTGCGTTGACACGAAGAGTACGAACGAACAACAGCAAAGCGCGATCGCGAATAGGCCTGTACGGGCAGGTTGGAGAACCAGTAACGGACGCAAACGAAGTACTCCTCGTCGAAGACCAAAACGGCCGTCGATGTTGATCAGACGAACTTCGCGCGTCAATCCCACAAACCGGTGACAGGTGAATGGTCTGCGTCGACACGGATCATCTGAATGTCATGCAATTACAGGGATTTCGCCAGTGCGGACGTTTAGGGGCGCGCTTCGCGAAATCGGAAATGAGTTGGACGGATGTACGAGCGCTACTTCCGGAAGCGTCCGGGTGCCAAGCGGCCGGGACGAAAAGTAGGTGACTCGTCGCGTCACGGTATTGGCACTGACGGGCAAACTCGGTCCTTCATCGTCGTATCTGTTAAGGCTTTGCCTGCTGGGCGGAGCGGGCCGGACCCCGCCCTCACTGCGGCCGTAGCGCCGCGCGCGCCGCGGCGAGCGGCGCTACACGTTGAGCTGCTCGCCAGCTGCCCGTGCGGGAGGAGCACTACGCCTCCGCCTCGCCCGCGCGGCACCGAGCAGGCGCGTGACCGGATGCTCGAGCGCCTCGACGCGCTCCCCCCACGTCGGCGCCGCCGCCGACGTGGGTTGCCCAGGCGCGACGCACGGTCGAGCAGGCAACCTCCGAGGAGCTGGCCGCCGCCTCGAACTGCCAGTCGGCAGCAGCTACCGCGCATCGAGCCCGCCCAGCGACGTCTTGCTGACTGTGACGCCGCTATCCGACCTCAGTGGCACCACCCCCGGATTGTCGACGCGGATGACCTTTGCCCCGCATAGCGGTGGAAAGTCATCCATCCTCCTCCCGTAAGTGCTGCAGCTCGGAGACCGGCAGCTCGGAGACCGCGCGCCCGGTTCCTTAGACTGCGCCCGAGTGCGGCGCGTCACCTTCTCCCGCAACTTCACGCTGTCGCTGTCGCGAACGTGCCAGTGCTATTGCAAGTACTGCGCGTTCGCGACGCACCGGCCTCATCTCTACACGGCGGATGAGGTCGAGAAGATGCTCGACGACGCCGCTCGCCGTGGCGTGAAGGAGTTGCTCGTGCTCACCGGCGAGAAGCCGGAGGTGAACCCGGAGGTGGCGGCGAGGCTCGGCGAGCTCGGCCACGCGGACTTCACGAGCTACGTCGCCTGGGCGTGCGAGCGCGCGCTCGAGCGCGGCATGCTGCCGCACACGAACATCGGCGTCGCGTCGCGCGACGAGCTCGCCCGGCTGCGCGAGGTCACGGCCTCGCAGGGGCTGATGCTCGAGTCGGTGAACCCGGACCTGGTCGTGCACCAGGGCTCGCCCACCAAGCACCCGGCGCGGCGCCTCGACATGATCCGCGCCGCCGGCGAGCTGCGCATCCCGTTCACCACGGGCATCCTCGTGGGGATCGGCGAGGAGCCGGACGAGCGCATCGCGGCGCTCGAGGCGATCGCCGCGGTGCAGGCCGAGTTCGGCCACATCCAGGAGGTCATCCTCCAGAACTTCGTGCCGCATCCGCGCTACTACGGACAGGAGCCTGCCGAGATCGCCGACGAGGCGCAGCGCAGCCAGACGCACGGCGAGGCGCTCCCGCTACCCGACTGGGCGAAACCGATCTCGCTCGACGACATGCGCCTGCTCGTCCGCGAGTCGAAGCGGCTGATGCCCGACGTGGGCGTCCAGATCCCGCCGAACCTGTCCGACTGGTGGCTGCCGCTCGTGGAGGAGGGCGCCACCGACCTCGGAGGCCTGTCGGCGAACGGCGACCACATCTCCCCCGAGCACCCTTTCCCGTCGGTGCACAGGATGCGCAAGCAGCTCGCTCCGCGCGGGTACGCGCTCACGGAGCGGCTCTGCGTGTACCCGCAGTACATGACGCCCGAGTGGCTCGAGCAGGGCGTGCTCGACGTGATCAAGCTGAAGTACTGGAGCTTCATCCCTCGCCGTGGGTCGGGCCGCCGCGAGGAGCGGGCGATCCGCCAGGACACCGTCCCGGGCGCGATCGAGCGCGCCCGCGACGGTGAGTGGCTGAACGAGGAGGAGCTCACCGCGCTGTTCGCCGAGAACCGCCCAGAGGCGCTCGAGGACATGCGGCAGGCGGCCGACGAGCTGCGCGCGGAGCTCGCCGGCGACACGGTCACGTTCGTGGTGAACCGGAACATCAACGTGTCCAACGTCTGCATCGTCGGGTGCGCGTTCTGCGGCTTTGGGCAGGGCAGGCGCTCGCCGGACGCCTACGAGCACTCGCGCGCGGAGTTCGTCCGCCGGGTCGAGGAGGCAGTCGAGTTCGGCGCCACCGAGATCTGCATGCAGTCGGGCATTCACCCGGACTGGTCGATCGAGGACTACGAGAAGTGGCTGCGCACCGCGAAGGAGGTCGCGCCCGACATCCACCTCCACGCCTACTCGCCGATGGAGGTGGCTCACATCTGCGACGTCTCGGGACTGCCGCCGCTCGAGGTGTTCGCGCGCCTGCGCGACGCCGGGCTCGACTCGACCCCTGGCACCGCCGCTGAGGTGCTCCACGACGGTGTGCGCGAGCGCATCTCTCCGAACAAGCTGCCCGTGCGCCGCTGGGTCGAGATCATCGAGGCCTCCCACGCGGCCGGCCTCCGCTCGACGGTCACCGTCATGTTCGGCCACGTCGAGGAGCCGTGGGAGCTCGCCGAGCACATGCGCGTGGTGCGCGAGCTGCAGGAGCGCACCGGCGGCTTCACCGAGTTCGTGCCGCTCTCGTTCATCCCATTCCACACACTGCTCGGTCGTACGCACGGGATCGAGGAGATCTCCCGCGACGACAACCTGAAGCACACGGCCGCGTTCCGGCTCGCGCTCGGAAAGACGATCCCCAGCCTGCAGGCGTCGTGGGTGAAGATGGGCCTCGACGTGGCGACCGAGGCGCTTCGCTGGGGAGTGAACGACCTTGGTGGCACGCTCATGGAGGAGTCGATCAGCCGCATGGCCGGCTCGTACCACGGCGTCCGGCTCGAGCCCGCGGACCTGATCGGCGCGGCGCACGCGGCGGGCCGCCCGGCGGCGGAGCGCACGACGCTCTACGAGATCCGCCGGCGGTTCGAGGTGCCCGCGGCCGCCTGAAGCCGTAGCTGGACCGGAACCACGCCCTGCGTAGTGAGGATCCAGCGCTGACAAGCGCTACGCGGTGACCCACGATGCCGTAGCTGGACCGGAGCTACGCCTTGATGTAAATGGGGGTGCCCAACGGCACTTCGCGAATCAGCACCTTCATGTCGCGCGCACGCGCGCGAAGGCAGCCGTGGCTCACCGCGCTGCCGACCGTCGCCTCGTTCGTGGTCGCGTGCAGCGCGATCCGGTCGCCGCCACCCCAGCCCTGCGCGATGTTCGGCTGGTGGCCGGAGAGCGCCAGGATGCAGCAGCCATAGGGCGAGGCCGCCTTCACCTCGAGCTTGTCCGTGACGGCGAAGCGCCCCCTGGGGGTGGGCGTCCCGGGCCCGCCGATCGCGACGGGCACTCGCCGCACCACGCGGCCGGCATGCATTAGCGTCACTCGCCGCGCTGAGAGGTCGGCGCGGAGTTCCCACGACACGGGGTATATGCGCGCGATGCTGTGAGGAATCCAGCCGATGTGCCCATTGGGCAGCTCGGGTGCGACCACTCCGAGCCAGCCGTCGCGGCGCTTGGCGACGAACAGCACGCGCGGTGATTTCCAGGTGGTGCGCGCGGGGAGCGCCGCGATGGGGCGCCCGTGCGGACGGTCGCGCAGCTGGGTGCGGCGGGGCACCAGCGCAGTGAGGTGGCGGGGGCCCCGCCATGCCGGTTTCGCCGGTTGCGTCGTGTTCACACCCTCGGCCTGCACCGGCGGCTTCCCGGACGGCGCCTTCGTCGCGGGCGGAGTCTGAACGACCGTGCGCGACGGTTCCTGGTCGCTCGACGTGAGCCCCTCGGTCAACAGCATGGCGATAGCCACCAGGACAGCGATGGCCGCGATCGGCAGGCCGAGCCTCATGGCATCGATCATAAGACGCCGCTCATGAACGCCCGCGAGTTAACCTTTG
This sequence comes from Thermoleophilaceae bacterium, assembly GCA_036392575.1. Taxonomy (GTDB): domain Bacteria; phylum Actinomycetota; class Thermoleophilia; order Solirubrobacterales; family Thermoleophilaceae; genus JADGHQ01. The sequence continues at coordinate 4,492 of DASVXS010000135.1, read as the reverse complement.
GATGCCAACAGGGAGTTGCCGTGGACGCGCGTTCGGTCGAGAGGTTCGATCGCGAGGTGACGGTGCGAAGCCGCCAAGAGTTCAGCGATGCCGCTGCCGCCCTCCTGATAGGCGCGCTCGCGGGTCTGGCCTTCACATTCGCCTCTGCGCTCGGCTTCGCGCTCGCTTTCGGTTCGGTTGTTGCACTCGGACTGGCGCTCGTGGCCGGCTTGAAGCGCCACTTCCTGATCGAGCGACTGACGCTCGATCGCGACGCCTACGCGATCGAGGCCGTTCGGAGCCGTGGCCGCCGGCTGACGAGCCGGCGAGCACGGAAGCGTTTGTCACAGTCGCTGCGGACCCTGCCTGCGGACGCATCGCAGAGAACGTCGTGTGTCCCGCCCGACCGCGTGGCTGCGTTCGCCGCCGACATCGACGAGATCGCGCGCGAGCTCGAGCAACCCGAGACGGACGTGGACCCGGTCAGCGCCGCAGCCTGCCTACGCCTCCTCACCCACGGTGCGGACAGCCCGCTGCTGAACCCGGACCTTCCAATCGAGGACCTGCGCGCGGCGCTCATGCGAATCCGCGGCGGTATCCACACGCGGTGACGGGAGGCGGGGGTGGTGTTCACCGACGTCGGCGAGCCCGACTCGATGGCGCCGCTGCGGCTAGCGGAACAGGTCCTGCTCGCGTGGCCGGCGGAGCGCGGCGGCACCTGGGCCGTGCTCCTCGGTGACGAACCGCTCGAGGCCGCGCACCAGCACGCCGGGCTCACCCGCGTCCTTCGCGCGTGCCAGATCCGCGGCGGCGGCCACCGCGTCAACCACGGCGATCTCGGTGACCGCGAGCTCGCGGCCCTCGCGGTCGTTGCGCCCGCGCCAGTCGTCGAGAACGCGCAGGCCGGCGGCGCCCACGGCCACGTCGATCTGCCCGAGCCGCCAGGGGCGGCCGAAGCTGTCGGTGATCACCACCGCGGGGCGCACGCCATGGGTGCGACCGAGATCCTCTCGCAGCGCGCGAGCGGAGTTGTCGGGGTCGAGCGGCAGAAGCACCACCGAGTCGTCGCCCGGCACGTTCGACTGGTCGATGCCGGCGTTCGCGCACACGTAGCCTTGGCGCGTCTCGGTGATCAGCACCCCGCGCTCGGCCCGTAGAAGCTCGCTCGATTCGTCGAGGACGAGCTGGACGAGCCGCGCGTCCTTGTCGTTCTCGGCGGCGATCTCGCGCGCCCGCGGCGACGGCTCCACGTCGCGCAGCCGCGCGATGCGTCCCTCGGCCTTCGACACCACCTTGCTCGCGACCACCAGCACGTCGCCCTCGCGGAGCCCCTCGCCCGAGGCCTCGGCGAGCAGCGCCGCCAGATCGTCGCCGGGGCGCACCTCCGGGAGGGGCGCGAGCGCGAGGATCGTGAGCGGCAGTGCTAGACCTCGACTGGAGGAGCCGCTCGCATCCGCCCGAGCTGGCGGAGCGCGCCCTGGGTGAGCGGGGCATGGCCGCGGCGCTCGTCGAGCGCCGCGGAGAGGTCGTGCAGGTCGGCGGGATCGTCCACGTCGTGCATCAGCGAAGGGATCTCGACGACCTCGAATCGGAGGGAGGCCTGCTCCGCCGCGGTCACGTGCCGCTTCAGGCTGCCTGGCCCGAAGCTCGGGGTGATCGCGTGCGGCGGACGCAGGACCAGCGCGTTCGTACCGGCGCCATGGCGGTCGGGCACGATCGCAACGTCGAGAGACTGCTCTTCTGCGCGCGCGAGGAGCACATCGAGCTCGCGTGGGTCGAGGAGCGGCGTGTCGCCGGGGATCAGGACCACGCGTTCGAAGCCCTCTGCCGCTGCGCGGTCGATGCCGATGCCAGTGGCCGACGACTGCCCGGTCTCCGCAGGATCGTGCAGGACACGGACGCGGCCGCCTCGCGCGGCGGCCTCGACGGTGCGCTCAGCAGTGACGACGAAGACTTCCTCGACTCCGTCCACGCGTCGCAGGGCGCCGAGCACGTCGGAAACCATCGCGAGCGCCAGGGCCTGGCGGGAGCCGCTTCCGAGGGTCGGCGACAGTCGCTGCTTCGCAGCGGCGAAGCTCTTCACGGGAAGTATCGCGGCGGTACGCATCGGCGCAGAGCGACAGGCGTCACGACTCTACCGCCTGGCCCGCGCGTGAGGGAGCCGCGTCAGGCCAAAGCGCGCGCAAAGTCCAGGGTCCTCTGGGCCAGCTCTCGGCGGGCGTCGGGCGTGTCCATCAGCGTCGGGATCTGCAGCACCGGCATGCCCGCGTCGGGCACGGGCTCGTCGCTCACCAGCCCGTCGACCAGCCCCTCATACGCCTCCACCACGGCGAGCGGGCCGACCGGCAGACCGGCCATGCGGCAGAACGCCTCGGTCGGCCCCTTCACCGCGTGTCCTCCGACGAACGGGCTCACCGCGACCACCGGCGCTTGCGAGGCCTCGATCGCGTCGCGCATGCCGGGCACCTCGAGGATCGGGCCGATCGAGACGATCGGGTTCGACGGTCCGATCACGACGGCGTCGCTGCCGGCGATCGCGTCCAGCACCTCGGGCGTGGGCTGCGCGCGCTCGAGGGCGCGCAGGTCCACGTCCTCCGGCTCGCTGCCGCGCTCCTGGATCATGAATTCCTGGAACGCACGCCACTCGCCATGCACGCGCACGAACGTGCGAACCGGGTTGTCGCTCATCGGCAGCACGCGCACGTTCACGCCTACCGCGCGGCACACCCGCGCGTGCGCCTCGGTGAGCCGCTCGCCTCGGGCGAGCGCCTCGCTGCGAACGATGCAGAGCGCCAGGTCTCTGTCGCCGAGGTTGAACCACACCTCGCGGCCGGCCTCCCTCAGCGCGTCCATCACGTTGAAGGTGTCGCCCTCGATGCCCCAGCCGCGCTCGTCGATGACGTCGGCCAACCACCAGGTCACGAGGTCGGGGTCGGGCGACACGTGCGCGCCGTAGATCTCCACGTCGTCGCCCGTATTGGCGATCACGGCAAGCCCCTCGGGCCCCACCACGTCGAGCATCCCTCGCGCGAGCTTCGCGCCTCCGCTGCCGCCGGCGAGAACCGCTACTGCCACAGCTCGTCCGGCAGCCCGGTGAGCTTCAGCCCCGCGTGCGTCTTGTAGCGGCCGTTCACGGAGATCAGCATCGGGGTGATCCCCTCGATCAGCCGTGCGACCTCTAGGCGCCCGGCGTTCACCGGCCGCAGTCCGGGGATGCGTTCGATCAGCTCGGCCACGCGCCGCTTCGCCTCCTGACGGTCGCCCGCCACGGGGATGTCCTCGTCGAGCTCGTGATCGAGGTCGCGCAAGAGCGGGGCGCTCACGGAATGCAGGGCGGCCACGACCTCTACGCCGTCGGGCGCCATCTCCTGCGCCTGCTGGGCGGCCGACCCCTGCGGCACCCCGAGCAGCCGTGTGGCCCGGCCGGAGACCGCCGCCGCGAGCGGCACGGTGGCGTCGACGAGGATCTGGCCCGGCTGTAGCACCGGCTTGAGGTTGGTGAGGTACTCGGACTGCGCGCGGAACGGAACCGTGAGGAACACGATCGGGCCGCGCTGCGCGGCCTCAGTGTTCTCGAGCCCCTCGACCTGAGCGTCCGGAACCTGCTCGCGGACACGCCCGGCCGCCTCGTCGGCGCGTCCCTGGTCGCGCGAGCCGATCACGACCGGGAGCCCTTCACGCGCAAAGCGCAACGCCAGGCCGAAGCCCAGCGCTCCCGTCCCGCCGATGATCGGTATGGGTTTGTTGGGCGCCATGGGCGGTGCAACCTACCGGACGCGGTTAGGCTGCCCGGCCATGAGACTCGAGGGAAGGACCGCGCTCGTGACCGGCGGCGCGGGAGGAATCGGGGCTGCGACCTGCCGCCGGCTCGCAGCCGAGGGTGCGCAGGTGGCCGTGACGGACATGAACACGGACGCCGCCGGGACGGTCGCGGCCGAGGTGAACGGAATGGCGTACGAGCTCGATGTGCGCTCGACGGCCTCGATCGCCGCCGCGGTGAAGGCGGCCGAGGACGAGCTTGGGCCGATCGACGTCCTAGTGAACAACGCCGGCTACGACGAGTTCGGCTTCTTCGTCAACACCACCGAGGACCAGTGGGACCGCGTGCTGAACGTGAACCTGCGCGGCGTGATCGCGGTCAGCCACGCGCTCGTGCCGGGCATGCAGGAGCGCCGCCGCGGGCGGATCGTGAACGTGGCCTCAGAGGCGGGCCGCGTGGGCTCGCACGGCTCGAGCATCTACTCGGCTGCGAAGGCGGGCGTGATCGGGTTCACCAAGACGGTCGCGCGCGAGTCGGCGCGCTACGGGATCACGTGCAACGCGGTGGCGCCCGGGCCGATCGAGACGCCGCTGCTGATGCAGGCGCCCGAGCAGCTGGGCGACCTCGGCGAGCGCATCATCCAGGGCATGGTCGGGCAGACCGCGCTCCGGCGGCTCGGGCAACCGGACGAGGTCGCGGCGTTGATCACCTTCCTCGGCTCGGACGACGCGAGCTACATCACGGGCCAGGCGA
>DASVXS010000134.1:0-9665 GCA_036392575.1 Thermoleophilaceae bacterium | reverse complement strand
ATCTCGCGCGGGCCTCGCATCGGCGACGCTTTTCTGTCGACCGACGGCATGCTCTGCCGCACCGTGGAGGACACCGCGCGAACGCTCGATGTACTCGCGGGCTACGAGCCGGGCGACGCCAGCTGGGCTCCGCCGCCTTCCGAGCCGTTCGCGGATGCGATGCTGCGGGAGCCGAGCGGCCTGCGGATTGCGCTCGTCGCGGAGCCCCCCATGCCGAGCTCGATCGACGACGTGAGCATGGGAGCGGCCCGCTCTGCGGCGGCGCTGCTCGAGTCGCTCGGCCACTCAGTAGAGGAGGTGACGCCGCCGTGGCACGGCAGCCGCGATCTTCTGCCGGCGTTCACCGCGATCTTCGGCACGGCGATCGCCTCGGGCGTGCTGTACGGCGCAAGGTCGACAGGGCTAGAGCCCAATGAGGAGACGCTCGAGCCGCTCACGCTCGCGCTGTTCCGCCGGGTGAACGAGATGACCGCGCCGGACTACGCCGTGGCCTTCGGCTTCATTCAAGGGCACGCGCGCAGGATCGTGGAGTGGGCGCTCGGATACGACTTCCTGATCACGCCTGCGCTCGGTCAGCGGCCGGTGCAAATCGGCGAGATCGATGCGTGCAGCGACGACCCGCTCGACGACTTCAGGCGCTCGGGCGTCTTCACGCCCTTCACGGCCGTCTTCAACACCACCGGCCAGCCGGCGATGGCGTTTCCGCTCGGCGTGGCCGACGACGGCCTCCCCACATCGGTGCAGATCGTGGGCCGGCCGGCGGGCGAGGCAGCGCTGTTAGCACTCGCGGCACAGCTCGAGGCGGCCCGCGGACCGTTCGAGGAGCGCCCGCCGCTCGTCGCCGAGCCGGCATAGCGCACTCGGCCCAAATCAGATACCTTTCGGTATTCGAATACCGACGAGTATGCCGAGGAGGGTCCGATGAGCGCCCAGACCAAGACGATGCCGCCGGGACCGAAGTGGCCGGCCCCGATCGCCACGCTCGGCTGGTGGACGCGCCCGAATCCGCTCGTGAGGCGCATGCGCGACAGGTACGGCGAGACCTTCTCGTTCCCGATCCTGCACGAGGGACGATGGGTGTTCATCTCGGACCCCGAGGACATCAAGACCGTCTTCACCGCGCCCGCCAAGGCGGCTCACGCCGGCGAGGCGAACGCCATCCTCAAGCCGATCCTGGGCCGCAACTCGGTGCTGCTGCTCGACGAGGCGCCGCACCTGCGCCAGCGCAAGCTGCTCCTGCCTCCCCTCCACGGCGAGCGCATGCAGAGCTACGGCGAGCTCATGACGCAGATCGCGCAGGATGAGATCGACAGCTGGCCGGCGGGCGAGCCGATGCGGCTGTGGCCGCGGATGCAGGCGATCACCCTCGAAGTGATCATGCGCGCTGTCTTCGGCATCCGCGACGCCGCGCGCCTCGAAGAGCTGCGCGGGATGCTTGCGCAGATCCTCCACTGGACGTCGTCGGCGCAGCAGATGCTGCTCCTGACCGTGTTCGGCCCGGAGAAGGCGACCGAAGCGCCCCACGTGAAGCGCGCGCTCGCGCCGATCGACGCCGTGCTGATCGACGAGATCCGGCGCCGCCGCGGCGAGCCCGACCTCGAGGAGCGCGAGGACATCCTCTCGATGCTCGTCCAGGCGAGGCACGAGGACGGCAGCCCGATGTCCGACACGGAGCTGCGCGACGAGCTGATGACGCTGCTCGTCGCCGGCCACGAGACGACCGCGACGGCGCTCTCCTGGGCGGGCGAGCGGCTCGTGCGCCATCCAGACAAGCTCGAGCGCCTCCGCGCCGAGGTGGAGGCCGGCAACGAGGACTACCTCGATGCGGTCGTGAAGGAGACGCTCCGCATCCGGCCGGTTCTGCCGATCGTGCTGCGCCTGCTGAAGGAGCCGATGACGCTCGGAGGCTACGAGCTTCAGGCGGGCACGTACGTGGCGCCGTCGATCTACCTCGTGCACCACCGCGAGGACATCTATCCCGAGCCCGACCGCTTCATGCCCGAGCGCTTCCTCGAGAAGCCGGCCGGCACCTACACCTGGTTCCCGTTCGGTGGTGGCATTCGCCGTTGCCTGGGCGCGGCGTTCGCGCTGTTCGAGATGAAGGCCGTCCTTCGCGCGCTGGTGAGCTCGGTGGAGCTCCGCGCCGTCGAACCGCAGAACGAGCTCACCACCCGTCGCGTGATCGTGCACACGCCGGCGCGCGGAGCCAGTGTGGTCGTGCGACGGCTCGTACGGAGCGACTCCGGCGAGCGGGAGTCGGTGGCGGCAGCGGCCTGATGGGCACCGCACGGCTATCGCGCAAGGAGAGCCAGGCGCGCACACGCGAGCTGCTCCGCGATGCAGCGAAGCACCTGTTCGCCGAGCGTGGCCTGGAGGGAGCGTCGATCGACGACATCGCCCACGAGGCCGGCTTCACCAAGGGCGCCTTCTACGCGAACTTCGACAGCAAGCACGCGCTGTACCTGGAGCTGCTCGACGAGTACTTCGCCGACCGGCTCGACGAGGTCGAGGACGCGCTCCGACACGAGGGTTCACCCGAGGATCAGGCGCGCCGCGCCGGGCTTGGCTTCGCGAGCCACATCGGGGCAGACTCGGAGTGGCGGCGGCTCTACATCGAGTTCTGCGCGCATGCGCTGCGCGACGAGCGGTTCCGCCACGAGCTGGCGATCCGGCTGCGCGGGCTGCGCGCAGAGATCACGCGGCTGTATACGAGACGGGCCGCCGATCTGCCGTACCCGCCGCCGTTCCCGCTCGAGCAGATCACGACCATGACCGGCCTGATGGTGGACGGCTTCGCGCTCGAGAAGGTGCTCGATCCGGAAGCGCTGCCGGACGACGTGTCGGGCACGATGCTCTACGTCTTCTTCACTGGCCTGCGGACCCTGGCCGAGCAGTCGGCACAGGCGAACGACTGGCAATAACGGCCGCCAAGAGCAGGTCGCAAAACGTCGGGAAGCGGTGTTCCCGCGTGCGGGACTCGAAGTTTTGGGACTTCGCTTGGTCCTCCTCCGTTGCCCGCGAACCCTCCAGAAGCACAAAGGGCCGGCGTCCCGCTCGCCGACCCCTGTGTCTTCCCCCCTCGGAAGAGTTCGCCGTCTAGCGGCGTGTGGTCGTGACCGTATCGTCTTCACGGTTCACGACCCTGGTCTCCTGGTTGTCGGGCACCCCGTCGCCGTCACGATCGCGGCGGAAGCGGCCGAACAGCCCACCGCGACGGCGCTTGCCGACGGTGCGTCCCGCCGCGGCTCCGGTTGCGGCACCAGCCGCGGCGCCCGTCGCCGCTCCGGTGCCCGCACCCGTCCGCGTCGCAACCGGCTCACGCGCGTACGCGCGCTCGCGCGCCGCGACACCTCCGGCCGTACCGGCCGCTGCAGCCTCGGCGGTGCCGACCACCGGCCGCGTCGTGAGCATGCCGTACGCGTACGAGCCGAGCGCGATCGCCAGCGCACCGGCGCCGTAGAAGAAGCCGATCCACTCGAGCGTTCGCGTGCCGCTGCCGCCAAGCGCCGGCCCGACCTCGATCCTGCCGCTATGCCAGAGCATGCTCATCGAGGGCCCGATCACCAGCCAGATGCCGCCTAGCGCTGCCAGCAGCGCACCGCTGCGCGCAGACGCGCGGAACGCGCTGAAGGTCAGCACCATGCCGCCGACGAAGATCGCGGCTCCAGGCAGGATCTCGAGCCACATACGGTCAGCGAACCAGAACCACGTCTGGTCGTTGTGCATCTGGTAGTTGAAATACGGCCCGACGAATGGGATCAGCGCCGCCCATGCGCCGAGAATCATCAATGCGAGGCCCGTCAGGCCGCCCCGCGTCCGTGGAATTCGCATCGTCCTTGGTTCCTCCCTAATTGCCTCTCCGGGAGATTTCCCACCCGGGGCCCCCGATTAACCCCAAAAGTGCGAAAACGCACGACCTTTTGCGGCGACGCGGACGAGACAGGCCTCGGCTCGTGTGCCAGCGCAGCCTGGCTCGTCCGCGTCCCGCTACAGGGCGCGCACGTTCGCGCCCTCTGGGGCGAACTGAACGCGCCGGAGCTCGCAGTCGGCCGCCACCTCGCGAAGCCGCTCCATCAGCTGGCCGGTCTGCTCGAAGTGGGTCCAGAACAGCACGCTCGGCCCCGCGCCCGAAATGGTCGCGCCCACGGCGCCCAGATCACGGGCGGCGCGCACCAGGTTCATCGAGCGCGGGTACAGATGCTCGCGACGCGGCTGGTGCAGCCGGTCGGCCAAGCCCCTTCCGACCAGATCGAGGTCTGCACGCGAGAGCCCGATCATCAGCAGCGCCACATGCGCCACGTTGTGGACGGCGTCGCTCAGCGGCACGTCGACCGGCAACGCTCCGCGCGCCTCGTTGGTCAGCACGCGCTCCGGAGGGATCGCGATGATCCCCTCGAGCTCGGCGATCGGGTCGAGTCGCTCGACCCCGTCGCGCGTGCACACCACGAAGCCGCCGTGGAGCGCGGCCGCGACGTTGTCCGGGTGCCCCTCCAGATCAGTGGCTAGGCGATAGAGGTCGGCGTCGAGCTCGTACATGTGGTCGGCTGCGGCGAGCCCAGCCACGATCGCCGCTGCGCTCGAGCCGAGGCCGGCGGCGAGCGGGATCTCCGACCGGATCCGGAAGCTGATGTCGTCAGCCGGATGGAGAAGCTCGAACGCCTGCACGCAGAGGTTGTCTCGGTCTGGCGAGACGCCGGGCACATTCGTCTCGACCGAGAAGCCGCCGCCCTCCTCCACCTCGAGCTCCAGGTGAATCGACATCGCCGCGGCCAGCACGTCGTAGCCCGGGCCGAGGTTGGCCGAGGACGCGGGCACTCGAACGAGCCGCCTGCGGTTCACGGCCCTCCGAGCACGGCCTGCTCGACCGCCTCGATCTCAGGCTCGCAGGGAATCACGGGCGCGGCCTGGCGAAGCGCGGTCTGCGGGTCCTTCAGGCCGTGCCCGGTGAGCACGCACACCACGCGCCCCTCGGCGCCGTACTTGAGCAGCCCCGCGACCGATGCCGCCGACGCCGGCTCGCAGAAGATGCCCTCGCGGCGGCCGAGCAGCTCATAGGCCCCGAGGATCTCCTCGTCGCTCACGGCGCGTATCTCACCGCGCGAGGCGGTCACCGCGTTCATCGCGTCCTCCCAGCGAGCCGGGTTGCCGATCCGGATCGCGGAGGCAACCGTCTCCGGATGCTCGACCGGCTCGCCCCGAACCAGCGGCGCGGCGCCCTCCGCCTGATAGCCGTGCAGCCGCGGCGCGACGCCGTACTCCTGGAAGCCGCGCCACCACGCCGTGATGTTGCCTGCGTTGCCGACGGGGATGCAAAGGACATCGGGCGGCTCGCCGAGCTCGTCGCAGATCTCGAACGCGCCCGTCTTCTGGCCCTCGATACGGAACTCGTTCACCGAGTTCACCAGCGAGATCGGCTGGCGCTCGGCCAGCTCGCGCACCAGCTCCAGCGCCTGGTCGAAGTTGCCGCGCAGCGCAACGACGCGCGCGCCGTGCATCAGCGCCTGCGCGAGCTTGCCGGTGGCGATCTTGCCCTCCGGCACGATCACCGCGCCCTTCAACCCGGCTTTCGCGGCGTACGCGGCGGCGCTCGCGGCGGTGTTTCCGGTCGAGGCGCACACCACCGCCTGTGCGCCCTCGGCCACCGCCGCGGACACGGCGACGGTCATGCCGCGATCCTTGAACGAGCCGGTCGGGTTCGCGCCCTCGAACTTCAGCCACACCTCGGCGCCCACGCGCTCGGAGAGGTGCGGCGCCTGCACGAGCGGAGTGTCGCCCTCGCCGAGCGTGACGAGCGGCTCGACGGGGAGCCGGTCGCGGTAGCGCCAGAGACTCAGAAGGTCTCCTCGATCACTCGGATCACGCGGGGCGGCTCGCGCATGAAGTCGAGCCGGGCGATCAGGTCGACCGCCGCGCGGAAGCTCGACTCGAGCACCGGGTGCATGACCATCACGAGCCGCGCCTCCTCCCCCAATCCGTGCTGGATCACCGACTTCACCGACACGCCCTGGAGGCCGAGCACCTCCGCGATCTGAGCGAGCACGCCCGGCCGGTCCGCCACCTCGAGGTGGAGGTAGAACGCGGACTCCACGTCCTTCACGATCCGGTGCTCCACCGCCGGCGCCATCAGCGTGGGCGGCGGGATCATCGCGCTGATCACGTCGCCGAGGACCGCGGATGCCGTCTGGGGGCCGCCGGCGCCCGGCCCCGACAGCGTGATCTCGGTGATCGAAGCGGACTCGATCGTCACGGCGTTGAACGAGCCGTTCACCGACGCGAGCGGATGGTCGCCGTACAGGAACGCGGGGAACACGCGCACGGAGATGCCGCCGTCCACGCGCTCGGCCGTGCCGATCAGCTTCAGCGACAGCCCGAACTCCTTGGCGTACGCGATGTCGTCGCTCGTGAGCTGCTCGATGCCCTCAGCGGGCACGTCCTCGATGTGCACGGGAGCGCCGAAGGCGAGCCGAGCAAGGATGGCCATCTTTGCGGCCGCGTCCTTGCCGTTCACGTCCTCGCTGGGATCCGCCTCCGCGTAGCCCAGGCGCTGCGCGTCAGCGAGCGCCTCTTCGTACGACGCCCCGGTGCGCGCCATCTCGGTGAGGATGAAGTTGGTGGTGCCGTTCACGATCCCGTGCACGCGCTCGATGTGCGCGGCGGCGAGCGTCTCGTGGATCACGCGGATCACGGGCACGACCCCGCCGACCGCGGCCTCGAATCGCAGCTGCACGCCGGACTCGCGCGCCGCTGCGTACAGCTCCTCGCCGTGGTGGGACAGCACCTGCTTGTTCGCCGTCACCACGTGCTTGCCGGCCTGCATCGCGCGCAGCATGTACTCGCGCGCGGGCTCGACGCCGCCCATCACCTCCACGATCAGGTCGCTGCGCTCGAGCAGGTCCTCGAAGTCCCCGCGGCTGCGCGTGAGCACGCCCGAGATCTCCGGCCGCATCCCGGTGGAGGCCTCGATCGCTTCGGCCCGCGACTCGAACAGCTCATGGAACGCCGCCCCGACCGTGCCGTGGCCGAGGAGGCCGACGTTAAACGTCACGGAGGGCCAGGTCCTCGTAGGTCTCGCGGCGCACCACCACGCGGGCGTCGCCGTTCCTGCAGAAGATCACCGGCGGTCGCGGGACCGCGTTGTAGTTGTTCGCCATCGCGTGACCGTATGCGCCCGTCGCGGGCATTGCCAGCACGTCGCCGGGACGCGGCGAGTCGAGCGGCACGTCGCTCGCCAAGATGTCGCCGGTCTCGCAATGCATGCCTGCGATCGTCACGATCTCGGACCCGCCGGGGCGGCTCGCGATCTCGGCCTCGTAGCGCGCGCCGTACAGTGCCGGCCGGAGGTTGTCGGACATTCCGCCGTCCACGGCGATGTAGGTGCGGATCCCGGGCACTTCCTTGCGCGTGCCGACCGTGTAGATCGTCACGCCGGCGTTGCCCACCAGCGCGCGCCCGGGCTCGCAGAGAACCGTCACGCCCTCGGGCGCTCGGCGGAGCAGCGCTTCCACGTACTCGTCGATCGAGGGCGGGATCTCATCGCGCGTGTACGCGATGCCGAGCCCGCCGCCGAGATTCAGCAGCGGGTAGTCGCCGAGCTGTGTGAGCACCTCGGCGAGCTTCTCGTAGGGATCGAGGTCGAACACCTGCGAGCCGATATGCGCATGCAACCCGCGCAGCTCGAGCGTCCGCAACGCCTCGATCGCGCGCGGCACGTCGTCGAGGCCGAAGCCGAACTTCGAGTCCTCCTGGCCCGTCTGGATGTGGCTGTGCGTGGACGGCTTGATGCCCGGCGTGACCCGCAGCAGGATCTTCTGGCCGGGAGCGATTCGCTCGAGGCGCTCGATCTCGTCGAACGAATCGACCACGATGTGGCCCACACCGGACTCGACCGCGTAGGCGAGCTCGGCCTCGGTCTTGTTGTTGCCGTGCATGTAGATGCGCGCGGGGTCCACGAGGCCGCGCAGAGCAAGCGACAGCTCACCGCCCGAGGCGACGTCGATCGACAGGCCTTCCTCGCCCATCAGGCGGTAGACGGCGGTTGCCGGGAATGCCTTCGACGCGTACGTCACCTCGAAGTGATCCGTGCGCGAGCGGAACGACTCGAGGAACTCACGCGCGCGCGAGCGCATGTCGTCTTCGGCGTACACATAGGCCGGAGTGCCGAACTCGGCGGCCACTTCGACGAGGTCACAGCCGCCGATCTCGATGCGGCCGCCCTCGTTGATCCGGGTGCCCCGCGGCCACACCTGCGACGGCAGCGCCGAGCCGGCCCCGGGTCCGGGAGCTGCGTGCGACGCCTGATCACTCAGTGGTGGGGCCATAATCGGAGCGGCGATTATGAAGCACCCGGTCCCAGCCCCGCCCACGGAGCTATCGGCGCACGACGGACTCGCGTATGCGCTGTTCCTCCCCGACACCACGCCGAGCGCGGGCGTCGTGGTGCTTCACGGCGCGGGCTCCGCGAAGGAGAACCACTTCGACTTCGCGCGCGCCGCCCGCGGCTTCGGGCTCGCGGCACTCGCCTTCGACGCGCGCGGCCACGGCGAGTCGGAGGGCGAATTCGGCCCGGGTTGCATCGCCGACGTGATGACGATGTGCACACTGCTTCGCGAGCACGTCGCGCGGGTGGCTGTGCGCGGATCGAGCATGGGCGGCTTCAAGGCGATCTTCGCGGCGGCCGAGTCACACGGGGAGATCGGCGCGGTAATCGCCATCTGTCCGGCACCGCCGTCGCAACTGCTGCGCGGCATCCGCTCGGGCTCGCTCTCGAGCTTCAGGATGGACCGGTCGGCGCTCGAGGAGTGGCTGCCGAAGCTCGACATCGAGGCCGCGGCGGCCTCACTCGCCCCCGAAACAGCGCTGCTGCTCATGCACGCGGAGGGCGACGAGTCGGTGCCCTACACCGTGTCGCAGGAGATCTACGCCGCGGCCGGGCGGCCAAAGCAGCTGCTGCTGTTGCCCGGCGGACACCACCGCTCGATCCAGCACGACGACGAGCTGCAGGCTGAGTCGCTGCGCTTCATCGAGAAGCGGCTCACCAGTCGTTGAAGAAGTCGTTCGCGAGGTAGGCACCCGCGACCGCGAGCAGGATTGCGCCGCCGACGATCGCGAGCGCGAGCGAGTCGAGAACAAGGAGCGCGACGATGAGCGCCGCCAGTCCGAGCCCCGCCGCGGCGGCGCCGTACGTCAAGAAATCGAGGCCCTCGAGCCACCCGCCAGGCTCGCCGCGCCATGTGCGCGGCTCAGTTGCGGGCAACGCTGCAGCTTCCCTGGTGCGTCCGCACTCGGAACACGCGCCCCAGATCGTCCGGCTCAGCCTGCCGCAGTGCGGGCAGACGGTCCGATCGCTCGCCACGTAGCGAACTTAACCGCAGGCGGCGCTTTGCGCTAGCGGCCGACCAGTCCGCCGACGGTCGCGCCCGCCGTGTCGTTCACGCCCTGAACGGACTGATCGACTGGCGAGGCACCTGGCTGACTGAGGCCGGTCGGCGGCGGCAGGAGGTTGGACGGTGGCGGAACCGTGACCTTGGGGAGTGACGGCGCGTTCGGGAGCGACGGCGTCGGAACCACCGGCTCCGGGGCTCCCGCAACGGGGACGGGACCGGTCGAGCCCGTCGTGGTGCGCGGCTGGCTAAGCGCGCCCGGTCCATGGGGGCTGGCCGTCGGCC
>DASVXS010000133.1:0-3445 GCA_036392575.1 Thermoleophilaceae bacterium | reverse complement strand
CCCAGCGCGACCACGAACAGGAACAGGACGAGCGGCATGGTGAACGCGACGCCCGGCTGCCCGAGCCCGTGCTGGAAGAGCAGTGCCGCGGCTCCGAGGGTTGCTGCGAATTCGAGCGCCACCGCCACGAGCAGGTAGACTGGCGCCACAGCGCTCCTCAGCAGGGCGACCAGGATGATCAGGATCAGCACGGCCGCAAGCGGGAAGATCAGCTTCAGGTCGTGGTTGATCGAGTCCGCGATGTCCGAGTAGATCGTCGCGGTGCCACCGACCACCGCCTCGGCGCCCTGCGGGGCGCTGCCGTGGGCAGCTTGGCGCAGCGGTCCGCTGGCCGTGTTCATCGCCCGTTTGGTCGTCGAGTCGTACTTGAGCGCGACCCCGATGTCGGCCGCGTGGCCGTCGCGCGAGATGACAGGCTGCGAGACCTGGCCGACGCCGCCCACCCTCGCGAGCGCGGTCCGCATTCGCTGTAGCTCGCCTGGCACGAGCCGCGATGCGCTCGTGACGTAGACGTGCTGCGGGTCCGTCACGCCGCGCGGCAGTGACCTGTTGATCTCTTCCGCTACGCGTGTCGCCTCGGTGTGCGGGGCGCCGTTGCCGAGGTCGTAGTTCATCCTCACTCCGATCGCGCCCGCGGCCAGCACCGCCAGCAACGCGATCGTGGAAGTCGCGACGAGCGCAGGGCGTCGCGCGACGAGGCGCCCGATGCGTGTGGCCAGACCGTTCTCGAGCGTGCGGCGCCAGGACTTGGACGGCCAGAACATCTTCGGACCCGTCGCGGCCAGCACCGCCGGGAACAGGGTCACGCCGGCCACGAGCATGACCAGCACCGATATTGCGACGGCGGGGCCGAGCACCCGGAACTGGCCGAATTGGGCGAGCCCGAGCGTGGCGAACGCGGCCGCCACCGCCAGCGCAGCGGAGGCGATCACCCCTGCCACCTGTCCCCCGGCGAGCGCGGCTGCTGGTTTGCGCTGGTCGCCGGCGCGGAGCCGCTCGCGGAAGCGGAAGGCCATGAACAGGTAGTAGTCGGTGCCGATGCCGATCAGGACCGTCGTGATCAGCTGCGGCGTGTTGATGTCGAAGTGGTAGCCGAACAGTTTCGCCGACAGCACGATGAGACCGCCGGCCGTTCCGGCGACCAGCACCACCGCCATCAGCGGCACGATCGCGGCGAGCACGCCGCGGAAGAACAGCAGGTTGAGCAGCACGATCGCTGCGAGCAGCAGCGTTTGCTCGAGGCTCGCCGTGGACGCGTTGGCCTTGCCGGTGTCAGCCGAGGTGGCCACGCCGCTCGTGAATCCGGCGCTCAGTCGGTGGGCGCGGAACTGCTTTTGCGTGTCAGCGCGGAACTGGAAAAACGCTCCCTGGATCACCGGGTCCGAGTCGTTTCCCTTGAACTGCAGGGAGACGAGCTCGAAGCGGCCACGGTCCCGCGGGGGCGAGGTCTGAGCGGACACCACGCTGGTCTCGCGCTGGTGAGCGCTGGGCCTCACGTTCTTCTGATCAGAGCCGACCGGGTGCACGGCTGACCAGTTCGGCCGCCAGTGCGTCATCGCCGCGCTGAGGGCGGCGATCTGCCGGCGGTCGCCGCTGGTGAGAGGCGCGCCGTCGGCGCGTTTGACGAGCGCGGTGACTCTGGTCGCGCCCTTCGCGACGCCGAACTCGCGCTCGCCGAGCTTGGTGGCTCGCACCGATTCGTACTTGTTAGGCAGGAACGACGAGGTGTCGTTCGTGATCACGTCGGACTGCCTCGACTGTGCGTACGCCGTGGCGAGGGCACCGAGCGCCAGCCAGACGAGGATCACGCGCCAGGGGTGACGACTTACGAAGGCTGTGATTCGGCTGAACATGGTGTTCCCCCTCTCTGGGTTGGTGCCCTGAGCGTCGCGCGCGCGGCGCCGGCCGCCCATTGAGCGGCCTCAACCCCGGTGCTTGGGCGGACCCACCAACGACGCTTAGGGGATTCCCCACACACGGCTCGGGAGCGCCCGCTTGGAAGCCCGCCCGATGCGGGCGTAGCGTGGGCTCCCAGCTGCCTCAGGAGCGCTGCCATGCGAGCCGACGTGAAAGTGGGACGCGTGTTTCCCGACTACGAATTGCCGGACCACACGGGAGAGCCGCACAGGCTGTCCGAGATCCAGCACGCCGATCCGATGGTCATCGTGCTGGCGCGCGAGGCCTACTCGGCGAAGGACCCAGGTTCAGCACGAGGGGCTCGTGCAGCTGTGGAGGGAGATGAAGCCCGGCGTCCGCTACTGCCGCATAGTGACCATCACCACGACCGATCCGCAGGAGGCCCTCAACTACCGCAACGGCGTCGGCGCCGAGTGGCCGTTCCTTGCCGACCCGGGCAGGATCGTGCAGCAGGACCTCGACATAGCGGAGTACAACAACCCGCTGCACGACAGATGGTGCCGCACACGATTGTCTGCGAGCCCCGCCTGGTCGTCTACAAGATCTACAACGGCTTCTGGTCCTTCGGCCGTCCCACAGTCGAGGAGCTGCGCCACGACCTGCGTGCGGTGCTCATGAAGCACCACTGGGACTCGGACCGCTCAGAGGCCCAAGTCCGAGCGGCCTGGGAGCGCGGCGAGCGGGATCGCTTCTACCCGCCCGAGCTCGGCTGGCCCGCGCCGACTGCCTGACGCCCGCGGCCGATCCCATAGCCTTGGCTCGTGAACCAGCGAACCCCGATGCGAGTGGTGGTCGGCGAGGATCAGCCGCTCGTTCGCGAGGGGATCGTGCGCGTGCTCGAGGACGCCGGATTCGAGGTGGTAGGCACTGCGGGGGACGCTCCCGATCTCGTGCGGAAGGCGCGCGCGCACCGCCCCGACGTTGTCGTCACCGACATCCAGATGCCCCCTGACGGAACTGACGACGGCTTGCGCGCGGCGCTCGAGATCAGGGAGTCCGATCCCGACGTCGGCGTGCTGGTGCTGTCCCAATTCCTGGAGTCCCGGTACGCCCTCGACCTCGTTGGCGAGCACGCTGAGGGGGTGGGCTACCTGCTCAAGGAGAAGGTCGGAGAGATCAGAACATTCACCGACGCCGTTGAGCGTGTCGCCCGTGGCGGTTCGGTGCTCGATCCCGAGGTGGTGGCGTCGCTCGTCGGCCGCAAGCGGCACGAGAGCCCCCTCGATGAGCTGACGAACCGCGAGCGCCAGGTGCTCTCGCTGATGGCCGAGGGGCGCTCCAACGCGGCGATCGCCGGGGAGCTCGTGGTCACGGTCGCCGCGGTCGAGCGCCACGTGACCAGCATCTTCGGCAAGCTCGGGCTCCATCAATCGCCGGATCAGCACCGGCGCGTGCTCGCCGTGCTCCGCTACCTCCAGGACTGACGACCGGCATGGGGGCTCGGCCGGCGTGCCCGTCAGGTCTCGTCCGGCCACTGCCGGCGCTCATCGAAATAGCGGCACGCGGCCTCCTCTCGTTGGCGGTCCGA
>DASVXS010000132.1:0-7243 GCA_036392575.1 Thermoleophilaceae bacterium | reverse complement strand
AGAACGGCGGCGAGCGCGTGTTCGGGATCAACACCGAGTCGACGCCGCTGGTCGTCGCCGCGGTGGCCGCCTCTGTCGTTCTTGCGTCCGCGCTGCTCGCAAGCGACGCGCTCGTGATCCTGGCCGGTGTCATCGGCTTCGCGCTCGTCGCCGCCGCCTTCGACGTCCGCGAGGCCTTCCACCAAGCGGACGAGTCCCGCACGAACCTGATCGTCATCGCCGCGGTCGTCGCGGCGCTCCACCTCGCGATCGTGGCCAGCGCCGCCACGCTCGCCCGCCGGCGCGCCACCCGAGCACCTTGAAGTCGGGCCTGGCGAGGGCCGTCGCGACGGTCCAACGGTGGCAACACCGTGGCAACATCCACATCGTCTCGAATCGTCCAGACCTTCCGAGATTTCGCTCTAGACCGGACGATCTGGACCCCCGCGGACGCTACGAGCGCGCCGCTAGCAAGGTTGAGGGCCTTGTCCGGGGTATCCCGGGTGGGAGTTCGAGTCTCCCTGGGCGCACTTCTTCTTTCGTTGTCGTTCCCGCTCTCGATTCTTCCCAAGTGGTCGGCCTCGTGGTGGCTCGCCCACGGGATCCCCATCCTCCTCGGAAGCACTTGGATCGCGCTAATCGCCGTGGCGATCGTCACGGCCTAGCGCGACCAACAGACATGACGCTGACGATCAATCTCACGCGGAAGTTGGAGATTCCGCGCGTTGCGGGGACCGCCGCCAATCGGTTCGTGTCTCTGTTGGACGACGTGAGCGGGTGTCGCGCGGTTCGAAACGAACCTACGCTGAAGCCGAGGACCGCGAGATTGGAGACCCAGAGGCGGTTTGTCTCTACGCTGTGCCGCCAATCGCGGCTGGCGTTGCCGACGGCCAGCAGTCGCCCGAGCGGAGCCAGTGACGCCCAGGCTGGTCGTTCGCACATCGCCGCCCACCGGATCGATCACCACGTCGAATCGTTCATCGATCAGCGCGTCGGGAAATTCATCGCTGCCGATCAGCCGGTTATAAGGCAGTTCCGAAGCCTCAGCGGTCGGGAGACTGGTGGGGCGCACGGTGCCGACTATCGTCGAGGCCCCGAGGCTGCTGGCGATCCCGGGAAAGGTGGACGCCAGCCCCCCGAGGGCGCCGTGCACGAGCACAGTCTCGCCCGATTGGAGGTGCGCGACCCGTGTCAACGCGAGGTACGCGGTCGCGGCGTTGGGCACCGTCGCGACGGCCAGGGCGAGGTCGATGCCTGAGCTACCAAGGCTGACGGCGAAGCGGGCGTCGACCACGCTGATCGCCGCGTAGCCGCCTTCGGGACCGGTCCCCGACACGGTGACCACCGGCTCGCCAACGGTGAAGCCGTCGACCCCGTCACCAAGCTCACGGACCGTGCCCGCGACCTCGAGCCCCGGCACGTATGGCGGTTGAGGCAGGCCCTCACGGTCCTTGTAAAGCCCTTGGCGAATGAAGACGTCAACGAGTCCAACGGCAGCGTGCGTGACATCGAATCGAAAGCTCTCCCGGACCTGGGATCGGATCTGGCATCTCGGAGACCTCGAACCCATCGGGGGCTCCAAAGCGTGTGACGATTGCCGCTCGCATGGTCAAATCTCACGAAGGACCTGTCCGACGAGGACGCCGCTCGGATCATCTACTAGCACTTCCGGTTCGAGCAGTTCGCGCTCGCCGCCGATGACTTCGGGTGGGGCGAGGACCGCGCACGGGACTGGATCCGCGAACGCGTCGAGATCGCGCTCCTCGATTAGGACAGCGTTGACGCTGTCGGCTGCCGCGGCTGGCGCGAACGGAGTTGTTCGAGGGTTGCGCGGAGGGCGCTGCGGACAAGCTCGTCGAGCGGCTGCTCGCCCGCTCCGCTCTCGCGCGAGGCGGCGAGCACGGCGTCGAACGAGGGTGGGCCGTCTTCGGGCGCGGCCCTCTCGATCACAGCGCTGAGGAATGCGATCGCCTTGTCGAGTTGCGGGGACGGGTCTGCGATGCCAAGCGCCGATCGCCAGGCAGCGCCCTCGCGCGCGTCGGCCAGCACGGCGGGGATGCGCTCGGGGGCGTGGGCAAGGGTCTCTGCCACCGCCTCCGCCCACCCGGTCAGGACCGTGACGTCATGGACGTCGAGCACCCGGGGCAAGCTCGCCCCGGTCCTGGCCGACGGGGATCCCGAGCCGCCGTCCGAGGCGCAGATCTGATGCACCGCGACGTCGTAGAGATGCGTCCCGGTGTCGACGGGGCGGCGGCCATCGCCGGTGCGCCGGGTCGCTGGCGAGCCGCACGCTGTGAGTAGAACCGCCTGGGCGCCCGCCTCGAGCGGGATCTCGCGGAGGCCTCGCTCGGGGTCCTTCCAGAGCGCGATGACTGGGGAGGGGTCGCGGTCTCCCGGCCGACTGCGCTGCGCCATCCCGAACGAGGTCAGGGTGAGGACGGTCGACCCTGGGTCGTCGGCCAGCACACTCGCGTAGCGGGCCGCCCAGCGAGATGCCAGCTGCGGTCCGTCGAGCAGGACCGTCATGACGCCGGTCGGGCCGACCGCGCGGATGACCTCGGCGACCTGGTCGTTTTCCGCGAGGTCCTCGCACACGAGCGAGACAACCGTGATCTCCTCGCCGAGTGTCATGAACTGCAACGACTGCCGTGGAACTTCCATCGCCTCCCACCACTGGACGTCTGGGTGCAGGGTGCCCCCGAGGTGATATTGGAAGATCTGGCTCTGGTCGAGCGACCACCGATGGTGCTTGTTCTGGCGGATGTGAAACCACTGCTGGCCAGGGCCCTCGGACGGCCCCTCGCCCTTCCCGAGCCTCGGGTTCACGCCCACATGCACCCAGTTGTCCCCGAGCCGCCCCGGGCGCGGTGAGCGCTGACGGACCCCAGCCGTCAAATGGATCACGCCATGGCGGTTCAGGACAGCCTCGAGCTCGTCGATCTCGCTCGCATCGACGGAGCTCTCGGGCAACACG
Organism: Thermoleophilaceae bacterium; assembly: GCA_036392575.1. GTDB lineage: Bacteria > Actinomycetota > Thermoleophilia > Solirubrobacterales > Thermoleophilaceae > JADGHQ01. Next base: position 4,290 of record DASVXS010000132.1, on the reverse strand, counting down.
ACGACATCGACGCCGCCGGCCTCGTCCCGAGCCGCGGTCAGCACGCGATCCAGGAGATCCATATCGAGCCGTTCGGATGGGACGAATTCGAAGAGTCCGAACGGCTCGCGCTCCAGCCGTTGGACCGATCCCTCCACGGGACGGAAGTCGGACTCGCGGACCCGCAGCGGCCACGGCAGCAACAGGAAATGGACGAACTCCGCCAGTCGGTTGGTGCCGGGGTGACGGGCCGGCACCTTGTGCCACTTGGCTTCGAGTCCCGATCCCTCCACGCATGCGTAGCGTGCGAACGACGCCCGGCCGGTCGGCGGCGTACGGATCTTCGGCAGCACCCGCACGAGCCGCGGCGGGAACCGAGCCAGCGACCCCGTCGTGGCGAGCAACTCCCGCGCCCGAGCGCGATACGCGGCTCCGCGCCCGTTCGCACCCGCGGTCGCGCTGCCAAGCCCGGCGCACGCCTCGTCAGCGATCGCGTGCATCGTCAACAGCGCCTCGCAGACCCGCCAATCGCGCCCCTCCGCGAGATCCTCGAGCGGCAGATCGGATCGCTCCGACGCGACACTCCAGGCCTCGGCGAGCACATCGGGGACAGAACCCCGTTGATCCTCGACCCATGCACCCCAGCGCCGACCCGCGTCCACCACGGCATCGGACCAGTCACCAGCCCCCCCGCCGGCCGGCGGCCACCGCACCCCCGCCGGTGGCGAGACCGCAAATCGAAACACCTCCGCCCGACGGAGGAGCACGTTCGTGAGAGCGAACACGTCGGGCGGCCAGTCGAGCAACTCGCGCGTGAAGCCGGCTCCAGACACAGCCCGCCAAGCCGAAGCCAGCGTCTCTTGATGCGGCCGCGTGGACGAGGAATCCCCCACGACTGCAGTCATTCGCGATACGTGCCGGTGATCGGACGGTGGAGGCGTAGCCGGATCTCGCGTTTCAGCCATCGATGAGCGCGGACTGCGTCTTCCGCGTGCCAGCGAGGGTGTAGACGGCCGACATACCATCGCTACTTTCGCCTGAAAGCGGCACCGAGTAAAGCGCCCGGCGCCGCTGCTCCTATCCATGCCGAGCGGCACTATCGGAAGTCGTCCGTCGCCACAGTCGCCCGGCCGCGCCGCGCGCCGCTGCTCTTGCCTCGAAGTGACACGGCGCGCCGCCTCGGACGACCAGCAGGAGCCAGCGCGTCGTGACAGCGGGTCCTCTTGTCGAGAATTGTACTGGCACGGTACTATCAAAGCGATAGTAAGCGAGTCCGAGAATTGTTCCGCGAGGGACGCACGCCGACGCCACATGCAAAGTAAGCCGCTGATCCTGCTCTCGCTGCTGCTGGCGGCCTTCACGATCAACCTCGATACGACGATCGTGAACGTGGCGCTGCCGACGCTGGTGCGCGAGCTGCACGCGTCGACAACGCAGCTCGAGTGGATCGTCGACGCCTACAACCTCATGTTCGCCGCCCTCGTGCTCGCCTGTGGCAACCTCGGCGACCGCCTGGGACGCAAGGGCGTTCTGCTCGCCGGGCTGGGCGTGTTCGGCGCCGCCACCATCGCCGGCGGTCTCGGCACCAACCCCGGTCAGCTGATCGCCGCGCGCGCCGTGATGGGGCTGGGAGCCGCCCTCATCTTCCCGGCCACGCTCTCGCTGCTGACGAACGTGTTCACCGAACGCGGCGAGCGTGCCAGGGCGATCGGGCTGTGGGGCGCGACAACGGGGGTCGGGATCGCAGTCGGCCCGATCGTCGGCGGCTGGCTGCTCGAGCGTTTCTCGTGGCAGAGCGTCTTCTTCGCACTGGCGCCGATCGCGGCGCTGGCGGCGGTGCTCGTGGCCGCGAGGGTGCCGACCTCCCGTGATCCGCAGGCCCCGCCCGCCGATCGCGCCGGCCTGCTTCTCTCCACGGCGGGCATGGCCGTGCTGATCTACACGATCATCGAGGCGCCCAACCGTGGCTGGGGCGCCGGGCGGAGCGTCGGTGGCTTTGCCATCGCTGCCGTTCTGCTCGTGGCCTTCGTGGCCTGGGAGCGCCGCGCGCAAGCGCCGATGCTCGACGTGGGGCTGTTCCGCAACCTGCGATTCAGCGCAGCGAGCGGGTCGGTGACGATCACGTTTTTCTCCCTGTTCGGGTTCATCTTCCTCATCACGCTCTACTTCCAGTTCCTCAAGGGCTACCGACCGCTGTCCACCGGGGTGCGCCTGTTGCCCGTCGCTACGTTGGTCGGGATCACGTCAGTCCTCGGGACCAGGCTCGCCGTGCGCAGCGGTACCAAGCTCGTAGTCGCGGCGGGCCTGGTCTCGCTCGCCGCCGGTCTCGCCTGGACGTCGTCGGCGTCCTCGAGTACGAGCTACTTGACGATCGCGGGCCAGATGGTGCTCATCGGCTCGGGCATCGGCCTCACGAGCGCACCCGCCACCGAGTCGATCATGGGCGCGGTCCCTCGCGCCAAGGCCGGCGTGGGCTCGGCGATCAACGACGCCACCCGGATCCTCGGGGGAACCCTGGGGGTGGCGGTCATCGGGAGTGTGTACGCGTCGCTGTACTCGACCCACCTGACGAGCGCGCTCACCGTGCGGCTGCCCGAAGCCGCGGCCAGCGGAGCGCATCGATCCGTGGGCGCGGCCTTCGGCGCAGCCGAGCGCCTCAGTGCCACGGGACACGCCGACCTCGCGAACGCCCTCCACCAGGCCGCCACCACGGCCTTCTTCCGGGGCTTCGAGACCGCCTGCCTGGTCGCCGCCGCGATCGCAGCCGCCGGGGCCGTCTTCGCCCTGGCGTTCATCCCCGCCCAACCGCCGTCGGCCAGCGCGGAGACGGCGCCGGCCGTGCCGGCGACAAGCCCATGATCGTCAGACCGCGGGCTTGGCCGCGAACGCCTTCGCGAATCTCCTGACCTCTCGCTTCGAGCCCTCGAGTCCGATTTCCCCGGTCGGCAGCCGCCGCCGCTCGCGCGGCGAGGTGAGGAAGGTGGCCCAGGCCCTTCGGGTCGCGTCCACCGCGACCGCCGCGCCCTCATCACCTCCGCGTGACAGCTCCCATGTGCCGTTCTCGGCCCGCAGGGTGAAGTCGTCGTCGCCGGGAAAACGCCAGACCCAGATGAGCCCGTCGGGTGGTGGCGGCCCGAACCGGCTGAGCCAGACCTTGGTGCCGATCATCGCCGACTCCGAGGGGACGGGCTCATCCTCGACCGGCTGCTGACGCGCGTGCTCGATGCCCCAGAGCGTCAGCGCGTCGATGGTCGGCCCGAGCGCGAGCCCGGCATCGGTGAGCCGGTACCAGACCTCCCTCCCCCGCTCGGGTGGCTCGCGCACGATGACCCCCGCCGCCTCCAGGCGCCGGAGCCGACTGGTCAGCCGGGAAGGCGTGATCTCGGCGAGGCTGCGCATGAGGTCGGTGAAGCGGCGCGGACCCAGCAACAGGTCACGGACTATCAGCAGCGACCACCGTTCGCCCACGACTTCGAGGGCACGGGCGGTCATGCAGAAGTGGCGGTAGATGTGCTCGGCTTCCACGGCTTTACAAATGCGCTACCGAGGCGAGAGTATCGCCTCGATAGCCAACCGTGGCGGGGCCTGGCAGCTCAGGCGAGGCGACCCGCTTCGCGCGGCGTGAGGTGTCCGACCTCGACGAGCCACCGGACGGTGTCGGCGAGGGTCTCCCGGAGTGGGCGCGGTTCGAGCCCGAACTCGCCCCGCGTCCTCGAGTCGTCGCAGCGAGCGGCGCAGTTCATTACCCAAATCCCCTCGCCGTCCCAAGGCAGTCGCGTGCCGACTCGCCGCTGCACGACGTCGGCGGCCCGGCCGAAGCCGGCCAGGAACCAGCGCGGAAAGATCGCGAAGGGGATGCGTCGTCCCGTGAGGTCGGCGAGCGTGCGGATGAGGTCGGGCAACGAGATGTAGTGCCCGGCGACCATGTAGCTCCGCGGGCCATGTCCCGGGGTCATCACCGCGGCGAGCACTGACGCGAGGTCTCGAACGTCGGCGATCTGCATTCCGCCCGACATGACGATCGGATAGCGCCTCTTCAGGATGTTGGTGGCGCGCGTGGCCCCTTCGCCGAAATGCGGGTCGTGCGGTCCCCACACCGCTGCGGGCAGGACGCTCACGACCGGCGCGCCGAGCGCCTGATACCTGCGGGCCACCCGCTCGGAATCCGCCTTCGACCGGCAATAGGGCCAGGGCGGCTGCTTGACGGGCGAGTCGGGAGTCAGCACCTCGCCGGGCGAGGGAGGCAGGAGCGCGAGCTCGCTTGACACGTAGACGATACGGTCGAGGCCGAGGCGGTGCGCGGCACCCAGC
>DASVXS010000131.1:0-3335 GCA_036392575.1 Thermoleophilaceae bacterium | reverse complement strand
AGCCGGCGTTCGCGAACATTGCGTCCAGGCGCCCGAAGTGATCGAGCGCGGCCGCCGCCAGCGCCTGCTGGTCGTTCCAGTCGGTCACATCGCACCGACGTCCGATCGCAACCTCGTCGCCTCCGAGCTCGGACGCCAGCGCGGCGAGCCGGTCCTCCGAGCGCGCCCCGAGCACGAGTCGCCACCCGGCCTCCGCGGCACGCCGCGCAGTCGCGGCCCCGATTCCGCTCGAGGCGCCGGTGATGACGATCACGGGTCGCTCGTCCGCCACGCGCGGGTTGTATCAGGGCGAGTACGCTGCGCGCCGTGAACGCGGGAGAGTTGCGCACGCGGCCGCGTTTTCCGGACGTGCCGCGCGAGGCAGGGCGCTACGAGAGCTTCTACCTGAAGGCGTCGCACCCGACCGAGCCGCTCGGCTTCTGGATCCGCCACACGGTGCACAAGCGTCCGGGTTCCGAGCCGAAGGGCTCGCTCTGGTTCGTGCTCTTCACCGCCGACGCCCAGCACGCTTCGAAGACCACGCTTCCCGCAAGTGAAGTCGGCGCGAGCGAAGGCGAGTACATCCACATCGGGGACTCCGTGCTCACCCCGGGGCGCGCGAGGGGCAGCGCCCGCACCGACCGGCTCGACGCTTCGTGGGACCTCACGTTCGAATCGCCGGAGCCGCCGCTGTACCACCTGCCGCGTGACTGGATGTACGAACGCTCGTTGCCGCGGACGAAGTCGCTCTCGCCGTATCCCGCCGCCCGCTTCAGCGGCACCCTTCAGGCCGGCGACAAGCGCGTTGAGGTCGACGGCTGGCGCGGGATGGTGGGCCACAACTGGGGCGCCGAGCACGCCGAGCGCTGGATCTGGCTCCAGGGCTCGGGCTTCGAGGGGCACGAGGACGACTGGCTCGATCTGACCATCGGCCGCGTGAGGCTCGGTCCGCTCACCACGCCGTGGATCGCCAACGGTGCGGTCTCGATCGGCGGCGAGCGTCACCGCGTGGGTGGGATCGAGCGGGTGCGGAAGACCGAGGTGGCGGAGTCCCCAACGGGCGCGGAGCTCGTGATCCCTGCGAAGGACCTGACGCTGAGGCTGAGCGTCGGCGCGCCGCGCGAGTGCTTCGTCGCCTGGGTGTACGCGGACCCCGCGGGCCCCGAGCACAACGCCGTGAACTGCTCGATCGCGGGCCTGACCGCGACGGCCGAGCGCAGGGGAGGGGAGCCGCTGCGCCTGGCGACCGCGCACGGCGCCGCGTACGAGCTCGGCATGCGCGAGACCGACCACGGGATCCCCCTTCAGCCGTTCTCCGACGGGTAACGTGCGGGGCAGTGGAGCCCCCGCGCATAGTCGTCTGGTCCGACTACATATGACCCTTCTGCTACGTCGGCACCGAACGTGCCGCGTGGCTCGAGCGCCGGTTCGGCGCGCAGGTGTCGTGGCGGCCCTTCGACCTCCATCCCGAGTACCCGCCCGAGGGCATCGAGCGCGCGGAGCTGATCGCGCGCTACGGCAGTGAGCACACGGCGCAGCTCGCGCGCATGTTCGACGCGGCGGGGCTGCCGCACGCGGACACCATCGAGCGCGTCCCTAACACCAAGAAGGCGCTCAAGCTCGGGGAGCGCGCCCGCGATCTCGGCCGCTTCGGCAAGCTGCATCCGCGCCTCTTCCACGCGTACTGGGCGGAGGCGCGCGACATCGGCGACGACGACGTGCTCGTCGGCCTCGCGGGCGAGGCGGGCATCACGGAGGAGGACGGCCGCTCCGCGTTCGCCGATACAGAGCTCGACGAGCGCGTGACGCAATGGACGCAGGCTGCGCTCGAACTCGGGGCGGGTGGCGTGCCCGCGTGGCTCGTCGACGAGCGCCTGCTCGTGCCCGGCGCGCAGCCGCACGACGTGTTCGAGCGCGTCATGGAGAAGCTCGGGCACGAGCCGGTGACCATTCCCTGACGCCAGCGTCACCGTTAGGATCGCGCGGATGGCGCAGGTGCAGACCACCGCCGGGCCGCTTGACGTCGAGAGCCTCGGACTGACGCTCGTGCACGAGCACCTCCGCATCCGCTCCGAGCAGGTGGTCGCGCAGTTCCCGCACATCTACGACGACGACCACGAGTTCGAGCGCGCCGTGGACCAGGTGAACAGGGCCAAGGCGCTCGGCGTCACGACGATCTGCGAGCCGACCGTGATGGGCAACGGCCGCGACGCGCGGTTCGCGCAGCGCGTCGCCGAGGAGACCGGCATGCAGATCGTCCTCTCGACCGGGATCTACACGTACCACTACCTCCCGGCGCACTTCCAGAACCGCGACGAGGACTACATGGCGGAGCTGTTCGTGCGCGACATCGAAATCGGCATCCAAGGGACCGACGTGAAGGCAGGCTTCCTCAAGTGCTGCACCGACGAGCACGGCATGACGCCCGACGTCGAGAAGGTGCTGCGCGCGGTCGCGCGGGCGTCGAAGCAGACAGGCCGGCCGATCATGACCCACTCGCACCCCGCGAGCGGGTCCGGGCTCCAGCAGATGGGGATCTTCATGGAGGAGGGGGTGGACCCGGCCAAGGTGATGATCGGGCACACCGGCGACACCGACTCGCTGCACTACATCGAGACGCTGCTCGCCATGGGGCCGTACATCGGCATGGACCGCTACGGCATCGACATCATCCTGCCGACCGAGCGCCGCAACGCAACGCTGCTCGAGCTGGTACGGCGGGGCTACGCCGACCGCATGTTCATCTCACAGGACACCTGCTGCACGATCGACTGGTACCCCGAGGAGCTGGTCGCCGAGATGGCGCCGAACTGGCACATGGGATACGTCCTCGGCGAGGTGATCCCGGGGCTGATGGAGCAGGGCCTCGAGCAGTCCGCGGTGGACCAGATGCTCCTCGAGAACCCGAAGCGCTGGCTCGGCTGAGCCCGCGGCGCGCCGAACGGCTCGAAACAACAGCAATAAGGGCTAGCACGAGCGTATCCACGCTACTGCTGAGTTTGGTTCCGCATATGAAAACCAAAGTCAGCACTTGCGCGCGCAATCTTTCACGCTCAGCGGTTTTTGCTGCCTTTCACGACCGTACAACCAACCGGCCGGGGTCAGCCGGGCGGCTTCGCGCCTGTGTCGTGGCACATCACCGCGCGCGAGTCGCACACCGTCTTCGAGTCGAGCAAGACGCGCCCTGCGTTCGCGGCGCCCGAGAACGGCTCGACCTGCACCATGTCGATCGCGTTCGGAAGCTTCCCGTTCGGCTCCAGGTAGAGGAGCCCCACACCAACCGGCGTGCTGCGGGCTCCGAACACGCCGCCCGCGCCGGCGCTGCCCGCGTCGACCACGGTGATCGAGCCGTAGCG
>DASVXS010000130.1:0-6023 GCA_036392575.1 Thermoleophilaceae bacterium | reverse complement strand
CCGCTTCGCCAGCACACCCTCGGCGAAGTTGAGGCGCGTCTTCAGGCGCACGAGCCGATCGCGCGCGATCTGCAACTCGTTCTGGACCCGCTGCAGCTCGGCGCGCTTCTGGTTCAGCTGGCCCTGCAGCCGGTTCTGCCGATCCTGCAGGCTGCGGATGTCGCCCTGGAGCCCGCGGATCTTGTTGTTGTAGTTCGAGATGTCGGAGGTGAGCACGCCCTCCGTGTGCTTCTTGGCCGCCACCTTCTGCTGCGCGCGCTCGATCCGCTTGTTGAGCGGCTCGGAGAGCCCGGGCATCGGCAGCAGGAAGTAGGCCGACAAGGCCAGCGTTATGGAGACCCAGAAAGCTCTCTTCATTGCGTCTGGTCCGCTGCGCTTACGGGGTTAGCTGACGGGCTCGCGTGCTGACGCTACGCCGCCTGGCAGACGGCGATTCGCCCCGGACATCGACTGTTGGGTCCCCCGTTTCCCCTGGTATGCAGGGGAATTCAGCGATTGGACGCGGGCGAGATTATCAGTTGTGGAGCGGGATGCGGCGGGTCACGCGGTTCTGCAACCGCGGTTGCAGCGAAGAGGAGAATCGTGCCCGCAGCGCGACGGGGAGAGCCACCCGCCCCTAACTACAATCAATGCATGGCTCGACCCAAGGCTTCATTCGGCCGCGATCCTGGACTCCAGGCGCGGATGCTGTTCACGATCTTCCTGCTGGGGCTGCTCTATGTGGCCTTCGTCGGCGTGCTCATCGCAGCAGGTGCGGGCGCGATCACGATCCTCATCGTCATCGGCGCCCTGTCGCTTGCCCAGCTCTTCCTCTCGGACAAGATCGGGCTCGCTGCAATGGGAGCGAAGGAGGTCTCGCCGGCCGAGGCGCCGGGCCTCCATGCGATGATCGAGCGCCTCTGCATCCAGGCGGATCTGCCGAAGCCGAAGGTCGCGGTGGCCGACACCGACGTGCCGAACGCTTTCGCGATGGGCCGCAACCAGAAGGCCGCGGTGGTGTGCTGCACGACCGGGATCATGAACGTGCTGGAGCCGGCCGAGCTCGAGGGCGTGCTCGCGCATGAGCTCACGCACGTGAAGAACCGCGACGTGATGATCATGACCATCGCGAGCTTCTTCGCGTCTATCGCAGCGACGATCACGCAGTTCGGGTTCTTCTTCGGCGGTGGCTTCGGCGGTGACGATGACGACGGCGCGCCCGCGTTCATCGTGGTGCTCCTCGTCAGCTTCGCCGTATACATCCTCAGCTTCTTCCTGATGCTCGCCCTTTCGCGCTACCGCGAGTTCGCGGCGGACCGTGGCTCGGCGCTGATCACAGGGCGTCCGAGCGCGCTTGCCTCGGCGCTCGTGAAGATCTCCGGCGCCATGCAGCGTGTGCCCGATCAGGACCTCCGCCAGGTGGGCCGGATGAACGCCTTCTTCATCGTGCCGACGAGCGTGAAGCAGTCGGTGGCCACGCTGTTCGCGAGCCACCCGCCGATCGAGGCCCGCATCGCCCGGCTCGAGCAGTACGAGCGCGAGCTACAGGGCACGGCGCTGGCCGCGTAGCGACTTGGGATTCCTCGACGCCATCCTCGGCGGGCGCCGCAAGCTCACGCAGCCGGCGCCCGACCGGCTCTTCGCGATGACCACCTGCCAGGTGACGCTCGAGACGGGCCTCGGGATGAAGCACCGCGACGTGGCAGGCATCGTCTTTCAGCCGCTGCCGACGGCGGACTTCCAGCAGATCGTGAAGGACACCGAGGCGCTGCTCCGCTCCGCGGCGGAGGACACCGGCACGAAGGTCGAGACCGCCGACGACGAGTTCGGCTACAGCTGGATCATCCTGCGCGATGAGGACTTCGAGGACCTCGTAGTCGCCATGAACCTCGTCTCGAGCCAGCTCCAGGCCGGGGGCTACGGCGACCGGCTGCTGGCGGCAGTGTTCGTGTTCGAGGAGAACGGCCGTCCGATCTACTTCATCTACAACTTCAAGCGCGGCGCGTACTACCCGTTCGTACCAACGGGCGACAAGCAGCGCGACAACGAGCGCGAGTTCCGGCTGAAGGCGCAGCTCAGCGGCGAACTGCCGATCGAGCCCGAGGTCGAGCGCTGGTTCCCCCTCTGGGGCACGCCTCTCTAAAGCCCTAGCCACTCATGTCGAGTCGCTCGGTCGCTGAGCCGGCACCGTGCACCGGCGACTGTGGCTCAGCGGACACGCAGCAGCTGGCGACCGGCTCCTGATCTCAGCCGGCGTTGCTCTCGGGCCGGACGTTGCCGTCGGCGTCGATCAGGATGCGCGCGCCGTGCGGGCGTCGAGTGGTGAAAGTGCCTGACTGGCCCTCTGCCGCGAGCGTCGCGGCCGCGTGCGCGACCCGCGAGTAGAGCTGGTCCTTGATCGGTTCGGGTAGCGCGTCGTCGCAGCGGATCGCCTCGTCGCCCCAGGGACCACCGTCGAGCACCCAGCCGTCGGGCTCGGTGAAGCCGGCCGCCACCACGAGGTGCGTCTCGCCATGGTCGCTCCGGCCGACGCAGCGCATCGACGAGATCGCCATGAACTTGTTCGCCGAGAAGTACGACGAGAGGCGCTCCCACGCCTCGCGTGCCACGTCCGCGTCCGGGTAGCGGCAGGCGATCAGCGGTCGCTCGATTCCGTTCGGCGCGGTGCTCATCTGCGTTCACGGTACCCCCGCGCCGCGGGGTGTCAAGGACGCCCTCGGCCATACGCCGAGAGCGTCCAGAAACGCCTAGTCAGGGATGAGGCCCTCGCCCGAGAAGTCGTTACTCGCCTCTTCGAATGTGATGTCCCGCGGAGGCAGGATCACGTCGGACTCGACGAGCTCGTCGTCCGCCAGCTCGCGCCCGTCGTTCTGTACGAGCTCGAGCATCTGGTGCCAGAGCTCGCTGAAGCGGTCCTCGTCGCCCGCCTCGACCGCCGCAACGGCCTGGTTGTCGAGCTCGTTCAGCCGCTCGGCATCGGTCTCCGGCAGCTCGTATTGACCCTCGCCCGACACGCGGACGATCACTGCTGCTGCCCGCCCTGCCCGAGGGCCGGCGACTCGCCGCCACCCGATCCGAGCTCAGCCTTCATCTTGGCCAGCTCGTCGTCCACCTGCGACTCCTGCCCCAGCTGAGAGAGTTGGCGATCGATGTCGTCCTGTCCGGGGCCGAGCTGCGTGAGGTCCTCGAACGTGCCGGCCTTCTCGAGCTCGTCCACCGCCTGGGCACGCGCGCGCATGTTCTCGGTCTTGTCCTCGGCACGCTGGATCGCGAGGCCGAGATCGGCCATCTGCTCTCCCACTCCGGTCGCCGCCTCCGAGATGCGCACCTGCGCCTCGGCCGCGGAGTACTGAGCCTTGATGACTTCCTTCTTGGTGCGGAAGGCCTCGATCTTCGAGCGCAGCTTCGCCTCGTTGTCGGTGAGCGACTGCTGCTGTGCTTCGAGGTCCTTCACCTGCTGGTCGAGCGACTGGAGCTCGGTCGGCGCGACCGTCTTGCGCTCGAGCGCGACGCGCGCGAGATCCTCGCGGTTCTGCGACAGCGCCTGTCGCGCCTGGGTGTCGAGCTTCACGACCTGCTGCTCGAGCTGCTCGCTCTGCATCTGCAGGCGCTTCTTGGACGTCGTCACGTCGGCGATGCCCTTCTTCACGTTCTGCAGCAGCTCGAGCTGCTTCTGGTAGCCGTACTCGAGAGTCTCGGACGGATCCTCCGCGCGGTCGAGGAGCTTCGAGATCTTTGCCTTCACTACTGTCGACATGCGTCCTGCCAGGCCTGGCATGGGCACGCCTCCTTCACATTTTGGGTCGGACGAGGGGCTTCTAGACTACTGCCGCCGTGGAGCCACGACGCCCCTCAGACTCGCGGTCCGAGCTGACACGCTGGATGGGCGTGACCGACGCGAATACGGCGGGCAACGTGCACGGCGGCGCGATCATGCGCCTCTGCGACGAGGTGGCTGGGCTCGCGGCCATTCGTCACTCGGGTGCGAAGGTCGTGACGGCGGGCATGGACCGCATGACGTTCATGCACCCGGTGTACGTCGGGAACCTCGTGACCGTGAGGGCAACCGTGAACGCGGCCTGGCGCACGTCGATGGAGGTTGGCGTGCGGGTCGAGTCCGAGGACGTGAGGACGGGCATCCGGCGCCATACGTCGAGCGTGTATCTCACGATGGTCGCGCTCGATGACGACGGCCGCCCCACCGAGGTGCCACCGCTCGAGCCCGAGACGGACGAGCAGCGCCGGCGGCAGCGCGAGGCGCAGTTGCGGCGCGACGTGCGGCTCTCCGAGCGCGAGCAGATCCTGGCCGGGCGCGGCGGCGTGGACTGATGCGCGACAGCGCCTGCCATTCTTAGTCGTATGACGACTGAGCCCGCGCGCCTGACCCTCTACACGTGCCACATCGATCGCGGAGGCCCGCCGGTGCATCCCTGCCGGCGAGCGCACGAGGCGCTCGACGAGGCCGGTATCGACTACGAGACCGTGATCTTCGACCGCAACCGCCCCTTCGGCCTGTTCACCAAGGGCCGCCGGCCCGAGCTGCGACAGATGTCCGGGCAGGAAAAGCTGCCGGTGCTCCGGCTGCCGGACGGTTCGACCGTAAACGGCTCGGGCGCCATCGTCCGCTGGGCGCGGGATAACGCGCCGGCCGGCGCGGACTCGTCGGTGACGACGAGCAGCTAGCCGGTCGCCGCGGGGCTCGTCGGCTGCTGCTGCTGCTGCTGCTGCTGCTGAGCCTCCCGGCGGTCGTACTCCTTCGCCGCGCTCCAGAAGAAGAACGAGAGCGCGAACAGCATCACGAGCAGGTCGAGTCCGAGCATGAGACCGCCGCCCACCTGCTGGTCGGTGAGCGGCGAGAGACCGTGCTCGCGGGGCTTGTCGCCGTAGTACGAGTAGAACGGACTGCGGGCGAAGATCAGCGCGGTCGCGAGGAACATGCTGATGATGCGCGCGCCCAGGATGTAGCCGATCTTCCAGAGCTCGCCCGACATATGGCGCCGCTGCGGCTCGACCGCCGACCACCACACGAGCATGCTCGCCGCCACGAACGAGAGGTGCTGGAGCGCGTGCAGCGACGGGTTCCGGAGGGCGGCGTCGAACGGGCCCGCGAAGTGCCAGCCGTATAGGACGAGCGCGAACACGGGGATCGCGACGAGCGGGCGGCGGAGGAAGCGGAAGGCGGCGCGCAGGCGCTTTCGATGCGCGAGCGGCACGAGGATCGGCTTCGGCAGGAAGAACACGAGCACCGGCGTCCGGAGTCCGAACAGGAGGAGCGGCCCGGCGATGTCGGCGATCAGCAGGTGCTCGCCCATGTGCGCGACGAAGAGGTCGTCGGCGAGCGCGTCGGGCGGGCCGAGCAGGCCTATCGCGAGGCAGGCGACCCCGGCGTACCAGCAGACCTGCTGCCCGCTCGGAACGCGGTAGCCGCGTCTGCGGAGAACCCGGACAGCGCGCCAGTACAGGCCGATCGACAGCGCCAGAAGGACGACCATCCCGGGGTCGAAGACAAACATCACGCGTGATTGTGACGCGTGTTCGCGTTGAGTCGCGATTAATGCGGGGGCGTCAGGGCCCTCGGAACAGCAGCGGGAAAAACCTCCATCCCAGGCATCCGTACCAGGCGGCATGGAAGTCCTTCCCGCATAGCGGGACAAACTTCCATGGCGTCGCGGGAACGGGATCGAGATGGAACTTCTTCCCGCTCGAGCCCCTGGCCGCGACGCCGGTGGTCGCCCTCGAGCGCCCCGGCGGCTCGGTTAAGCACTAAGGGGAGACCGCGAGGGGTGCATAACTTCCATCTCGAGCGATTCGCGGAAGCGAGATGGAGGAAATGGACCCATACGGACCACAACCTCCATCTCGACGCTGGGCCGGCGGCGAGATGGAACGTTTGAACCCCGGGGCGGCGGGTCCTGCTTCTCAAAGCGAGTCGGCTGGCGCGGCGCTGGCGTAGGCCTGGGAGGAGGGGCCTTCCCCGAAGGGCGTCAAGAGTGAGCGCGAAGCGCGAAGGGAGCCCGAAGGGGAACGGCCCCGACTCCACAGGC
>DASVXS010000129.1:0-4644 GCA_036392575.1 Thermoleophilaceae bacterium | reverse complement strand
GTATCCTCGCGGAGGCGAACCTACCCAACGTGCACGTCGAGAAGACCATGCTCGGCGCCGCGCAGAAGGTGGTGGAGCTCGCCAAGTGAGCGTTCTCGTAGACAAGGACACCAAGCTCGTCATCTCCGGGCTGACCGGCCGTGAGGGCAGGTTCCACGGGCTGAACAACCGCAACTACGGCACGAACGTGGTCGCGGGCGTGACCCCCGGCAAACGCGGCCAGGAGGTCGAGGGCATCCCCGTCTTCGACACCGTGCGCGACGCCGTATCCGAGACCGGCGCTAACACGAGCATGATCTTCGTGCCGCCGCGCTTCGCCGCGGACTCGATCCTCGAGTCGATCGACGCCGGCATCGAGCTCGTAATCGCGATCACCGAGGGCATCCCCGTGCACGACATGCTCCGCGTGTACACCCAGCTCAAACGCACGAGCTCGCGGCTCGTCGGCCCGAACTGCCCAGGCATCCTGTCGCCCGGCAGGGCCAACGTGGGGATCATCCCCGCGCACTTCTTCAGCGAGGGCAACGTGGGCCTGGTTTCGCGTTCCGGCACGCTGACGTACCAGATCGGCAACGAGCTCGCTCAGCAGGGCTTCGGCAACTCGTCCATCGTCGGCATCGGCGGCGACCCGATCGCGGGCTCGTCGTTCATCGACATCATCGAGTTGTTCGAGGGCGACCCCGAAACCGAGTTGATCGTGATGTGCGGCGAGATCGGCGGCGAGGAAGAAGAGCGCACCGCTGACTACATCGCCGAGCACGTGACGAAGCCGGTGGTGGGTTACATCGCCGGCTTCACCGCGCCGCCCGGCAAGACGATGGGCCACGCCGGGGCGATCATCTCGGGCTCGAAGGGCACCGCCGCCGCGAAGGCAGAGGCGCTCGAGTCCAAGGGCGTGAAGGTGGGCCGCACGCCCACCGAGGTCGCGGAGATCGCGGTCTCGCTGCTCGGCGCCAGGGCTTAGGACGAACTCAGCGCCCGCGGAGACGGCGGCCCACCGCCACGCCCGCGGCCGCCGCGAGCACGGCCACCGCGACGCCGCCGAAGGCGACCTTGCGGAGCGCATGAGTCGGTCGCTGCTCCGGCTCAGGAGGAAGCGCCCAGCGGTAGTCCGGTGCAGGCGGCGTAGGGCGTAATGGTGGTGGCGGCGGCGTGGGTCGTCCCAGCTCCGGCGCGGGAGGCTCAACCTGCGGTGGAGACTCCTCGGGAGGGGCGGGAAGCGACCGAAGCGGAGGACGCGGTGGCGCCTCTTCCACCACCGGCGCGGAGAGCAACCAGATCTCCGCCGGCAGCGCGTTGAGCGCAGTCTCCAGGAGATCGGCGGAGCCGTTCACGCCGACGTTCCCGGCGAGGCGATCGAGGACGCGCGCGCGGCGCAGCGCGACCTCGGCCGGATGCGTGTGAAGCACGCGGGCGATCTCGTGGTCCGTGACGCCCCTGCGAAGCGACAGGTCGAGCAGCGCGCGACCGCCCGGGTCGAGCGCCCGGACTGCGGCTACCAAATGCTCCATTGGTACGGCGGCCATGGCACGAGTACCCCGCGGGGCGCAGAGACCCGCAGCGCGATGCTACCCCGCGGCTCGGTCGCCCCGCGCTTGTTGGCGTTATCGTGCGGTGCCGTGAGCTCGCAGCCCCCGATCACCTTCGCGCGTGGAGCGCCATCACTCGACATCATCGCGGTCGACGACCTGAAGGCCGCGGCCGAGCGCGCCTTCAGTGAGGACCCGGCCGGGAGCTTCTCCTACGGCACGGCGCTGGGGTACACGCCGCTGCGCGAGTGGATTGCGCAGAAGCAGGAGCTCGCGCTCGAGCAGGTGATAACGACGAATGGCTCGATGCAGGCCGACGCTTTCCTGTTCGAGCTGGTGGTTCAACCGGGCGACGTGGTCGTGGTCGAGGCGCCCACGTACGACCGCACGCTGCTCGCGCTGCGCAAGCTCGGGGCTCAGCTGCTCGCGGTGCCGCTCGAGGCCGACGGCGTAGACGTGGGTGCGCTCGAGGCGGCGCTCAAGGGCGGCGCTCGGCCGAAGCTGGCGCACATCATCCCCAACTTCCAGAACCCGGCCGGCTGCACGCTCTCGCTAGAGAAGCGGCGGCGGCTGGTGGAGCTCGCGAGCGAGTACGAGTTCACCATCTTCGAGGACGACCCCTACGTGGAGCTGCGCTTCGAGGGCGACCCGCTGCCGACGATGCTGTCGCTCGACCACGCGGACCGTGTCGTGTACGCGTCGTCGTTCTCGAAGACGGTCTGCCCCGGCATCCGCGTCGGCTACCTCGCGGGGCCGGCCCCGGACATCGCTCAGGTCCAGAAGCTCGCCACCGAGACATACATCTCGCCCAGCATGGTGTCGCAGGCGATCGTCGCGGAGTTCTGCCGCTCGGGCGCGATCGAGAGGTCGATCGAGACGGTCAAGAAGGCGCTGCACGAGCGGGTCGACGCGCTCACCTCATCGCTCGAGAGCGAGCTTCCGGAGGCGCGGTTCGTGAAGCCGCAGGGCGGCTACTTCCTCTGGGTCGAGCTGCCCGAGGGAAGCGACACCGACCTGCTGGCCGCGGCCGCCGCTGAGCGGGGCGTGATGTTCGTGAAGGGCAGCGACTTCCTCGTCGAGGGCGGGAAGAACGCGCTGCGGCTCGCCTACTCGGGCGTCGGACCCGACGAGATCCGCGAGGGCGTTCGCAGGCTGGCCGAGGCGTATCACGAGCTCGGCCGCGCGGCCGCGTGAGCGAGCGCGAGCCGCTCGACCTCAACCGGCCGCGAAGCGCGGGTGAGCTGCTCGGGGACTCCCTCGGCATCTACTTCCGGAACTTCCTGATGCTCGTGGGCGCGGCTGCCACGGTCGTCGTGCCGATCGAGCTGATCCTCGTGGGCTTCGGCCTCAAGCAGTTCACCGCCGATCCCGACGCTGCGCTCTCGAGCGGCGCCCAGGTGATGGACGTGCTGGTGATGTACGCGGTGGTCGCGCCGCTCGTCACGGCGATCGCGGTCGCGCTGCTCAAAGGCCTCGGCAACGGCCAGCGCCCGAGGTTCGGGCCAACCGTCGTGGGCGCGCTCGAGGCCTTCACGCCCCTGTTCATCACGCTGCTGATCGCGGCCGCCGGCATCTCGATCGGCCTGATCCTGTTCATCGTGCCCGGCGTCTACCTCGCCGTGCGCTGGACGTTCGCGAGCCAGGCCGTCCTGCTCGATCGCGTGCGCGGCGCCCAGGCACTTCAGCGGAGTGGCGAGCTCACGACGGGCAACTGGTGGCGGGTGTTCGGGGTGCTGCTGCTCGCCGGCCTTGTGGCGGTGATCGCGACGGCGGCGGTCGGACTGCCGTTCGAGCTGCTCGCGCACTCGGCCGACTCCGGCGCGCTCAGGCTCACCGGACTGATCATCGTCCGCACGCTCACCACGCCGTTCCTCGCGGTGATGATCACGCTGCTCTACTTCGACCTGCGCGCCCGGCGCGGGGTCGCGGCGGCGGTCGTCTAGCGGGTCGCGACGTTCGCCTCGGACTCCACGAGGCGCTTCAGGTTCTCCATGGTCCTTCGGAAGTCGCGTTCGAGCATTGGCCTCAGTGCCTTGTCGAGCAGCGCGCCGACCGGGCCGAACTTCGGCTCGTACACGGCCGTGTTGCTGATCTCGGTGGACTCGCCCGCGGGCGCGAGGTCGATCTCGAGCCGCACTCCCTTCGCGAACGCGACGCCCTCGCCCTCGTGAACCTGCCGGTGCGGCGGGTCGAACTCGGTCACGCGCCAGCGGGTGCTCGCCTTCCACGGCCCAGCGATCGTGTTGCGCTCGTCGTAGGTGACATCCGGACCGCCTCGCGGGTTGTCGGTCCGCACGACCTCGTCGGTGTTCACGACCCACTCCGCGTATCGGCCGGTGGCCGACACCACCTCCCAGACCTTCTCCGGCGGCGCCTGGATCACCGTCGATGCGACGAGTCGGCTCTCAGCGGCCAAAGCGATCCTTCGTCAGCACCAGCTTGTCGGGCAGCGCCGTGCGCGGCGGTGGCGAGGGGTCGGCGCGCACCGCCACGGTCTCGGCCACGCTCTGAGTGACCGTGTACTCCTTGCCGTCCGACTCGACCACGACGTCCTCGTCGCCGCGGCCGCTCGCGAGCGTGCCCTCGAAGCCCGGGTATAGCCCTGAGTCCTTCAGGTAGTGGAGCAGGTCCTCGGCCTCGTTCTCGAAGCGCAGGACGACGACATTCGCGCCCTTCTCAACGTCCGCGAGCGGCACGCCCTGCTCGCGCGCGCCTTCGACGATGGGATGGCCGTGCGGGCAGGTCTTCGCGTCGCCGATCGCGACCCACATGCGTTCCTCCAGCACGGGCGACATCGCGTGCTCGAGCCGCTCGGCCTCCTCGTGCACCTCGTCCCAGGGGATGCCGAGGACGTCGGTGAGGAATCGCTCGATCAGCCGATGGCGCCGAACTACCGCGCTCGCATGTTCGCGACCCCTGTCGGTGAACTCGAGGGACTTGTCCTCGTTGCGGGTCACGTAGCCGTCGGACTCGAGGCGGCCGACCATCTCGTGCACGGTCGGCGCGGAGAGCTGCATCGCGCGGGCGATGTTCGCGCCGGTGATCGGCAGGCGCGCCTCCTCCAGCCAGTAGATGGTCTGCAGATACTCCTCTTCGGCGACGGTCGCGTGATCGG
>DASVXS010000128.1:0-16114 GCA_036392575.1 Thermoleophilaceae bacterium | reverse complement strand
GGCTCTGCCCGCGAGCCGTGGTCGTCCCGCCGCGGATGAACGCGTACACCGAGGCGAGCCGCGCGATGTTCCGCGTCTTCGCGGACACGACTCCACTCGTCGAGGGGCTCTCGATCGACGAGGCGTTCCTCGACGTGCGCGGACTCGAGCACATCTCCGGGACGCCCGCCGAGATCGCCGTGAAGCTCCGCCGCGCAGTGCGCGAGCGCGTCGGGATCCCGATCACGGTCGGCGTCGCGCGCACCAAGTTCCTCGCGAAGGTGGCGAGCGGCGTGGCGAAGCCC
Organism: Thermoleophilaceae bacterium; assembly: GCA_036392575.1. Taxonomy (GTDB): domain Bacteria; phylum Actinomycetota; class Thermoleophilia; order Solirubrobacterales; family Thermoleophilaceae; genus JADGHQ01. The sequence goes on along the minus strand of DASVXS010000128.1, from coordinate 15,830 downwards.
GACGGGATGCTCGTCGTCCCCCCGGCCGGCGAGCTCGCGTTCCTGCACCCGCTTCCAGTCGAGCGCTTGTGGGGCGTAGGCGCGGTCACCTCGACGAAGCTGCGTGAGCGCGGGCTCGAGACGGTCGGCGAGGTTGCGCGGCTGTCCGAGGCTGATTTGGTCGAGATGCTCGGGAAGGCATCCGGCCGGCACTTGCATGCGCTCGCGCACAACCGCGACCCGCGGCGAGTCGAGCGACGCAAGCGAAGACGCTCGATGGGCGCGCAGCACGCGCTGGGAAGGCGCGCGCCCAAGTCGCCCGAGGCGCTCGACGCTGTGCTGGTGGGTCTGGTCGACAAGCTCACACGGCGCCTACGGGCTGCGCGCCGCGTATGCCGCACGGTCGTGCTGCGGCTGCGCTTCGACGACTTCTCGCGCGTCACGCGTTCGCACACGCTGCTCCAGGCGACCTCCGAGACCGAAACCGTCCTCGCCACCGGCCGCGAGCTGCTCGCAGCGGCGCTGCCGATGATCGAGGATCGCGGAATCACGCTGCTCGGGATCGCCCTTGGCAACCTCTCGGACGGCGGGGCAGTGCAGCTCGCGCTGCCCTTTGAGCGCGAGCGCGCGTGGGCGCTCGACACCACTCTTGACGAGCTGCGCGACCGCTTCGGCGCGGGCGCGGTCACCCGCGCGGTGCTGCTGGGACGCGACCACGGACCCTCGGTGCCGCTGCTTCCCGACGACTGACCGGCATACTGCGCGAATGCCCGCCACCCAGGAAGAGAAGGCCCGCGCTTTCCGCGCCCTGCACGAGGGCGAGCCGTTCGTGATCCCGAATCCGTGGGACGCGGGTTCGGCGCGCGTGCTCGAGGCGCTCGGGTTCAAGGCGCTCGCCACCACGAGCTCGGGCTTCGCGTTCACGCTCGGGCGCCTCGACGGCGGGGTCACTCTAGAGCAGGTCGTGAGGCACATCAGCGTGCTTGCGAGCGCCACGAACGTTCCGATCTCAGCGGACCTCGAGAACGGCTACGGCCGCTCCCCCGAGGAGGCGGCCACCGCGATCAGGAGCGCGGCCGAGGCCGGCGCCGTCGGCGGCTCGATCGAGGACTGGGACCCCTCCGGCGAGCTCTATCCGATCGAGGAGGCGACCGAGCGGGTCGCCGCTGCGGTCGAGGCGGCACGCGCGCTCGACTTCCCCTTCACGCTCACGGCGCGGGCGGAGAACCACATCCGCGGCAACCCGGACCTGGACGACACGATCGCGCGGCTGCAGTCGTACGAGCGCGCGGGCGCCGACGTGCTCTACGCGCCCGGGCTCCGGAGCGGCGACGAGATACGGGCCGTGAGCGAGGCGACCTCGAAGCCGCTCAACGTGCTGGCGCACCGAGGACTGACGATGCCGGAGATCGTCGACGCCGGCGGTCAGCGGGTAAGCGTAGGCGGCGCGCTCGCGTGGCAAGCGCTCGGCGGGCTCGTCACGGCGGCGGAGCGCATTCGGGACGAGGGCGACTTCTCGGTGCTCGACCAGCGCGGGCCGCGGCCCGAGTGGCTCGGCGGCTAGAGGCCGGCCCGGCGCCTGAAGGCGCGTTCGAACAGGGGCACCGCCGCGAGGAAGGCGGCGCCACCCGACACCAGCACCACGATGGCGGGCATACCCGCGAACACGAGCCCGACCGCGAGCGGGATGGCCACGCTGCCGGCGAGCGGAGCGGTGTGCGAGCGGTAGCCGGCGAAGTGCTCGCGGTAGGCCACCTCGCAGCCCGCGAGGCAGCCCAGTACGCCCGCGGCCGCCACGAGCCACAAGCCCCGTGCGGTGCCCCAGAGCACGAGCGACGCCGCGGCGCACATAAGCGACAGCAGCACGCACAGCTCGGAGAGCGGGAAGGCGCCCCACGGCGCATGCGGCGGCGGTGTGCGGCGTCGCACGCCGGTCAACCCCCGATCGGCGCGCGCGGCTTAGCACCCCAGAAGAGCTGTGTGCCCATCATGCCCACGAGGTGCACCGCGACCGTGTTGAGCACCATCGACTTCGCCGTCGCGGTCCCAACGCCGACGGGCCCGCCGCTCGCGTTGTAGCCGTAGTAGCAGCCGACGAGCACCACGACGACCGCCATCGCCATGCCCTTGACGAGGCTGTACAGCACGTCGGGCGGGTTCTGGAACATCCAGAAGATCAACAGGTAGCCGCCCGACGACACCTCCCCGATCTGCTTGACCACTGCGATGTACGAAGCGAGGTAGCCCGCGCCGAGCGCGGTGAGGTACATGAACGGCAGCACCATGAACGAGGCGAGCAGGCGGGTAGCGCAGAGGAACGTGATCGAGTTGATGCCCATCACCTCGAGCGCGTCGATCTCGTCGGAGATGCGCATCGCACCGATCTCCGCGACGAGCCCGGTGCCGACCTTCGCGGCCATCATGTAGCCGAACGCGTACGGCAGAAGCTCGCGCAGGCCGCACCAAGCCGCGAACACGCCCGCATACGAGGGGGCGCCCTGCGCGCGCGTGAAGTACGCGCCCTCGATGCCGCACTGAAGCCCGAGGATGAACGCCAGGCTCGCGATTACAAGGGTCGAGCCGAGGATGAGGATGCCCGCCTGGCGCAGCGCCTCGCCGAAGAAGCGCATCACGCGCAGCGTGAAGACCTCGTAGATCACGCGCGCGCAGAAGCGCGCGATGTCGCCGAACGACTCCATCCAGTCGCGCGGCACCGCCAGCCAGTCGCGAGTCACCGGCGGGCGAGCCTAACCGAAGCGCCGGCTCGCGCGCCAGTGCGGTCAGGCGCCGACGCGGAAGCTGTCGACCACGCGGCGCAGCTCCTTCAGTCCGCTCGAGACCTCGCTCGACGAGCACCCGGGCTGCTGAGTGAACTGCGCCACAAGGGCCGTGTAGTCACGCGTGCCGGAGCGGCGCACGAGCGTGATGGCCGACAGCGGCGGATCCACCACGAGCGCGGAAGTCGCCGTCCTCGTGACCGCCCGGACGTTGTAGAGCGACTGCTCGGCGAACGTGCCGGTGAGGATCATCGCGGCGGCCTTCACCGGCCCCTCCCGCCAGTTCCGCGAGAGGTAGGAGAACATCGACGCCTCCACGCAGCGCGAGCGCAGGCCGAGCCCGTCCGGACTGGCCAGCGCGCCGGATGCGCGCTCGCGATTCCAGCGCGTTTCGACCGACGCCCGAAGCGGCGTGTTCTGGTACGCGAAGTAGACGCGGTGCTTCTCGAGAACCCGTTCGCCTGAGCCCGACGGGGTGAACACCACCCAGGCACCGATCAGCGCCGCAGCAAACACCGCAACTGCGGCCGCGAGTCCGAGGAGGCGATACCGGGGCATCTACTGCCGTCCGACCAGTCCGAGGGGCCGGTTCTTTCCGGACCGACCCTATACCTGCGTACGAAGCGGGACTAGTGCTTAGACGACGAGAAAGCGGCCGTCGCGCTGGAGCTCGGTGCCGTCGACGGTGATCGCGCCACCGCTTCGGAGGTCGCAGACCATGTCCCAGTGCACGGCGGACTCGTTCTTGCCGCCGCTCTCGGGGTAGCTCATTCCCACAGCCATGTGGATCGTGCCGCCGATCTTCTCGTCGAGCAGGATCTCCTTGGTGCCCGTCGAGATGCCGTAGTTCGTGCCGATCCCGAGCTCGCCGAGGCGGCGCGCGCCCTTGTCGGTGTCGAGCATCTCGATCAGGAACGCCTCGCCCTGCTCCGCCGAAGCGTCGACCACCTTGCCGCCGTCGAACTTCAGGCGCACGCCTGAGACCTCGCGGCCGCCGTAGGTGGCCGGGAACGAGAACGAGATCTCGCCCTCCACGCTGTCCTCGACCGGGCCGGTGAAGAATTCGCCGTCGGGCATGTTGTGGAGTCCCACGCAGGGGATCCACGTGCGCCCTGCCACTCCGAGCGTGATGTCGGTTCCGGGCGCCTTGATGTGGACCTCCTCCTTGCCCGTGATCCACTCCGTGAGCCGGTTCACCTGGTCGGACTGGCGCTGCCAGGCGGTGAGCGGCTCGGGGTCGGTCGCGAGGCAGGCGGAATAGAAGAAGTCCTCGTAGCTCCCAAGCGACAGGCCGGCCTCCGCCGCGTACGCCTGGGTGGGAAACAGCGTCACATTCCAGCGGTACTCGCCCGCCGCGGAGCGCCGCATCGACGTCTCCATGATCTCCTTGCGCGAGCGCTGCACAAGCGCCTGCTTCTTCGGGTCGACGCTCTGGAGCTGTCGCGGATTCGTGTCCGCCATCACGGCGAAGCGCACGTCGCAGTTCTCGATCGTCCACTTCGCGGTCGGCGGGATCCACTCGAGCTGCTCGTCGGAGGCGAGCTCGTAGAAGGCGGGCGCCTGCTCCTCGAGCCCGATCTGCATGATCGGCAGCCCGCCGGAGCGCAGCACCTCCTCGTAGATCGCCTGAAGCAGCGGCTCGCCGGTGGTCGGCCCCTGGATCGAGACGATCTCGCCCTTCTGCACCTTCGTCGAGTAGCGGACGAGGATCTGCGCAAGCGCGTCGACGCGCGGGTCTCTCATACGCGCTCTTCTACCCGCCCAGAGCGCACCTGATCCAGCAGCAGCTCGTGCACGCGCGTGTCGTCGGTGAGCTCCGGGTGGAACGCAACGGCCGTGATGTTGCCCTGGCGGACCGCGACCGGGTGGCCGTCCACCTCGCTGAGCACCTCCACGTCCGCCCCGTGCTCGCCCACCCAGGGAGCGCGGATGAAAACGGCGCGCAGCGGGCCGTCGAAGCCAGCGACGGTGAGGTCGGCCTCGAAGCTGTGCACCTGGCGGCCGAACGCGTTGCGCTCCGCGGCGACGTCGAGAAGCCCGAGGTGGTCGCGGTCGAGCATGATCAGCCCCGCGCAGGTACCGAGCACCGGCGCGCCCGAGCGCACGTACTCGCGCAGCGGGTCCGCGAGCCCCTCGCGCTCGATGCCGAGCGTCATCGTGGTCGACTCGCCGCCCGGGATGATCAGGCCGTCGAGGCCCGCGAGCCCTGCGGGCGTGCGCACCTCGACCGGCTCGGCTCCGAGCCGCTCGAGCACGCGCGCGTGCGCCTCGAAGCCACCCTGGATGGCGAGTACGCCAATACGCAAGGCCCTACCTACCAGCCGCGATGCTGGATGAGACCGCCCTCGCCGAGCTCCGAGATCTCGATCCCGGCCATCGGCGCCCCGAGGCCGCGGGACGCGGAAGCGACCCGCGCGGCGTCCTCGAAGTGCGTGGTGGCGTCGACTATCGCGGCGGCCGTGCGCTCGGGATCCTCGGACTTGAAGATGCCGGAGCCCACGAACACGCCCTCGGCGCGCAGCTGCATCATCAGCGCGGCGTCGGCCGGCGTGGCGATCCCGCCCGCGGAGAAGTTCACGACGGGGAGCTTCCCGTCCTGGGCCACCTGGCGCACGAGGTCGAGCGGCGCCTGCAGCTCCTTGGCGGCGGTCGGCAGCTCGGCCTCGTCCATCGACGAGAGCCGGCGCATCTCCCCCTGGATCGTTCGCATGTGGCGCACGGCCTCGACCACGTTGCCGGTGCCGGCCTCGCCCTTGGTGCGGATCATCGCGGCGCCCTCTGCGATGCGACGGAGCGCCTCCCCGAGGTTGGTGGCGCCGCACACGAACGGCACCTTGAAGCGCCACTTGTCGATGTGGTTGCTCTCGTCGGCGGGCGTGAGCACCTCAGACTCGTCGATGTAATCGACCTCGAGCGCCTCGAGCACCTGGGCCTCGACGAAGTGGCCGGTCCGCGCCTTGGCCATCACGGGGATCGTGACGGCGCCCTGGATCTCCTCGATCTTCGTGGGATCGGACATCCGCGCGACGCCCCCGTGCGCCCGGATGTCGGCCGGCACGCGCTCGAGCGCCATGACGGCGGCGGCGCCCGCGGCCTCGGCGATTCTGGCCTGCTCGGCGGTGACCACGTCCATGATCACGCCGCCCTTCAGCATCTCCGCAAGGCCGGATTTCACCCGGAAAGTGGCTGCATCCTTCACGGACCTCATCTTAGCCATGCAGGCGCATTCCCCAGAGTGACGCGGAGGACAACGTAGTCATGCCGCAATGTGCGATGAGGCGAGTGACTGCTGTCACTTGACCGATTGGTCAGAAGGTGCTTCCGTGGAGTGTGCCGGGAGGTGAGTCCTCGAGTCCAAGGACTTTCTTCGCTCCAAGGCCAGGAGGAGCGTGGAGCCTCCCGGCACTCTTCTCTCAGGCGGAGAGAGGAGTGCGGGCCGGCGCGATCATGCGCCGGATTGCCACCCTGGCGAGGCGCTTCACGAGCGCCACACCCGCGGTCAGGCCCACGAGCGCGAACGGGCCCACGACGAAGAGCGCGACTACACCGCCGAAGAAGCCGCCCTCGCCGCCCATGCCGGCCGGGAGCACTGCCAGCGTGAGCCACATCGCCGACCAGCGGTGCACTGCGAGCCCGAAGGCGAACCCGGTGCCCAGCGCTGCGAGCGCGGCCTCGGTGTCTGGGAACGGCATCAGCTGCCAGGTCTTCGAGAACAGGGCGGCGAGCACCACCGGGAACGCGATCGTGGCGAGGACCAGACGGATCCGCCCCTTCCGTCCGGCGCGCCGCTCACCCTCGATTTCGTGCGGGTACGTGCCAGGCTCTTCTGCAGCGACCGGGAATGCGCCGAGGTCTTCGAGGCCATAGGGCTGCTCGGCGAGGTCCTCACGCTCGCGTGCGGTTGCGGCTACGGGCTCGAGCTTCTTGGCCCGCCTGAGCCCATGAGCGGTGAGCGGCGCGGGCAAGGGTTTGAGCTCCTCGTGATCGCTACTTGAGGCGGAACGCCTTGATGCGATCCGCGTAGGCCGACTCATCGAGCGCGTAGACGCCGTAGGCGAGCGCCTGGACGAGGCTCAGCAGGGCGGCGTGCGAGCGCACGTACGCCGGGCTGTTGGAGGAGTAGTAGAGCTTGTGGTCGGCGAGCTTCGCGACCTCGGACAGAGTCGCGTCGGCGACCGCGATCGTGCGCGCCTTGCGGTGGCGGGCGAGCTTCACCGCGCGGACGACCAGCGGGTGTGGGCGTCCGGCGGAGAAGCCGATCACGAGCGTCTTGTCGTCGATCCGGCCGAGGCGCGCGAGCCCCTCCTGGCTCGGACTCGCGACGACCTCACAGCGCAGATCGAGCAGCATCAGCAGGTGCCGCAGGTAGCTCGCGAAGAACGCCATCTGGTCGGTGCCGCATAGCACGATGCGCTCCGCGCGCGAGATCAGGTCGATCGCGGCCGAGACCTCGTCGCGGTCCACCTTGCGCGCGGTGTCCTCGACGTTCGTGTGGTCCGCCGCCAGCGCGGCCTCGAACTCGGTCTGGTCGATTGGGAAGAGCGGCGGCGCGAGGAGGCTCTCGACCTGCCCCGCGTTGCCTTCGCGGGAGCGGCGGTACTCGTCGCGCGCGGCCTGCTGGAGCTCGGGGAAGCCCTCGAAGCCGAGCGCCTGCGCGAAGCGGACGACGGTGGAGCTCGAGGTGTTGGCGCGGCGGGCAAGCTCCTCGGCCGTCTGGAAGGCCGCCTCGTCGAGGTGGTCGACGATGTACTGGCCCACGTCCTTCTGAGAGCGGGAGAACTCGTCGAAGCGCTGACGGATCTCCTCCGAAAGGGTCAGGGCACTGGTGCCTGCTCGGGTCACGGTCCAAGGGATTCGCGCGTCGGGAAGAAGTTCCTTCCGCGCGCGGGTCCGGGCGGGCCGGGACGGTCAGACGAACTTCGGATAGAGAGTCATTCCACCGTCGACGAAGAGCGTCGTGCCGGTGATGTAGCTCGCCTGTTCGCTCACCAACCAGGCGACTGCGGAGGCGACCTCGGACGGCTCGCCGAGTCGCCCGAGCGGGACCTCCTCCTCGATCTCCTTGCGCTTCTCGGGGTGATCGATCAGGTCCTGGTTGATCGGGGTGAGCATCGCGCCGGGCCCGATGTTCACGACGCGGATCTGATGCGGTGCGAGCTCCCTAGCGATGGTCTTGGACCACATCCGCATGCCGCCCTTGCTCGCGCAGTAGTGGCTGAACTCGGGCCACGGGATCAGCTCGTGCACGCTCGAGATGTTCACGATCACGCCGCCCTCATCGGCGGCGATCATCTGGCGCGCCGCCTCGCGCGCGCAGAGGAAGGCGCCCGTGAGGTTCACCGAGAGCACCTTGTTCCATTCGTCGAGCGGCATGTCCACGAGCTTGAACGGCTTCTCGATGCCTGCGTTGTTCACGAGCACGTTCACGCAGCCGCCGAGCCCCTCGCGAATCTCCTCGAACATCCCGACCACGTCGGACTCTTTGGACACGTCGGCCTGCACGGCGATCGCGGTGCCGCCGTCCGAGCGGATCTTCTCGACGATCTCCTCGGCGGCGTCAGCATTGCCGATGTAGTTGACCGCTACCGCCGCACCGTCGGCGGCGAGCCGCCGAACCGTCTCCTTGCCGAGGCCGGAGCTGGCTCCGGTCACGATCGCCCGCCTCCCGCTCAGTGGCGTGTCCGCCATGGCGGACAAGGCTACCGCCGCGCTTCGCTGCGCCCACGCATCCAGCGCCACATGAGGAAGGCGCCACCCGCGAGCACGATCACGGCCGCGCCCGCGATGCCGCCGGTCTTCACGACGTCCTCGATCACGTGCCCGGCGATGTAGACAAGCACACCCACGGTGACCGCCCAGGCGATTCCGCCGAGCGCGTTCCAGAACAGGAACGAGCGCCACGGCATGTGGTGGATGCCGGCGAGCCACGCGGCGGTGATGCGCAGGCCGGCGAACCAGCGCCCGAGGAACACCGCCTTCGCGCCGTGACGCGAGAAGAAGGCCTCACCGCGGTCGAGCAGGCGGGTGCGCTGCTCGAGCAGCGGGCCGTCGCGCAGGAGCAGCCGGCGGCCGCCCTTGCGGCCGATCACGTAGCCGGCGTTGTCGCCGACGATCGCCGCGGCCGCGGCAATCGGGACCACAAGCGCGATCGACAGGTCGCCCCGTTTGGCGAGCAGCGCCGCCGCGATGAGCGCCGTCTCGCCCGGCAGCGGCACGCCCATCGACTCGAAGCCGACGATGCCGGCGAGCGCGAGGTAACCCAGGTTCGCGGGGACGTTGATCAGGGCCGCCAGAGGCATCGTCTGGAATCATTTTGGCTGGTCAGCCAAACGGCGAAGAGAGGTTCCAACATGGCACAGGCGCTCCCGATGACCCAGCGGATCTCGTACACGGATCTCTACGAGCGCTGGGAGAAGAGCAACTGGAGCGCCACCGCTCTCGACTTCTCCGTCGACAAGGAGCACTGGCAGGAGCGTTTCAGCGACAAGCAGCGCCGCGCCGCTCTCTGGAACTACGCGCTGTTCCTGCACGGCGAGGACTCCGTCGCGGACAACCTCTCCCCCTACATCGAGGCCGCGCCGAAGGAGGAGATGAAGTACTTCCTCGCGACCCAGCAGGTCGACGAGGCGCGCCACGCCGTGTTCTTCGCGCGCTTCATGCGCGAGGTCGTGGAGGACGGCGCGGACGACGTGGCCGGCTCGCTCGCGCGGACGCGGCCGGACCTCACGTGGGGCTTCCGTCAAGTGTTCGAGCGGCTCGACAAGATGGCCGACGAGCTCCGCCGCGATCGCTCGCTGCCGATGCTCGCGAAGGGCATCGCGCTGTACCACATCGTGATCGAGGCGACCCTCGCCCAGCCCGGGCAGCACTTCATCCAGTCCTACCTCGAGCGCGACGAGCTGATGCCTGGCTTCCAGGAGGGCATGCGCAACGTCGCGCTCGACGAGCAGCGGCACATCGGCTTCGGCGTGAAGGTGCTCGCCGACCTCGTGCAGATGGACCCGGAGTGCAGGGACGCTGTCGCCGAGCTGCTGCGCGAGGTGATGCCGAAGTCGGTGGGGGTGCTCGTGCCGCCGGGCTGGGACCGCAGCTACACCGAGTGCTTCGGCTTCACGCTCGAGGACATCTACACCGAGGCGATCCTCTCGATGGAGACGAAGATGCGCTCGGCCGGGCTGCCGCTCGAGGAGCTACCGGGGGCGCTTCCGATCGACCTGAGCGTGCCGCCGCGCGAGCGCGCGGAGCGCGCGATCAAACTGCTCGAGGGAAACATCATCGGCGAGAAGCTCGGCCCGCCGGCGCGCGACCCGGAGACGCAGGCGCTGATGTTCGACTCGGTACGGCTGTCGGTGGACCCGGCGGCGGCGAACGGGCGGACCACGATCCAGTGGGATTTCACCGATTCCGAGCCGTGGGTGCTGCACGTGGACAACGGCTCGACGCGCGTGGAGCAGGCGTGGGCGGAGGACCCGGACATCACGCTCCGCGCGCGTTACGAGGACTGGGTCGACATCAGCGCGGGCCGCACGGACCCGTGGCTCGCGATCGCCACGGGCAAGTTGCGCCCGCGGGGCAAGCTGCGCTCGATTCTGAAGATGGCGAAGCTGTTCCCGCGCTGAGGGCGTCTGCCGCCGGCGGCTGCGCGCCGCCAGCGTTTTGAGCACTGAGGGAAGGGCTCCACCGGCTCCGGGCCGATCTGCGGAACATTTGAGCGGCTAAAGGCGCCCAAAGGTTCCGCACTTCGCCTCGACCACCCCTCTTGCTGCTGTTTGCGTCGGCGCAACAGCCGCGCCGGGCGCGGGCAGCTAGTTACAGACGTGGCAGCGCCGCCGCTCGCACTCGCAGTGGAGCAGCAGCTGGGCGGCGTTCGACGGCGGCGACTTGCGGATCCAGTCGTGCGAGCCGGGCTCGTTGCGGTCGGTCACGCCGCCCGGCCAGCAGCGGCGCCTGAGCGCCCAGGCCAGGTCCTCCGTCTCCGCGTCGCTGCGGTTGGCGACCCAGTCGATCAGCGCCGTTACTCGTAGTCGATCGTCCATCGTCAGCGAGAAGAAATACCCGCCCTGGCGCCGAGTGAAGCCGGAAACGTGTTCATAAAGTCCGGAACGTCCTCAGTCAGTTACACACGAGGCAGCGGCCCGCGGCGCACGAGCAGTGGACAGGCACGGGCATCGAGCGCGGGTGCCAGCGGCGTACCCACTCGGCCGCGTGTGGGTCGGCGCGATCGCCGCCCCCGGGCCAGCAGCGGCGCCCAAGCGTGGTCGCGAGCGCGTCGGACTCGGCGAGTGAGCGCTCGGAAAGCGACCTGATCAGGGCAATGAGGCGGGAGTTCTCGTCCATCGGGGAGCCGGCGCGCAGAATCGCATTCCGGCCGGACAAAGATACCCACCGGACCGAGAATCCAAGCCGCGACCGCGGCGCCTCGCCCTCCCGTCGAGGCGCCGGACGGTACGGCGGCGGGGTCAGGCCGTCGCCTGCGGCACCTTCGCGATCGACTCCTGGTAGAGGGCGACGTCGCGGGCGACCCCCTCGTTCACCGAGCCCTCAACCATCCGCAGGTCGTGGACGATGAGCGACGCGTCGGTCATCGTGCGTCGGAACTCGTCGCTCTGACGCAGGGCGGCGAGCTGGTCGGCGCTCCCGTAGATCTCCATGTAGCCCTCGACGCCGCCGTTCGGCTCGAGTATCGCCACGTTGAAGCTCTCGATGCGGCCGTCCTGCTGGAGTCGCCCGTACAGCCCTAGGGCCTCGTTGAACACCTCGAGGCCGCGCTCCTCGCGCCCGGCTACGGATTCGCCCCACGAGATGAAGAGCACTCGATCGGCCATTCCGACTCCTTCCGTCGCGGTCCGGCCCTTTGCCGGGCCTTTCGTACGACTCTCTCAGCGGCGACGCAGCGGCGCAAGCGGTTGTCACGCGGCTCGAACAGCAGTATGGAGGGGTGGCCCGGCGTGGCCCGGACCGAGTGTCGTCACTTAGGGTCGATATACGCCCCAAAGTGACGACGTTTGGCGCCAGTCAGGACTTAGCGCGCGGGGTTGGCGCGCTACGCCGGGACGTATGCCTCGTCGTGCTCGTGCTCGCGGAAGAAGCGAACCATCGCGGGCGCGTACTCGTGGATGCTCGGGACGTGAAGTCCGTGCCGCGCAAGGAAGTCGTCTGCGTTGCGGGTGTCGAAGCGCACGGGATGGTTGAGGTAGCGGATGCCCTCGCCCGGCGCGCCGCCGAAGGCATCGCGGACGGCGGGCATGCGCAGAGCCGTCTCGACCATTCGCGGCGGCACTCGGTAGGCCGGGCCCCTCCCCGCGTACTCGCGCGCGAGGATGTCGAACACCTCGCGCGCGGTAACGGGATCGGGATCCACCAGGTGCAGCGTGCGCCCGGTGATCCCGGCGTCCGTGATGCCGACGGCCATCGCGTCGACGATGAAGTCCACGGGCACGCAGTTGAACGGCGCCTCCGAGCGGCCGAACTGCGCGATCGGCATGTTGCGCTGGGCCGATAGCGCGATCGAGCGGAGCATGTAGTACGGCCCATCGAACTTCTGCGTCTCGCCCGTGTGTGAGTCACCCACAACGATCGCCGGGCGATAGATCGTCGCCGGCACGCGGTCCATCAGCTGGCGCACCCACAACTCCGCCTGGAACTTCGTCGACTCGTAGTGGTTCTTGAAGTCCTGGCCCATCACGAGCTCGTGCTCGTACACCACGCCGGTCCGCACCCCGGCGACGTAGGCCGTGCTCACATGCTCGAGCCGCTCCAACTTCTTCGCGCTCGCGCAGAGCTCGAGCACGTTGCCCGTGCCGTCCACGTTCACGCGCTGGGCCATCTCGAGCGGCACTGCGAGGTTGTAGATCGCGGCAAGGTGGAACGCGCGTGTGATGCCGGACTGCAGTCGCTGGTAGTCGTCGTCGGAAAGACCGAGGCGGCGGTCGACGATGTCGCCCGGGAGCACCTCCACCCTGTCCCCTGCGTCGAGCGAGGCGGCGGCCTCGCGCGCCGCATCGACCATCCGCTGCTCCACGAGCGCGACGATCCGAAGTTTCGGGTCGTCGGCCAGCAGACGCGCCACGAGGCGCCTGCCGATGAAGCCCGGGAAGCCTGTGAATAGCGCCAGCCCTGCCACGAGGCGGGCAGTCTAGTTCGCTCGCTACATCGTCGCTTTGTCGAGAATTGGCGCGCAAACGCGCCAGGTGGCGTAACTTGCGCGACCGGGATGAGGATCGCGGCGGTGACGGCGCTGCTGTTGCTTGCCCTCGCGGGCAACGCGTCGGCGACCCTCGTCACGAGCGACGTGACGCAGGAGGCGCTCGGCACGAACCCCGCGGTCGTGAACTTCACGGCGCCTACGCAGAGCAGTATTTGGCCATTCGCCGTTACCTCGACCTGCACGCCGGCATCCGGGTCGAACTTCACCGTGGGGACAACCGCGGTCACATGCCTATCGGTGCCGCTCGACACCGGCACCTTCAACGTCAACGTGATCGCCGGCACCGGTCCGACGCTGGTACAGCCGTCGAACGTGCTCGCCTACGCGGATGCCGGGAAGTCGTCGGCGGTCGCCACGTATCCGCTCCCCGCGGCGGGCGACCCGTCCGGCGTGAAGTCGCTCACGTGCGCGCCCGCGTCGGGGAGCAGGTTCGCGCTCGGCAACACGCTCGTGCGCTGCGACGCGAAGGACGGCCCGGGCAACCCCTCGAGCGTCGCCTTCTGGGTGACCGTCGCCAACCACACCGCGTCCTCGGAGGACGGCGCCGACGGCGGAACGAGCGGCGCCCGTCCGGTGGTGCTGACGGGCGGCACGACATACGTGGTGAAGGGCGGCCGCACGCGCGTCACGCTCGCCTGCCCGGCAGGCAACCCGTACTCGTGCACCGGGGTGACGGCGTTCTACGTCCGCCTCGCGACCGGGAAGTCGGCCACCGGCTCAGGCAGTCTCGTGAACCTCGGCAGCGCAACGTTCTCGATCCCGCCCGGCAAGTCCGCGGCCGTCACGGTCAAGATCACCCGCACCGGCCAGCGGCTTCTCAAGCGACTGAAGCGCTTCTCGGCGCTCCAGCAGGCCAGCACCGCCGACCCCGGGGGCAGGGAGCTTCGCTCGACCCGCGTGGTGACGCTGAAGCAGGGGAAAGTGAAGAAACCTAAGAAGCCGCAGAAGAAGGGCCCTCGCCACCGGCACTAGCGCGCAACGGGGCGTCCACGGCCTACGATTTCCGCATGCGCGCGCTTGCTGTCACAGCGGCCTCGGCTGCCGCGCTGGCGCTCGCCTCATGCGGGGGTGGAGGCAACGGCGGTGGTTCCGTGCCGGAGTCGGCCACGAAGACCACGCCGGCCTCGCTCGCGAAACTACCGTCCGGGGCGCGAACCGAGGTGCAGCAGGCGAACGCGAAGATCGCGTCTTACTGCGCACAGGCGGCAAAGTCGCTCGACAACCCGCAGGGTTCGCTTCCGACGACCGCCACCGACGGCTCGCTGCACAAGGCGGTGAGCTCGCTGATCGCGGTCAGCAAGCTGCACCCGAAGGAGATGGCGCCGGTCCTGTTCCAGGCGCAGAAGACCCTGCAGTCGGGCTGCTACCCGTCCCAGGGCGAGCGGCTGAACGCCGCCCGGCTCGCCATCGGCGGCTGAGCGGCGCCCTGTCGCGTTATCCGGCTGTCTCTGTTGGCTCCGTCTTGCCGATCGCCGCTGCCGGCGGAGCGGTGTGCCCGACCGGCAGGATCGTGCGCTTCCACGTCTCGTTCACGACCCCGGCGAATGCGGTATACCAGGCGACCGCCGCTGTGACGATGCCGACGTACCCGCCGACCTTGGTGAGGTTCTTGCTCGTCTCGAACTCACCGAACGCCAGGAACCAGAACGTGGCGGCAAGCAGGACGAACACCGTCGCAACTGCGACGGAGACCCTCAGCGAGGCGATGATCATGTACGTGGTGAAGATCGCCCATGCGAGCAGGAACAGGCCCACCGCATTACCGGCCTGGGCGGCCGGAATCTTGTCCGCGTAAAACTGCTCGAACGCCCAGAACGCGAGCCAGAAGGCTCCGAACGAGCTGAACGCCGCAGCCGCGAACGTGTTGTTGCGGCGGAACTCCCACATGCCCGCAAGCAGCTGCGCGGCCCCTCCGTAGAAGAGCGCCATGCCCAGCACTGCGGGCACGACCTTAGCGTCGACCCAGCCCGCGTTGACCGCGGACAGCATCATCGTGGTGCCCGCAAATGCCGCGAGTCCCAGCGGCGCCGGATCAGCTATCGGCGCGTGTAACGTGGCGGTTTCCTCGCCCGCACCGCGTGTAACGGGGCGGCCTGCGTAAACGGCCATTGTGCATTCCCTCCTCCGTTGAAGCGAGGGCGGTACACCCGTCCTCCCACATCTTGAGGAGTACCCGGTCACACGCGCCGAAACGCGTCATTACCAGCCTCCATTACCCCGTCTGGGCGCGCCGTTTCCCTGCGGCATGCTCGGGTAACCGCCGCACATGCCGGCACTCGTCCCAGACCTCCCCCAGGAGCTCCAAGTGGAGGTCACCGGCGCGTGCAACCTGCGCTGCCGCATGTGCCTGGTGCGCTACGCGCCGGCGATTGGCAAGCGGGAGGGCGCGCTCAGCTACGAGCAGTTCATCGAGCTGGTCAACTCGCTCCCGCGCCTGCGGAAGCTCACGCTTCAGGGGCTCGGGGAGCCGCTGCTCTCACCGCACCTGGTGGCGATGGTCGAGCATGCGGCCTCGCGTGGTACCCGGGTGGGCTTCAACACGAACGGAACGCTGCTCGGCCGCCGGCGCGCGGAGGAGCTCGTCGCGTCGGGCCTCGGCTGGCTGCACGTGTCACTCGACGGCGCTACCGCGGCCACCTACGAGGACGTCCGCCATGGGACGGACTTCCGGCCGCACGCCGGCCAGTTCGAGCGCGTCGTGGCGAACCTGCGCGGGCTGGTGTCGACGCGCCGCGAGGCGGGCTCCGCCGATCCGCGCATCCAGCTGGTGTTCGTGGCCATGCGGCGCAACATCAACGAGCTCGAGGCGCTTTTGGACCTGGGCGCGGACATCGGCGTCGACTCTGTGTGGGTGCAGAACCTGAGCC
>DASVXS010000127.1:0-11876 GCA_036392575.1 Thermoleophilaceae bacterium | reverse complement strand
CGGACCCCGGGCCACAGCTCCTCGGTCACGCAGGCGCCGCCGACGACGTCGCGGCGCTCCAGAACCTCGACGTCGAGACCGGCGCGAGCCAGGTAGGCGGCGGCGACCAGGCCGTTGTGGCCGGCGCCGATCACGACCGCGTCGAGGCTCATGGGCGCGACACCTTAACCGCAGCATCACACCTGCGGTGATTCGCACCGGCTTGAGGCGGGTAACGAAGAGGCGAACTGGGATGAGAGCCGACGTCCGCGCGGGGGCCCGCCGCGGATGTCGAGGAGGGGAGTTCTGTGAACAGCAAGCTTTCGAGCGGCCTGGCCATTGCATTCGTGGCGGCTGTCGCAGCCGGCTGCGGCGGCGGGGGCGGAGGCGGCGGCGGTACCACCCCCAGCAACGTCGGCGAGAACGCGAAAACCGTCACGCCCGGCCAGGCGCAAAACGCCAAGGGCAACGTGAACTGGTGCATCGGCAAGGACACGACCGGCGCCTTCAGTCAGGTCGTGAAGCTGCACAACCAGCAGAACCCCAACGTCAAGGTGAAGCTCACCGAGCTTCCGACGGCGGCGGATGAGCAGCGCAACCAGCTGATCCAGCGCCTGCGCGCGAAGTCACCTGAGTGCGACGTGCTCGGCATGGACGTGATCTGGACCGGCGAGTTCGCCGGCCAGAACTGGCTCCTCAACGTGACACCTGCCATCAACGCTCGAAAGAACGAGTTCATCCCGTCGACGATCAACACCGCGAAGATCGGCGACAAGTACTGGGCCGTCCCGTTCAACACGAACGCGGGCTTCATCTACTACGACAAGAGCAAGGTCAAGACGCCGCCCTCCACATGGCAGCAGACGTTCTCCATGGCGAAGTCGGACGGCGGTTTCGCGTTCCAGGGCGCGCAGTACGAGGGCCTGACGGTGAACTTCCTCGAGATGCTCTACGCGGCTGGCGGCACCGTGCTGAACTCGGACGGGTCGAAGTCGACAGTGGACTCGCCTCAGGCCGAGCAGGTGCTGACCCAGATGCAAAACAACATCAAGGACGGCGCCGCGCCGAAGGCGAACCTCACCTACATGGAGGAGGAGTCGAAGCGCGCGTGGCTCACTGACAAGGACGTGCTCCTGCGTAACTGGCCGTACGTATATGCGCAGGCGGTCGCCGCCAAGAAGAACTTCGGCGTGACGCCGCTGCCGAAGTGGCAGGGCGGCGCGAGCGCGAGCGTGATCGGCGGCTACAACCTCGGCATCTCGGCGTACTCGAAGAACCCAGGCGGCGCGCTCGAGTTCATCAACTTCGCGACGGCCCCGGCGGCGCAGAAGAAGTTCTTCATCAAGTCGTCGCTGCCGGCGGTGCTGACCTCGGTCTACACCGATCCGGAGGTCAAGAAGAAGGTGCCATTCGCGGCCGAGCTGCTGAAGGGCGTGCAGCAGGGCAAGGCACGCCCGGTCTCGCCCGTCTATCCGCAGATCAGCGAGGCGATCTTCAAGAACGTCTACTCGGCTCTGCAGGGCACATCCCCGAAGTCGGCACTGCAGAAGATGCAGAGCCAGATCAACGCGGCACTGAAGACGTTCTAGCGACACCATGACCACGGCTGAGGCCACGGTAGGTCGGGTACGCGCGCCGCACAGGCGGCGCGGGCTCTCCGAGCGCCAGCTCGCCGGGGCGATGCTGTCGCCGTCGCTGATCGTGATCGCGGTGGTGGCGGCCTATCCGATCGGCTACGCGATCTGGCTCTCGCTGAACCAGTACAGCGTGCGCGTGCCGGGCCTCTCCCGCTGGGTGGGGCTCGACAACTACCTCGACGCGCTGAAGTCGTCTGACTTCTGGAACGCCTTCAAGACCACCTTCATCTTCACCGGCATCTCGGTGAGTCTCGAGCTGGTGCTCGGGCTGGGCATGGCGCTGCTCATGCACGAGTCGTTCAAGGGCCGGGGAATCCTGCGCGCCACGGTGCTCGTGCCCTGGGCCGTGCTGACGGTCGGCACGGCGATCATGTGGCGCTCGATCTTCGAGCCCGACCTGGGCTTCGCGAACCAGGTGCTCGACGCGCTAGGCCTGCCGGGCGGGCACGTGGTGTGGCTCGGCCAGAGCGGTTACGCGCTGGCGGTGATGATCTTCGCGGACGTCTGGAAAACGGCGCCGTTCATGGCGCTGCTGATCCTGGCCGGGCTTCAGGTGATCCCCAACGACGTCTACGACGCCGCGAAGGTGGACGGCGCGACGGCGTGGCAGCGCTTCACGAGGATCACGCTGCCGCTGCTGAAGCCGGCGATCCTCGTGGCGTTGATCTTCCGAACGCTCGACGCGCTGCGCATCTTCGACCTGCCGTTCGTGCTCACGAAGGGCGCAAACGACACCGAGACGCTCTCGCTTCAGGCGTATCAGACGCTCACGCAGGACCGGCTCGTCGGGCAGGGATCCGCGCTCGCGGTGCTTACGTTCATCATCGTGATGGCGGTGTCGCTGCTGTACATCCGGTTCGTGGGCGGCAACATCCGGACGCTGTCGGAGGACACATGAGCACGACCGTCGCCCAGCAGCGAACGTGGCGGGCGCGTGTCGGAGCACGCGCGCGGGAGCGGGCAGGGCCGAGGCCGCCGCGCCACCGGCAGTGGCTGCTTTGGCTCGGCGTGATCGCGACCATCGCGTTCTGCCTCTTCCCGTTCTACTGGATGATCAACACATCGCTGAAGACGGGCGCCGAGCTGAACACCGGCAAGCTGTTCCCGAACAACCCGTCGCTCGACAACTACAGCTCGATCTTCAGCAACTCCGCGTTCACGAAGGCGCTCCGCAACAGCGCGATCGTGGCGGGCACCTCGACGATCATCGCGCTCACGGTCGGGTCCTTCGCGGCGTACGCGCTCGCGCGCCTGCGCTTCCGCGCGAAGTTCCTGATCCTCGCGGTCATCCTCTCGATCACCACGTTCCCGCCCATCGCGATCGCGGCGCCAGTGTTCAAGCTGTGGACCGATGCCGGCCTCTTCAACACCTACATCGGTCTGATCCTGCCGTTCCTCACCTTCGTCCTGCCGCTCACGATCTACATCCTCGTGTCGTTCTTCCGCGACATACCGAAGGACCTCGAGGAGGCGGCTCTCGTCGACGGGGCCACCCATTTCCAGGCGTTCCGAAAGATCGTGCTCCCGCTGGCCGCGCCCGGCTTCGTGACCGCGGGACTGCTCGCGTTCATTTTCGCCTGGAACGAGTTCCTGCTCTCGATCACGCTGACGAGCACGCCTGATCGCAGACCCGTGTCCGCGGCGATCGCGTTCTTCACCGGCAGCTCTCAGTTCGAGGTGCCGCTCGGCACGATCAGCGCGGCCACTGTGACGATCACGGTGCCGCTCATCGTGCTAGTGATCATCTTCCAGAAGCGCATCGTGGCCGGCCTCACCGCGGGCGCGGTGAAGGGATAGCCGCCGCCGAGGTCAGCGACCTCGATCGCGTCCTCTCGCCGGAGGGTTGGCCGTACGCGTCGTCCGAACCGGTCGACGCCCGCGATCCTGGACGCTTCCATGCGCTTTTCGGGCGCGACTCGCTGATCACCTCCCTCCAGCTCCTGCCCGTGCGGCCCGACGTGGCGCGCGCCACGCTGCGCGAGCTGGCGGCGCTCCAGGCCGATCGCGAGGACCCGGAGACCGACGAGGAGCCCGGCAAGATCGTGCACGAGTACCGGCCGAATGCCGAGCAGCGATTCGTGGACATGGGGTGGCCGGTGCGCGACGGCGAGCTCCGCTACTACGGGTCGGCCGACAGCACGTCGTGGTTTCTCGTGGTGCTCGACGCGCTCGGCGACGCGCAGCTCGCGCGGGAGCTCGAGCCGAACTGGCGGGCGGCGGCGGCGTGGCTCGAGCGCTCGCTCGAGCGCGGAGGGGGCGTCGTGCGCTGGGGCCCGCGCCGCGGAAGCGGCGGACTGATCCAGCAGGGATGGCGCGACACGACCGGTCCTCATGCCGCCTACGGCGGTGGCATCCTCACGCCCGACGGCAGCGTGCCGGAGCCGCCGGTCGCCGATGCGGACGTGCAGGCGGTGGCGGTCGCCGCGCTGCGCGCGGTTGCCTCGCTCTCCGGCGACCCGCGCTGGCTCGAGCTGCTCGAACGCACGCGCGCCCGCGTGGCTGAGCTGTTCGACCCGGAGACGATGGCGGTGGACGCTCACGACCGCCCGGTGCGGGGCGCGGGCTCGCAGCTCGGCTGGCTGCTGTGGGCCGGCGCTCTACCCGAGGACGACGTGGAGCGCTTCGCCGAGCGCCTCACCCGTCCGGACATACTCACCGAGTACGGGCTCCGCACCCTGTCGAGCGAGCATCCGCAGTTCGCCGCGACGGCGTACCACCGCGGCGCCGTGTGGCCATTCGATTCCTGGTTCGGCTGGGGCGGGCTGCGTGCCGCGGACCGCGAGCGTGAGGCCGAGCGCGTGCGCGACGGCGTGCTCGACGCGCTCGACCGCCTCGGGCAGGCGCCCGAGCTGTACGCGGTCGTTGCCGGTCAGCCCGAGCGAGTGCCCATCGCGAACCAGCTGCAGGCGTGGACGATCGGCGCGCGCTGGGCATTCTCGGTTGGATACGACGCCCGGCCGCTACAACATGAGTAGTGCCTGACACCGGCTTCCCGATATCCGACGCACAAGCTGACTTCGGACGCGCGCGCCGTCGCAGGGTGGTCGCCGCGCTCGCCGATCGCCTGCGCGGAGAGCCCGACGACGTGCGGATGATCCTGCCCTTCGACGAGGTGCTCGCGGCGCTGGGGCACGCCGGCTCGCGCGACCTCGGGCTGCAGTCGATCGCGCTCGACTCGATCGTAGGCACGGCCGACCAGCGCACCGGCGACTTCGACCGGAGCTTCCGCCCCACGAGCACGCGCGTTCGCGGCCGCTGGGAGCGCATCGCGCTGGCGGAGCGACGCGGCGAGGCGATGCCTCCGATCGACGTCTACCGCATCGGCGAGCTGCACTTCGTGCGCGACGGCCACCACCGCGTGTCTGTGGCGCGAGCCCGCAGGCGCACCCACATCGAGGCGTATGTGCGCGAGGTGAGGACGAAGATCGAGCCGGGGCCGAGCATGCGCGTCTCGGACCTCGCGTTCAAGGGCCATGAGCGCCTGTTCTACGAGCGCGTCCCGCTGCCGCCCGAGTGGCGCAAGCGGATCGACCTACCCGACTACTGGGGTTACGCGAACCTGGCGGAGGCGATCGAGGCATGGGGCTTCCGCGCCTCCCAGGAGGTCGGCGAGTTCCTCAACCGCGAAGAGGTCGCGCGGCGCTGGTTCGTGGAGGAGTTCGAGCCGGTCGTAGAGATGCTTCAGGAGGCCGACTTGATGGGCGACCTGAGCGAGGCGCAGGCATATATGCGCGTAAGCGCCGAGCGCTACCGGCTGATGCGCACTCACCGCTGGAGCGACGAGGCGATCGAACGCGTCAGGCGGGAACTTCGGTGAGCTCTTCGGCGGCCGCGCGCAGCGAGCGCCCGCTCTCCGGATCGAAGAAGTGCAGCTTCGTGGTGTCGAGCCAGAGCTCGGCCTCGCGCCCGACCGGCACGTTCGCCGAAGCGTCGAGGCGGGCCACCGCAAGCCCTCTGTCGCTCTCCGACGGGACGTCGCTGGTTCCGGCGTCGGCGGCGAGCTCGCGCAGGTGCTCGTGCTCCACCCCGGCGTCGCCACCGAGCGAGAAATGCGCGTACAGCTCCGCGCCCATCGATTCGAGCAGCTCGATCTTCGTGCGGAAGACCACCCCGTGGTGTCGCTTCTCCTCGCCCACCACCGCCGCGTCCTCGATGTCCTCCGGGCGGACGCCGACGAACACTTCCTGACCGTCGCGCAGCTTGCCGCGCAGGTCCTCGGGGATCGGAACCTCCACCATCGGAAGTCGCACGCGATCGCCCTCGACCACGCCCGGAAGGAAGTTCATCGACGGCGAGCCGATGAAGCCGGCCACGAACAGGTTCACGGGCCGCTCGTAGAGCTCCTGGCCCGGCCCCACCTGCTGCACGACCCCGAGGCGCATCACCGCGACGCGGTCGCCCAGCGTCATCGCCTCGGTCTGGTCGTGCGTCACGTAGATCGTGGTGGTGCCCAAGCGCTCCTGCAGGCGCGCCAGCTCGGTACGCGTCTGCACGCGCAGCTTTGCGTCGAGGTTCGAGAGCGGCTCGTCCATGAGGAAGGCGGCGGGGTCGCGCACGATCGCGCGGCCCATCGCCACTCGCTGGCGCTGACCGCCTGAGAGGTTGGCCGGCTTACGTTCGTGCTGCTCGGTGAGGTCGAGGATGCGCGCGGCCTCTTCCACGCGCCGGTCGATCTCGTCCTTCTCCACCTTGGCGAGCTTCAGGGCGAAGCCCATGTTCTCGCGCACGGTCATGTGCGGATAGAGCGCATAGTTCTGGAACACCATCGCGATGTCCCGATCCCGGGGCTCGAACTCGTTCACGCGCTCGCCGCCGATGTCGATCTCGCCCTCGCTGATCTCCTCGAGCCCCGCGATCATGCGCAGTGCGGTGGACTTCCCACACCCGGACGGCCCCACGAGGATCATGAACTCCCCGTCCTGGATGTCCATGTTCATGTGCTTGACGGCCTCTGTGCCGTCGGGATAGCGCTTGGTGACGTCCTTCAGGGTGATCTCAGCCACGGGCTCTCCTCTCTTTCCCAGGAGTCAATTACCCGCCACGGCGGAGATCAAGTCGCGGCCGGCCCGAAGGCCGGCCGCTGACGTGCTGCTAGGACGACCGCGAGGCGCCGGCGCCGGCCGGCGTCTGCTCCGCGTGGACGCCTTCGGCGAACTCCTCGATCATCTTCTCGTTGAACGCCTGCAGGTCGTCGGGCTTGCGGCTTGAGACCATGCCGCTGTCGACCACGACCTGTTCGTCGACCCAGTTGCCGCCTGCATTGCGGATGTCGGTCTGGAGGCTCGGCCACGACGTGATCGTGCGGCCTCTCACCACGCCCGCCTCGACGAGCGTCCACGGGCCGTGGCAGATCACGGCCACCGGCTTGCCCTGCTCGAAGAAGTCCCGTGCGAACTTCACCGCGTCGTCGTGCATGCGGAGGTTGTCAGGGTTGGCGACCCCGCCGGGCAGCATCAGCCCGTCGTAGTCGCTGGCGCTGACCTCGCTCACCGCGTGGTCGACGTCGAACTGGTCGGCCTTGTCCAAGTGGTTGAAGGCCTGGGCCTTGCCGCTCTCCGGCGCGATCAGCTCGGGCTTGCCACCCTCCAACTCGACGGCCTTCCACGGCTCCGTCAACTCCACCTGTTCGATGCCCTCGTTGGCTACGAGGAAAGCGATTCTCTTGCCATCGAGCTTGCCCATGCTCGGTCTCCTTTCTACTTCGCTCTGCCCCTACTTACCGTGCGTAGGCCCCGCCAAACCGGCGTCAATCCGGCGCGGGGCGCGCGCCTACCGAGCTCAGCCCGGTCTTCATGAACTCTTACGCGCCACTAGGCCCTCGTTCATGTGCGCGGCCTTGAATGCCCGCCATGGAATCCCCGAAGCGCCGCAGACGAGGGCCGCGGCCGATGTGGGTGTGGCTCTCGTCGTTCGCCGTGTTCGTCGCACTGTTCGGCTTCGAGGCTGTGCGCATGGCCGATGGGCACGACCCCGTCATCAAGGGAACGTCGAACTCGGCCACTGGCACCACGCAATCGAGCACCGCGCAACCGAGCACCACCGAGCCGAACACGACGACCCAGAGCGGCACACCCTCGCAGGACTACACGCCCACGACCCCGCCCTCTTCTGGCTCGTCGTGAGCGCCGTCGACCACAGCTTCCGCTGCATGGGCACGACGGTGCGGCTCATCCTCGACGACCGTGGTCGGCGCGACCGCTCGCGCCTCCCGCTCGAGGACGAGTGCAAGCTGGCCGTCGCCTATCTGCGCGAGTTCGACGCCCGGCTCTCACGCTTTCGCCCCGACAGCGAGCTGAGCCGCCTGAACGCCGACCCGCGTCCTGCCGTGCCGGCCTCGCAGCTCCTGCGCGTGCTGGTTCGCGCGGGAGTGTGGGCGGCTCGCCGTTCGGGCGGGCTTGTGGACCCCACGCTCACGCCCGACCTCAAGCGCCTCGGCTACTCGGCGCCGTGGCCGCACCCGGAGGCGGCCACGGTTGCGGAGGCGCTCGCCGCCGCGCCGCGCCGCGCCGCCTGCGCGCCGAGCCGGGAGCGCAGATGGGAGTCGCTGCGCGCGAATGACCGCCGCGGCACCGTGCAGCGCACGCCCGGGGTGCTCTTCGACTCCGGCGGGGTCGGGAAGGGACTCGCCGCCGACGCGGTTGCGGTGCGCCTGCACGCACTGCCGCGCTTTCTCGTGGACTGCGGGGGCGACCTCGTGGCGGGCGGCCGCGACGACGAGCGCGCGCCATTCGAGGTGGAGGTGGAGCACCCGCTTCGCCGCCAACCCGCCCACCGCCTGACGGTGCGGGACGGCGCGGTCGCCACGTCGGGTATCGGTCGCCGAGTGTGGCGACGGACTGACGGCTCTCACGCGCATCACCTCCTCGACCCCAGCACCGGCGAGCCTGCGTGGACTGGGCTCGTATCGGCGACCGCGATAGCTGCGACCGCGCTCGAGGCCGAGACCGTCGCGAAGATGGCCTTCCTGGCAGGACCCGAGCGTGCACGCACGCTGCTGCTGGCTCACGGTGGCGTGCTCGTGCACGACTCCGGCGAGGTCGAGGTGATCGAGCCGCTTCGCCTTGTGGCGGGAGGCGGCGAGCGAGTGGAGCCGGTGGCTGCGTGAAGTCGACCGACCCGCTGCACTACGGCTGGTGGCTCGGGAGCCGCGCAGCGGGGATCGTCGGGTTCGGGCTGGCAGCCCTCGCCGTGATCCTCGGTCTCGCGATGGCCACGGGCATACGGCTGCCAAAGCAGCTTCGCGGCCGCGCGCTCCACGAGCAGATCGCGCTGGCTTCGCTCGCGGCGATCGCGCTGCACGGCGCGCTCCTCCTCGGCGACCGCTGGCTGAAGCCCGGCCTCGCCGGGATCCTCGTGCCGTTCGCGGGCGGCTATCGCCCCTTCTACACCGGCCTCGGCATCCTCGGGGCCTACGTGGCGGCGATCGTGGGTCTCAGCTTCTACGTGCGCCGGCGCTTCGGCACTCAGCGCTGGCGAAAGCTGCACCGTTTCGCCCCGCTCGTGTACGTGCTCGGCCTGATCCACACGCTCGGCGCGGGCAGCGATGCCGGCACCGCCTGGATGCGGGCAATCGTGCTCGTGAGCGCGTGGCCGATCGCCTCGCTGCTGGTGCTGCGGCTGCTCACACCGCCGCGTGGCGCGGCTGCGCAGCCGCAGTAGGCGTCGTTCTTCGGCGGTCTCCGCTATTGCTGCCTAGGGCGCAAGCGCTTACAGCGAGCACTTGGGGGACGGGTTCGAACGAGACTGATATTGAGCACCTAAATGGTGCTCAACTTAAAGGTCGTTCTGGAGACCTTTCCCGCTGCGCCAGCCGCTGCCGTGGCCGAACCGTCGACAGCACTACCAGCACGACCGGGGTGCTGATCGCCACCTACCACCCGGGCTAGCTGAGCGCCTCAAGCACCTCCGCGGCGGCGCGCAGACCCGACTGCACCGCCCCGTCCATGTAGCCGCTCCACACGGTCGCGGTCTCCGCGCCGGCCCAGTGGATGGGTCCGACCGGCGCCCGCAGCGCGTGCCCGTAGGAGGTCCATACACCCGTCGGCATGTAGCAGCCGTAGCAGCCGCGGGTCCATTCCTCCTCCGCCCAGGCGCGCTCCACGTAGTCGACCGGACGCGCCGCCTCCGCGCCGAAGTAGCGGGTGAAGCAGTCCACGACCGCCGCGCGACGGTCCGCGGGTGTAGCGAGACCGAGCTGGCGCGCGGCGCGGCCCTCGAGGAACCCGAGGAGCACGCCGGGTGAGCCGTCCGGCGGCGAGTTGTCGAACGTCACCTTCACCGGCCCGCGCGTGCTCGTGGCCTGGCCGGTCAGCCCTCGCTCGCGCCAGAACGGCCGCTCGTAGAGCGCCATGCACTTGATCACCGTGCCCTGCGGGATGCGCTGCGTGAGCTGGTCGCGGTGTCCGGGCAGCGCGGGCTCGTAGGCGATCCGCGACGTGAGCGTGGGCGGTATCGCAACGACGGCGCGCCGCGCACGCACGCGCAGCTCACCGGCCAGCGCCTCCACGCCGCCGTCGCCATGACCGATCGAACGGACCGGCGTGGACAGCCGCACGCGCTCGCCGAGCTGCTCGGCGAGCCGGATCGAGAGGAGCTGCGAGCCGCCCTCGAAGCGGTCCTGCTGTGCGCCGCCGCTCGTACCGACCAGGTTGTCGAACTTCCCCGCGGAGTGCGTGTAGAAGAGGAAGTGGAGCAGCGACACGTCCGCCGGCTCCACCGCCCACACCGCCTCGGTCGCGATCGTGAGGAGCTCGCGCGCGCCACTCGTGGCGACGTTGCGCTGCATCCACGACCACAGCGTCTGGGAGTCCCACTCCGCCGCCTTCGGCGCCTCCCAAGGCGCTTCGAGCGGCACCTGGCGCGCCATGCGGTCGAGGCGCGCCTGCGCCTGTCCAACGTCGAGCAGGACCGCGAGGTTGATGCGCGGGATCGCGCCGCGGTAACGCTTGAGCGTGCGGCGGAACTCGATCACGTTCTCGCCCTCGTCGTAGGTCGAGTAGGTCCCGACGCGGAGCTCGCGCGCGAGTTCCGCCAGGCGGTCCTGTGTCGGGCCGATCCACTGGCCTCCCACCTCGACCACCTTGCCGTCGCCGATGTCGTGGTTGAGCGTGCGGCCGCCGACCCGGTCGCGGGCCTCGAGCACGATCACCTCGCGCCCGGCGCGCACGAGCTCGCGCGCGGCGGCGAGCCCCGCGAGCCCGGCGCCGACCACCACAACGTCGGCTTCGGTGCGGTCCATGTGCGGACCGTATCCGGATCGTCTAGGAGGAGGACGCCGGACGCCCAGTGGGCGCCCGGCGTCCCCTGTCCGCTACTCGCCTAGCGGACAACTGCCCCGCCGGCGCGCCGGGGAGGAGAGCGCGGTCGGCGGTAGAAAGCGGCTCTCCGGCTGCCCGGACACCGTGCCGGAGGAGGTGGACGGCGGTGTCTGGGAGGTGGTGCGGGGCTCGCTCATTGCCCGACTAATGTTGCCAATGGTCTGGTGAGTAGACCAGACCAGCTAGCTGGCATTTTGAAGTGCGGGTAGCCGAAAGATCTTCACGGCTCGTGGCCGGGCTCGATGTCCTTCGCCTCCTGGAAGCTGAGCTCGCTCGGCAGCGGGGCGGCGCTCGCCTCGAGCGGCTCGAGCAGGAAGCCCTCGTGGTCGCCCAGATCGAAGCGCCCGATCACGCGCCCCGCGAACCACGCGCTCACGTCCGCGAGCAGCGGTACACCGCCCGGCCCTGGACGCCAGCACACATGCGCCAGCTTGTCGACCTCATCCCCGGTCTCTCCTCCGAACAGCTCCGCGAGGTCGCGGTGCTCATCGCGCAGCACGTGCACCGCCAGCACCTCGGAGCGCACCGCTACCGGGTGCGTGTGGTTCTTCCGCGAAACGCACGCGAGGAAGCGCGGCGGGTGGATGCTCGTCTGCGTCGCGAAGCCGATCAGGCAGCCAGAGCGCTGGTCGCCGGCCGCGGCGGTGAGCACGTACAGCGGGTAGTCGAGCTCGCCCATCAGCTTCTCGAAGGAACCGCCCACGGCGGGCGAGCTTACGCCCCGCGCGGCCGCGGCCGCGCGGGGCGAAGCAAGGGGTGTTCGGCTAGGCGCAGTTCGGCCAGGATGACGGGCCGCTCGTGCGGAGCAGCTTGGCCGCCATGGCGTCCTGAACCGACTCGGGCGCCGTCGCGGGGTCGCCCGTGCCGCCCATCGCGCGCCAGGTGGCGCGGCTGAACTGGTACTTGCCGCGGTACTGACCGCTCGGCGAGATGGCGCCGGGGT
>DASVXS010000126.1:0-5481 GCA_036392575.1 Thermoleophilaceae bacterium | reverse complement strand
TCTCCTCCAGCGCGGCACGCGCCCGCGTCGCGACCGTCTCCGCCTCGGCGGGCGTCACGCGCGGCAGCAGCACCGCGAACTCGTCGTTGCCGAGCCGGGCGACCGTGTCGCTCGAGCGCACCGAGATGAGCAGCCTCTCGGCCGCCTGCCGCAGCAGGCCGTCACCGCTCTGGTAGCCGAGTGCTTCGTTCACCTCCTTGAAGCGGTCGAGATCGACCGCCAGCACCGCCGTCGAGAGCTCCGGATCCACCAGCTCGATGGCCTGGTCCACCTGGGCGATGAACGCCGCGCGGTTGGGCAGCGAGGTGAGGGGGTCGTGATGCGCCTGGAAGTCGTTCTCGGCGGCTTGGCGGCGCAGCCGTGCCGAGGCCCTCGCGGCGATGCGGAACATCGCTGCCCACAAGAGCAGCAGGCCGGCGCTCAGCACGAGGTAGACGCGCCGCGTGTCGCGTTTCACCGCGGCGGCGACTCGGTCGGAGTGCAAGTAGATCTCGAACGCACCCGTCGGCGGAGTGCCGGCGTTCGTGTGGAGCGGGACGAAGACCTCGATCAGCTTGGCGCCGGACTGTCTCTCGCAGGCGTGCGAGCGGCCGGCAAGAGCCTTCGCCAGCCGGGCGTCTCCCGGCGCGGTGCGGCCGATCAGGCCATGGTCGTTCGAGTAGACGACACGCCCGCGCCGGTTCCAGATGGCGATGGTGTCGACGTCCTCGCTCGTGTATCCGGCGCGCAGGAGATCGTCGAGGGTCTCGACCGCCTCGGGACTGAGCGGCTGGTTCAGGTCGACGCCGCTCAGCTGCGGCTGGATGCCGAAGCGCGAGATGCGCGAGGCGGACTGTGTCGCGTTCGCGAGCGCGCGCGAGCGAATCTGGCTCGAAAGCAGATGTGAGAGTGCGGCGCCGAGAATCAGGAAGGCGAGAACGCTCAGCAGGCTGAACCTGCCGAGCAACCCCAGACCGGCGAGCCCCGGCGCGCACGCGGGACGAAAGTCCTGGCCATGCTGCCCGGTTGATCGGCACCGATGCCCATCGGTTGAGGCGCCGTTTCGCTGCGTAACCCCTGGGGTAAGCGGCCAGCCGAGGCTCTCCTTGGTCGACACGGGCCACGAGTACCACCACCTGTTCTCGATCTACGTGCCGATCGCTGTCGGCGTGTGGCTCGCGATCGCCCTCGCGACCGGCTACGGCCTGCTGCGCTACCGGCGGCGCCCCGGTCGCGTGCCGAGCGGGCGCCACGAGGCGCAGGTGCCCGAGCTCACGTACGCGGCGTTGCTCGTCGGCGTCGCCGCGATGCTGCTCTATTTCACGTTCACCACCGAGAGCAAGGTGGACGCGCTGCCGCGCAAGCCGGGCCTCGTCCTCCACGTGACGGCCGGCCAATGGAACTGGCGCTTCAACTACCCGAACGGCGCGTCGGTCGTGTCGAGCAGCCTCCACCAGCGGGTGATGCAGGTGCCGACGAACACCGTGATCCTCGTGAAGCTGCACTCCGTGGACGTCGTCCACTCGCTCTGGATCCCAGAGCGGCGCATCAAGAAGGACGCCTTCCCGGGCGCCGACAACGAACTCAAGCTGACCTTTCCGAAGGCCGGCACGTTCAGCGGCGCGTGCGCCGAGTTCTGCGGCCTGCACCACGCCGAGATGCGCTTCGGCGTGAAAGCCGTGCCGCGGCCGCAGTTCGACGCCTGGTTGCGAGTCCAGGCGGGAGCTAGCGGATGAGCACGATCGCCGCCCGCCGGCGGGCCCCAGCGTGGACGTCGGTGATCGGCGCGACCGACCACAAGACGCTCGGTCGCAACCTGCTGATCGCAGCTTTCGCGTTCTTCATCGCCGGCGGCGTGCTCGCGCTGCTCATGCGCCTCGAGCTCGCCGCGCCTGGCATGCAGTTCGTCTCGCACGACACCTACAGCGAGCTGTTCACGATGCACGGCTCCACGATGATCTACCTGTTCGTGACGCCGCTGGCGCTCGCGCTCGGGGTGTACCTCGTTCCGCTCCAGATCGGCGCCGCGGACATCTCGGCGCCCCGGCTCGCGAACGTGGGCTTCTGGCTCTACATCACCGGTGGCCTCACGCTCGAGTCGGGCTTCCTCACGGCTCAGGGCCCCGGCAAGGCGGGCTGGTTCGCGACCTGGCCGCTATCGACCTCAGGCGCCACGCCTGGCACGGGCATGAACCTGTGGGTTCTCGGCGTGATCATGTCGGCGCTCGGGATGATCGCGATCGGCGTCTGCCTGCTCGGCACGATCATGCGCCGGCGCGCGCCCGGGATGACGCTGCTGCGCATGCCGCCGTTCACATGGACGCAGCTCGTGACCGCGCTGATGGTGATCGGCGGCTTCCCGGTGCTCGTGCTCGTGATGACGCTGCTCTACCTGGACCGCCAAGGCGTCCACATCTTCAACGGCTTCGAAGGAGCGATCGACTACCAGAACCTGTTCTGGTTCTACGGGCACCCGGTCGTCTACGTGATGTTCTTCCCGTTCGTTGGCTGCGCCCTCGAGGCGATCGCCACGAACACCGGGCGGCGGCTGTTCGGCTACAGGCTGTTCGCGCTCTCGCTGCTGCTGTTCACCGCGCTGTCGATGTCGGTCTGGGCACACCACATGTACACGACGGGCGGCATCACCAACCGCTACTTCGCGTTCACCTCGACCGCGCTACTCGTGCCCGCCGGCATCGAGTACTTCGACATGCTCGGCACGCTCATCGGCGGCTCGATCATCTACCGCACCTCGCTGCTGTTCGGCGTCACGTTCTTCCTGCAGTTCCTCGTCGGCGGCGCCTCCGGCATCTTCGTCGCCTCGCCGACGCTCGACTACCACGCGCATGACGGCTACTTCGTCATCGCGCACTTCCACTACACGCTGTTCGCGGGCAGCATCTTCGGTTTCTTCGCGGGCGTGTACCACTGGTTCCCGAAGGCGTTTGGCGTGACGCTGCGCGAGGGCCTCGGCAAGCTGCACCTCGTTCTGCTCATCATCGGGACGAACATGACCTTCTTCCCGATGTTCTTCCTCGGGCAGGAGGGCATGCCGCGACGCGTGGCCACTTATCCGCGCTCGACCGGCTGGGAAACGCTCAACACCGTCGAGACGGTGGGCGCGTTCATCATCGCGCTGGCGATCGTCGTGTTCCTGTGGAACGTGGTGGTGTCGCTTCGAAGCCACGTCGCTGCGGGCCCCGACCCGTGGGACGGCCAGTCGCTCGAGTGGGCCACGAGCTCGCCGCCGCCGCGCCACAACTTCGACGTGCTGCCGCCGGTGCGCTCGTACGCGCCGCTGCTGGACTTGAAGAAGGCGGGGGAATGGCCGCGCAGGCGCGAGCTCGAGGAGACGCCGGCATGAGGCGCGCGGCGATACCGCTTCTCGCGTGGGCCGTGCTGCTCACCTGCTCGGCCGTCGGACTGTGGATCTACAGCCACTCGTGGCTGAACGCGACGCTGATCTCGGCCGCGGCGGCCCTCACGTACCTGATCGCGCTCGGGTTCGTGATCCGCCACCGGCGCATGCCCGATGCGTCAGAGGCGCGCGCGCATCCTGAGCTCTCCGTGCGCGCGTTGCCAGACCTGAGCTTTGGG
Source organism: Thermoleophilaceae bacterium (assembly GCA_036392575.1). Lineage (GTDB taxonomy): Bacteria > Actinomycetota > Thermoleophilia > Solirubrobacterales > Thermoleophilaceae > JADGHQ01. The sequence continues at coordinate 1,905 of DASVXS010000126.1, read as the reverse complement.
TCCGCGCTGATCGGCATCGCGATCGCCACGATGATCTTCGGCGCGGAGTTCGGGCTCTTTCTCGTGTACATCGGCCTGGGGCTGCTGCTGTTCGGCGTCGCGCGGCTGATATTCGAGCTGCGCGCCGAGCGGCGCGCGCTGGAGGAGGCGCGGCGATGAGCCAGCCGACGCTCGGCCGCATCCTGCTCGACTGGCAGCTCGTACCCGGCGTCGTGATCCTGTGCGCGCTGTGCGCGGGCCTCTACGTGGCCGGCGTTTGGCGCGCGCGCCGCTGGCCCGCCTGGCGGACCGGCTGCTTCCTGATCGGCGTCGCCCTGATCGCTTTCGCGCTCTGCTCGGGCCTCGACGCATACGCGGACACGTTGCTTTCGATCCACATGGGCCAGCACCTCGTGCTGTCGATGGCGGCGGCGCCGCTGCTCGTGGCGGGCTCTCCGCTCGTGCTCGCGCTGAGGGCGCTGCCGGCGAGCTCGAGCCTGCGGCGAGGACTCGTAGTCCTGATTCACAGCCGCGCGTTCGCGATCCTCACGAGCGCGCCGGTCGCGTGGCTGGCCTTCTCGGCGACGATGCTCCTCACGCACTTCACCGGGCTGTACTCGCTCGCGCTGCGCGACCCGGCTGTGCACGCGCTCGAGCACACGCTCTACCTCGTCACGGGCGTGCTGTTCTGGTGGCCGCTGCTTGACGCGGGCCCGCTGCCCGGCAGGCAGCTAGGGGTCGTGGGGAGATGCGCGTACCTGCTCCTCGCCATGCCGGTGATGGCGTTCATCGGCGCCGTGATGAACTGGAGCGACCGGCTGCTCTACCCGGAGTACGCGGCGCCGGCGCGCGCGCTCGGCCGCTCGGCGCTCGCCGACCAGCACAACGCCGGCGCGCTCATGTGGGTGGGCGGCAAGCTCGTGATGGCGTTGCTTCTGCTCGTGACCGCGTGGGCTGCGCTTCAGCGCGAAGAGAAGCGCCAGCGCGCCCGGGAGGCGCGGGCGGCGTGAGGCGTCTCGTCCGTGCCTGGCTGCGCCGCACGCCGCTGCTGCCTCGGCGAGTAAGGGTGGCACTCGCAGTCGCGTGTGCGGCCGGCGCGGTCGCCGTCGTCGCGTTCGCTCCGCAACGCTCCCAGGCGCAGTCGCAGCGCCCCCCGAGCGTGCCGCCGACGCAGACGCGCGTGGATCCCGCCCTGGCGCCTGAGGGGCGCGCGCTGTTCGTGGACGGGTGCTCCTCCTGCCACGGGCTCGACGCCCGCGGGATCAAGGGCACGGCTCCGTCGCTCGTTGGGGTCGGTCCGGGCCCGGTCGACTTCTACCTCCGCACCGGCCGCATGCCGCTGGCCGATCCGCGCGACCAGCCGCAGCGCGGCAGGCCGATCTACCAGGCGAGTGAGATCTCCGCGATCGCGTCGTACGTCGCCTCGCTCGGCGGCTCGCAGCAGCTTCCGCGTGCCAACCCGGCAGCGGGCTCGCTCAGCCAGGGCTTCAGCCTGTTCACAGAGCACTGCGCGGGCTGCCACCAGGTGGTGGCGCAGGGCGGCCTCACGATCGAGGCGCAGGTGCCTTCGCTTCAGAAATCCAAGCCCACCGACATCGCCGAGGCGGTTCGGATGGGACCGTATCTGATGCCGAAGTTCCCGCCCAGCCAGATCAATCAGCATCAGCTCGACTCGATCGCGCGCTACGTCGTCTACACGCGCGATCCCGACGACCGCGGCGGCTGGTCGATCGGGCACATCGGGCCCATCCCGGAGGGCATGGTGGCCTGGCTGCTGGCCGGGGCGGCGCTCGTGCTGGTGATCCGCCTGATCGGGGAGCGCAACGAAATATGAGGCTCCTGCGGCGGATCTGGCAACTGCTCGTGGCCTTCTTCCTGGGCCGGCGCCTGAAGCAGCCAGTGCAGCCGTCTGGCGCGCCGCCCGCG
>DASVXS010000125.1:0-7294 GCA_036392575.1 Thermoleophilaceae bacterium | reverse complement strand
CGTGTGCAGCGTGGCGACTCCCTCGAGCAGGTGGCCGAGCCAGCCCGGGTTCCCGAACCACCTGAGGATGCGCCTGCGCGTGCCCGGCGCGGAAGCAAACAGCCCGAGCGCGAACCCCGCCGGCACGGCGAGCGCCCACGGCCACAGGAGCGACGGCCATACGCCGTCGCGGTTGCCGAGCAGCATCGCGATCGCGCAGATAGACGCGGCCGGCGCGAGCAGCGCCCACTCCAGCACCCCGAGGCCAACCACGCGCACGGTCGCGGCGCGCTCATCGGAGTGCAGCGCGTGCAGCGCCTGCTTATCGAGCGCGAAGCCGCCGCCGGCCGAGAGCGGCCCGAAGCCTGCGGCCACCACCCGCGCTGCCAGCCGCAGCGGAATCGGCTCGTGTCCCTGCACGCAGGCGATCGAGCGGTACGCGACCACGTACGCGCCGTACGAGACGATCTCGGCCACGGCGATGAACGCGATCCAGCCGGGCTCGATCGCGTCGAAGGCGCTGTCGACCGCCCCGAACCCGTACGCGTTGGCGATGCCCGCGACCGCGGTGGCGGCGAACGCGAGCGCGAGCGCGGTCAGCGCGTAGGGATGTTCACGCAGCCGTCGTCGCAAATCTCGCATCCGAGACTGTCATACCCAGATAAGAGGGGCGGGGGTCATCGAGAGTCAGGCGCGCGACGGTCGCAGTGAGCGGCGCGCTGCGTCGAGTCCGAAGCGAGCGAACGCACGCGCGGGGCCGCGCTCCAGCTTAGCTAGCACCTGGTCGAGGGAGTCGGCGAAGTGCACGAGGTCATCGTCCTCGATCACGAGCGGCGGGAGCGCCTTCACCACATTCATGCGGTGGCCGGCGACCTGCGTGAGGATGCGGTGCTCGTTGAAGAGCGGCACGGTCACGAGCTGGGCGAAGATCCCGGGCTGTCGCGACTCGGCGACCTTCCAGGCCCGAAGCGCGGCGCCGCCGGCGGGTGGTCCGAACTCGATCGCCCACATCAGGCCGATGCCGCGCACGTCCCGCACCACCTCATAGCGCTCCACGAGCGGTCGCGTGAGCTCGAGCAACCGCTCGCCACTGCGGCGCGAGCGCTCGACGAGGTCGGCGTCGTCGAGCTCGGCCAGCGTCGCGATCCCGGCGGCGGCCGCGAAATCGTTGGTGCCGAAGGTGGAGCCGTGCACGACGGCGCGCTCCATCGTGTCGAACACGCGCTCGAACACGCTGCGCGCGGCGAGCACCGCGCCGACCGGCACGTAGCCGCCGGAGAGCGCCTTGGAGACGAGCACCATGTCGGGCTCGAGTCCCCAGTGCTCGAGCGCGAGGAAGCGACCGGTGCGCCCGAGGCCAGTCTGAACCTCGTCCGCGATGCACAGCGTGCCCTGGCGGCGGCAGAGCTCCTGCGCCTCCTGCAGGTAGCCGTCGGGCGGGATCACGACGCCCTTGCCCTGCACCGGCTCGACGAGGAATGCGGCCACATCGCCGCGGGCGAGCTCCGAACGCAGCGCGTCGAGGTCTCCGAACGGAACGGGGTCGCAGCCGGGCAGCAGCGGCCCGAAGCGCTCCCGGAATTCCTCGTTGCCGTTCACCGACAGCGATCCCAGCGTGAGCCCGTGGAAAGCGTGGTCGCAGTACACGATGCGCGGCCGGCCGGTGGCCGCGCGCGCGAGCTTCATGGCGCCCTCCACGGCTTCCGTTCCCGAGTTGGTGAAGAGCACGGCGCCGAGCCGCGACGGCGACCGCGCGAGCAGCTGCTCGGCGAGCACGCCCGCCAGCAGAGTGACCCCGAGCTGGGGCAGCGTGGCGGTCTCGGTCGCGAGGAAGCGCTCGAGCTGGCGGCGCACGGCCGCGTTGTTGCGGCCGAGCGCGAATACGCCGTAGCCGCCGAGCATGTCCAGCCAGCGGTCGCCATTCTCGTCGAAGAGGTACGCGCCGCTCGCGTGCTTCCAGTTGCGGTCGTAGCCGATCGTCCGCAGAACCCGCCCGAACTGCGGATTCAGGTGCCGGTCGTTCAGCGCGAGCTGCTCGCCCGCTCGCTCCTCGAGGATGCGGGCGACGTCGAGCGAGGGACGGCGTGCGTCACTCATCCGCAGGGACGGTAGCCGAGCACGCGGCGTTGGGGGCCGGCCCGCAGGAAAGACGGGCGCGCGACCGTGGCCGCGCGCCCGCGGCGCGGCTCAGTACTTGATCGAGCCGGTCACGTTCACGTGCAGAACGCCGTCGGCGTCGATGGTGCCGGTCACCTTCAGGTCCTTGCCCGTTGCACCCGCAAAGTTGCCGGTTCCGCTGGCGACTTTGGCGGTGCCCGTGAGAGTGGACGTGTTGTTCGCGCCGGGCGTGACGGTAGCGACAGTGCTGCCCTTCACGATGCCGTTGCGCGTGAAGACGGTGACGTTCGCCGTGATGGTTCCCGTCGCGCCAGTCTTCACGCGGTAGACAACCGCGCCCTCGCCGGGGAATGGCTTGCCGGTGACGATCCCGGTGACAGTCGTCACGCCGTTGGCGGCCGTGAGGGGTGCTGCAGTGATCGTCGCGTTCACCTTGTGGCTCTTCCTCGTGGCGGCAACCGCGCTCGTGGCGCAGAGCAGCGCCAGCAGTGCGACCAGGGCGGGAACGAGCCCGCGCCGGAGTCGTGCGAGTCCTGACATGTGACCCTCCAATCGAGAGCGAGCGTCCCTGCCCAGGGGCGTGTCCGCTCTCACGAAGCTACGCCCGCCGGCCGGGCAGCGCCACTCCGTAGGATCCGCCGGCATGGAGCACCGCATGCTTGGACGCACCGGAGTGAACGTGAGCCCGCTGTGCCTCGGGGCGATGATGTTCGGGCGGTGGGGGAACCGCGACCACGACGAGTCGATCCGGATCATCCACGCGGCGCTCGACGCCGGCATCAACTTCGTCGACACCGCCGACGTCTACTCCGGCGGCGAGTCCGAGGAGATCGTCGGCAAGGCGCTCGCCGGCGGCAGGCGCGACCACGTCGTGCTCGCCACGAAGTTCCACGGGCCGATGGGGGAGGACCCGAACGAGCGCGGCAACTCGCGCCGCTGGATCATGCAGGAGGTCGACAACAGCCTGAGGCGGCTGCAGGCGGACTGGATCGACCTCTACCAGGTGCACCGCCCGGAGCCCTCGACCGACATCGACGAGACGCTCGGCGCTTTGACCGATTTGGTGCACGCGGGCAAGATCCGCTACCTCGGGCACTCGACCTTCCCCGCCCACGCGATCGTTGAGGCGCAGTGCGTCGCGGAGCGCCGTGGGCGCGAGCGCTTCGCGAGCGAGCAGCCGCCCTATTCGCTGCTCGTGCGCGGAATCGAGAAGGACGTTCTTCCCGTGTGCCAGCAGTACGGCCTCGGCGTGATCCCGTGGAGCCCGCTTGCGGGCGGTTGGCTGTCCGGGAGGTGGCGGAAGGGCGTGGAGGCCCCAACGAGCACGCGCGCCCAGCGACTCCCGGCGCGCTATGACCTCTCGAAGCCCGAGAACCAGCGCAAGCTGGATGCCGCCGACGCCCTGTTGCGGCTCGCCGAGCAGCAGGGCCTGAGCCTCGTCCACCTGGCCATCGCGTTCGTCCTTCAGCACCCCGCGGTGAGCGCAGCGATCATTGGGCCGCGCACGATCGAGCAGCTCGAGAGCCAGCTCGGGGCGGCGGACGTGAGGCTGCCGCCCGAGGTGCTCGACAAGGTCGACGAGATCGTGCCCCCGGGCACGAACGTCAACCCCGCGGACGCGGGCTACGAGCCGCCGGCGATCGCCGACCCCTCGCTGCGCCGGCGCGACCCGCGCTAGCTTCGCCTGCGTGGTGCGCTCGCTGCTGCGATCCCTCACGCCCGATCTCGCGCCCTTCCGCGAGTCGCGTGACTACCGCCTGCTGAGCGCAGGCGCGCTCGTCACGGGGCTCGGCACGCAGGCCGCGCTCGTGGCACTGCCCTATCAGGTGTACGTGCTCACGCACGACCCGCTGCTCGTCGGTCTGCTCGGGGTCGTGGAGCTCGGCCCGCTGGTGGCCGCGTCGCTGATTGGCGGCGCGCTCGCCGACCGGCACGACCGGCGCACCATGCTGCTGCTCTGCCAACTCGCGCTCGTGGCAGTGGCGGGCTCGCTGGCCGCCGCCGCGTTCGCCGGCAATCCGCCGGTCTGGCTGCTGTACGTGCTCGCCGGGGCGATGGCGGGCGCGGGCCAGCTCGAGCGCGTGGCGCGCCAGTCGATGGTGCCGAACCTCGCGTCGCCGGAGAACCTGCGCGCCGCGCTCTCGACCAACTTCGGCCTGATGCAGCTCACGATGGTGGTCGGCCCGGCCCTCGGCGGCCTGCTGATCTCCTGGCTCGGCGTCGGCGCGGCCTACACGGTCGACGCGGTCAGCTGCCTCGGCATGGCGCTCGCGGCGGCCGCCATGAGCCCGCGCCCGCCGATCGGCGTCGAGGAGCACGAGCCGATCGGGCGCTCGATCGCCACGGGCCTGCGCTTCGTGCGCGGCGACCGCGCGGTGATGGGCAGCTTTGCGATCGACCTCCTCGCGATGACCTTCGGCATGCCCCGCGCCCTGTTCCCAGTCCTCGCGCTCAGCGTCTACCACGCGGGTGCGACCGGGACCGGAGGCCTCTACGCAGCGGTCTCGGCGGGTGCGACCGTGGCCGCCCTCACAACCGGCTGGCTTGGCCAGGCGCGGTACCTCGGCCGGATCGTGTTTGGCGCCGTCGGCGTCTGGGGCCTCGCCGTCGGGGCGGCCGGTCTCATGACCACGATCTGGCCGGCGCTGGTGCTTTTCGCAATCGCGGGCGCCGCGGACAGCGTGAGCGCAGTGTGCCGCTCGACGATCGCGCAGACGCTCACGCCCGACAGGATGCGCGGCCGCATGTCGGCGGTGTTCAGCTTGGTGGTGGCGGGCGGACCGCGGCTCGGCGACGTGGAGTCCGGCACGGTCGCATCGGTCGCTTCGCCGCGCTTCTCGGTGGTGTCCGGCGGGCTCGCCTGCGTCGCGGGCCTCGGCCTGATCGCCGTCCTCTTCCCCGAGCTGTACGCCTACGACGGCGATCGCGTCACCGCAGATGTCGCAGCCGCAGCGGCCGCCTGAGGTACCGTGCCGCCGATGAGCGACGACAAGCCGTACTGGATGCTCCTGTACGAGTACGTGCCGGACATCGTGGAGCGCCGAGCGCCGTACCGCGACGCGCACCTGGCGTTGATCCGCCGCTGGAAGGAGAGCGGCCGCCTGGAGCTGGCGGGCGCACTCGGCGACCCGCCCTACGGCGGCGCGCTCGTTTTCCGCGTGGACGACCCGGGCGAGGTCGATGAGTTCACCGCCGAGGACCCGTACGTCGCGAACGGACTAGTGACCACACGGCGCGTGGAGCCCTGGAAGGTCGTCTGACGCCCCGAGCGGGTTTACGATCGCTCCCAGTACTCGCGACAGAGGGGGTGGAGATGATCGGTTCGATCGTTGTCGGAATCGATGGCTCGGATACTGCGGCGCGCGCCGCGCAGAGGGCGGCCGAGCTGGCAAACGCGCTAGGCGCGAAGGTGCATCTCGTAAGCGCCTACAAGCCGATGTCAGGCGCGCGCGTGGGCGGCGAGCCCGGGCCGGAGGCAGCCCAGTGGACCGTCCAGCGCAGCATGCACGCGGACTCCGTGCTCGAGCAGGCTGCGGTGCGGATGCGCAACGCCGGCCTCGACGTGCACTGTCACGCCGTGAACGGCGACCCGGCCGAGGCGCTCCTCAACGTCGCCGACGAGGAGAACGCCGACCTCATCCTCGTTGGCAATCGCGGTATGACCGGCGCGCGCCGCATGCTCGGCAGCGTGCCGAACAAGCTCTCGCATCACGCGAACTGCGACGTGATGATCGTGGCGACGAGCTAGGCCGGCTTGCCACGCCAGTAGCTGCGCAGCAGTCGTAGCGCGTTCCCCGAGCAGATGGCCGCGCCGTCGCCGGCGCCGTAGTGGCTCACGAGCGCAGCCTCGAGCTGTGCCATGTCCGCGGCGCTCTCGAGCCCGCCGAGTGTGGGCTTGATGAAGCCGTCGAAGTCCGAGCCGAGGCCCACGTGGCGGTGTGATCCGGTGAGGTCTCGGATCTTGTCGATGTGCGCGCAGATCGCCTCGAACGACTCATCGAACGTCGTCGTCCGCTTGCGCAGGCCGTCGAGCAGCTGGTGCTGGGCGAAGATCAGCCCGATCACGCCGTCGCGCGCGGCGATGGCGCGCACCTCGTCGTCGGTGAGGTTGTACTCCTGCTTGCCGAAGCGGTAGCCGGCGTGCGAGGCGAGCAGCGGCGTGGACTTCGCCGGGTCGATCTCGTCGAGCAGCTCGAGCGTGCGCGCCCGCGCGCGCTCGCTCATGTGCGACACGTCGATCAGCACGCGCTCGCGCACCATGGCCCGCACGGCGGCCTCGCCCAGCTCGCTGAGGCCGACGCTCGGCTGCGGGAACACAAACCGGTAGATCGGGTCGGGGATGAACGGGACCGCGTTCGCGTTGGTCGCCACCCTGCGCCAGAACAGGTGCGCGAGGATCACGTAGGCGACGCCCCGGCGAGCGATCTGCGTGACCGCTGCGTCGATCGCCTGCGGCGTGGCGCCGAGGTGGTAGCCGCCCTCCACGCAGTGCACGAGCGCCACCTGGCCGGCCACGAGCGCCGCGTCGAGCTCGGCCGGGTTGCGGGCGACCGTCGCCGCCCCCGCATGATGTGTGGCGATCTCCTCCTCCACCAGGTCGAGCTCCGAGAGCAGGTCCTCGACGTAGCCCGGCTGAGGCGGCGCGCCGTACGACTGTGAGAGGTCGACCTCGTCGAAGAACGAGTAGAGCACCGACCACGCCACGCCGAAGCCGCCGGCCTGGAGCTGCGGCACGGTGACGCGCGGGCCGGACTCGAACGAGCGGTAGTTGCCGAAGCGGCTGGCCAGGCCCACGAGGAGTGCGCGGATGCGGTCGCGCAGGCGGTGGCGTCCTTTGGGCGTCGTGATCAGGTCGAGCAGGTCGCCGCGCGCCTCGGGCACGAGGTGCAGCGGGTAATGCGAGTGGAAGTCGGATATCAACGTTCGCCGCGCTTCGCGCGCAGGCGGCGCATCAGCCCGTTGAAGAACTGGATCACGTCGAAAAGCGCACGCTTGAGCGCGCCGAAGATGCTCTGCTGCATCACGTGCATCTGGCCCACGGGGTCGAGCTCTGTGAGGTCGGACGCGGAGGGGAGCCCGGCGCCGTCGACCGTGATCGACGTGACGCTTGTGTAGACGTCGTAGTGGCGCGTGGGCTCGAGGGCGAGATCAGTGTCGAGCTCGCCTGCCCGCGTACCCGCGACGTCGTAGGTAAACG
>DASVXS010000124.1:0-21861 GCA_036392575.1 Thermoleophilaceae bacterium | reverse complement strand
TGGCTCGAGACCGTGCCGCGCAACGTGACGTTTCCGGCGCGTCCGGATACCGCGATGGGCTCGTTCTCCAAGCCGGGGTCCTTGGCCAGAGCCGTTCGGACGTCTTCCTCGAGTTGCGGGTCGTGGGACACGGAGTCTCCTCTCAGTCAGCGCCGGCGCCGTCAGGACGCCGCACGCGTCTTCTCGGGCTTGCGGAACTTCGCTCTCAGCGCGTCGAGCTTGCTGTCGATCTCCTCCTTCTTCTGCTCCCGGTGCTCCTTTCGGAGCTTCTCGCGGGCCTCGTTCTCGGCGACGTCGCGCGCTTCCTGGGCAGCCGCGAGCTCGCTTTCCACGTCCAGGGCGGGGCGTCGGAGGACGTTCCCACCCATGCCGCGCATCGCGTTGTCCACGACCTCGTAGCTCTGCTCGTCGAGGTGCGCGAACAAGGCGGTCTGTCCGGGCTGGACCTGACGGGTGAACGCGCTCAGGACGCTGTCGTCGCGGTCGTCGACGTCCATGTCGATTACAGCGCCGGTCATCAATCCGATCGACCCGCCGAGCAGCATTCCGACAGGTCCGGCGAGAACGCCTATCAGCAGACCGATAAGCCCGCCCGACACCGTCGCGACTCCGCGGTCGTCGTCGCCCCCTTGAACGCTGTCCTTGACGACCAGCCGCCCGTTCAAGTCTCGCTCGACGACTCGGCCCTCGTACATCGCGACCTGGCCTTGCTGATCGAGCTCCTTGAGCTTCGTCACGGCGTCGTACAGGCGGTTCGGATCGTCGAACGAAACGGCGATTACGGTTTCCATCGTGTTGTCTCCTTTCGTGTGATGTCCTCGTGGCGCTAGGCCAGCGTCTTCTCCTTGGCGCGCTGGAACTGCTCCTCGTCGAGGATCCCGCGGTCCCTGAGGCGCTCGAGCTCGGTGATCTCGTCGGCCGGGGTCGCGGCAGCGCTGCGGATGTACTTCCGAAGAGCCGCGTCCTGGTCGCGCTGGTCGACGAGCTCGTGCTGCCTCATCTTGTCGCCGCGGGCGACCAGGTAGACCAGCACCCCGAGCAGCGGCACGACCACGATCAGGAAGATCCAGCCGGCCTTCGCCCAGCCCGAGAGATCCTTGCTGCGGAATACGTCGGCCACGACGGTGATGGCGACCCAGATCCACACGAACAGAAGCGCGAACTCCAAGACGGTGAGAAGGGCCTGACCAAAGGTGTACGTTGCGAAGAGCTGCATGCAGCCTCCTTCCGGTTTGCGTGATTGCGAGCCCCGACTCAGGTGCTGGCGCCTATCGCCGGCTGTCGATCACGATGCTGCGGTCCGGGCCTGCATTTCCTTCGCCCTCGCCGCGAGGTTGCTCACTTCGTCCGACAGCGCCAGCTCGGTCTCCTTGCGGTCGTGGGTTGTGTAGGAGCCTGAGGGCTGGCTGGGTGAGCAGTCGTCACGCATTCTTGACGATCTCGGCAAGCGGCCATGGCGAGCCCGCCGCGTGCTCCGTCTTGCTCGGCTACGTGAGTTTTGAGATGCTCAGCGAGACCAGACGCCGGCCCTTGAGATCTCGAGGCCCCGATGGATGGATCGCGACCAGCGCTCGCCACCGACTCGGAGCGTTTCCCTTTCGCACGCGGGCTCGTGCCGCGTGTCCCGTTGTTTCGGCGCCTGTCCGCGGCCCAACCCGGCGGCGTGATAGTGGTCCAGGGCCCAGCAGGCAGCGGAAAGACCGTCCTGGTCCGGTCGTGGATCGAGGCGGAGGCACTCGCAGATCGAGTGGCGTGGGTGTCGGTCGAGCGCGGCGAGCGGGACCCGCAGCGATTCTGGCTGTCGGTGGTTGATCAGCTGGCGTCGGCGACCGACAGGGGCGAGTTGGTCGAGCGGGTAAGTCCGTCGCCCGCCTTCGGGGGCGAAGCGATCGTCGAGCGACTGTTGTCCGATCTGCGCTCGCTGGAGCGGCCGTTCGTGCTGGTGATCGACGACCTGCACGAGCTTCGCTCGGAGGACGCGCTGCGGTTGCTCGAGCGCTTCCTAGGCGCGATTCCCCCCGAGCTGCGGGTGGTGCTGTCGACGCGCGAGGATCCACAGCTCGGCCTGCATCGCCTGCGCGTGGCGGACGGACTGGCCGAGATCTGCGGCCCGGATCTGCGCTTCTCGTTCGAGGAGACACGCGAACTGATGAGGGCAAGCGGGGTGTCGCTCTCCGACAGCGCGGTGGCGCTGCTCCACGAGCGGACCGAGGGCTGGGCTGCGGGGCTGCGGCTCGCGGCGATCTCGCTCGCCCAGCATCCCGACCCCGAGCGCTTCGTGGCCGAGTTCTCGGGAAGCGAGCGGACGGTGGCGGCCTATCTGCTCGCGGAGGTGCTGGAGCGCCAGCCGGCGGAGGTGCGCGACCTGCTTCTGCGTACCTCCGTGTTGGAATGGGTGACCGGCCCGCTTGCCGACGCCCTAACGGGCGGCAAGGGGTCGGAGGCGACCTTGCAGGACCTCGAGGAGGCGAACGCGTTTGTCACCTCGCTCGACGCGGGACGGACGCGGTTTCGCTACCACCACCTGCTGACGGACCTGCTTCGGCTCGAGCTGCGCCGGTCTGCGCCGGCGATCATCGACTCGCTCCACCGCGCGGCCGCGCAGTGGCACGAGCAAAACGGCTACCCGGTCGAAGCGATCCGACACGCCCAAGCGGCACGCGACTGGGTACGCGCTGCCCGCCTGCTCGCCGACAACTACGTGGATCTGGTGTTCGACGGGCACAAGGCGACGCTGCGGGCGCTGCTGGCCGCCTTCCCGGCCGGCGAGCTCGACGTGGATGCAGAGCTGGCCCTGGCGTTCGCCACCGCTCGGCTCTACGACGGCCTTCTGGACGAGAGCGCGGTCCACATCGCGGTCGCGGACCGGCTCGCCGCAACGGTTCCCGCCGAGCGCAGGCCGCTCTTCGACCTGCGTCTCGCGAGCGCAACGCTCTGGCTGGCGTGTCAACGCGGTGATATCGCGACGGCGAAGGACGCGATGCGCTCTTTCGAAGCGGTCTCGATGGACGCGCGGGCGGGCAACAGCGACCATCGCGCCTCGGCGCTGATGAACCTCGGAATAGCCGAGCTCTGGTCGTTGCACCTGGATGATGCCCGGCGCAACCTCGAGGAGGCGCTGGCACTGGCCCGCCGCATCCGCCGGCCGTATCTCGAGATCGGCTGCTTTGGCCACCTCGCGCTTACGGCGCTCATGAGCGGCTCGGCGGTCCCAACCGGACTGCGGCTGAGCGAGGACGCGGTGACGATCGCCGAGGCACACGGGTGGGGAACGGATCGCGTCGTCGCTCCGGCGGTCACGGCGGGCGCGGTCGCAGTCACGTGGCTCGGTCGCTTCGCCGAGGCCGAGCTGTGGCTGAAGCGGGTGGAGCGCGCGCAGCAATCCGTAGAAGAGTTCGAGCTAGAGCCGATCCTCCACCACGCGCACGGCTTCGTGCTGGTCGGCCTCGGTCGATTCAACGAGGCCCTGGCGGATTTCCGAGCTGCTGCGAGGACTCAGCCGTTGCTTGCGCACACGCACGCGCTCCCCGCGGACGTGCGCGGTTGGATCATGATCGCGCAGGTTCTGGCCGGCGACACGGCGGCGGCGCACGCCGCGATCGCCGCGCTCGACGCCGAGGAGCGCGATCAGGCCGGGGTGCGCATCGCCGCCGCCTCGCTCGAGCTGGCCGAGGGCAGCCCGCAGGACGCCGTGGACGCGCTCGCGCCGGTGATCACGCACCTGCTCGAGCCGACCGCCGAGCGCGCTCCGCAGGTGCTGAACCCGCGCTGGGCGACCGTCCACGCGCTGCTGCTCGACGCTGCCGCGCGCGATCAACTCGGCGCCACGCTCGCCGCCGAAGCATCGATCGAACGCGCGCTCGAGCTCGCCGAGCCGGACGGGATCATCCTGCCGTTCACGCTTACTCCCGTTCGAGAGTTGCTCGAGCGCCACCCGCGGCACCGGACCAACCACGCGGCCCTGCTCGCCACGATCCTCGACGTGCTCGGTGGGTCGCCGCAGCGATCCGACCCGGAGACACCACTGAGCGAGGAACTCAGCGACGCCGAGCTGCGCGTGGTGAGGTACCTGCCCACCAACCTCAAGGCCCCGGAAATCGCCTCCGAGCTGTTCGTCTCGACAAACACCGTGCGCACCCACCTGCGCCACATCTACGCGAAACTCGATGCCCACAACCGCGGTGAGGCGGTCGCCCGCGCACGGGAGCTACGGCTGCTCGGACCGGGCGTACAGTTGCGCTAGGGAAGCGGACCGCCGAAGAGCGGGCGAGCAGTGGCGGCCAGCGTGGCGCCCGGGGCCGCAAGCGCGAGCACGCCGAGCGGAATCTCGAGCAAGCCGAGGATCATCCACAGCCACCACTCAGGAATGAAATCGCGCGCCGCGAACGCGCCGCTATCGTGCGCAAAACGAGCCGTGACGCGGCAATCGTCCGAAGTAGGTGACGACGGCTCACCCAGGCACGAGGGTTAATCCGGCGAGCCGATGAGCCGCTTCAACCGCACGGAGAGCGAAAGTGTGTCTCGCCAGCAGGCAGCTGAGCGTTTGACGGATCTCGCTTACGCACTCACCACGGGTCCGCCGCTCGCGCTGACGCTGGACGGGCGGCAGATCACCGTTCCGCTCCCCGACGAGCTGTTCCTGACGGGTGAGATGAGGTCCGCGGCTGGCGGCGTCGAGCTCGAGCTCCAGCTGACCTGGTCAACCGCGAAGGCCGCAAGCTACGACGAATCCGGCTCGTTTGCTCAGGACCGCAAGGCGGTCGCCGAGCCGTCATGGCCTCGACCTGGTCGTGGATGACGTAGACCCTGGTCGGGACACCCGGCTCCGCCTCTGAATCACGCAGTTCGCGCGACGACGACTCATCCTCGCGATCGCGGTCGCGCAGACCTACAGCCAGTGGGCCGCCGCGCCGACTGAGCGCGCTGAGCGGTATGGGGCGTACATCGCGGCGTTCGATCGGGAGGAAGGTGTGGCCACCACATATGCGGCTCTCGTCACCGACGTCACGCGCCTGATCCATTGCGCGCGCGAGAAGGACCGGACGTGACCGTCTACCCAGGCAGTGGCTCTTCGTCCAACGGAGCGGAGACGCTGCGCCTATCGCGCGGGGAACGGCCAACGATCGAATCACACCGGCACGGAGATGAGCGGCGTCGCCGCCGCAGTCTTTCGCCAGGCGATCCTCGCCCCTGGTGTAGCGTGCGCCTGTGGCGGTCCGGTGGGATGGCGACCAGCGTGGGCTCGGCATCGGTGATGCCCTTGAGCTCGTTTCCGGCGCCAGCGAGCTTGTCGCAGCATTCAGGCAACCGGCCTGGGTGGCCGAGCAGCCGGAGACGCATCTCCTCCCACATGTCGAGGCGTGGTGTGAGCGAGACCACAGACTTGCCTTGATCGACGCCTACATCGACGACACGGACGCGTATGTCCTCGATTGCGACTGGCGCGGTGCGGCTGGCAATGTCGGGGCGGCGAGGGCGGCCGTGTTTTCTCTGATCGGGTCTTTCGCCGAGAGTGCGACCTACGTTCGCCAGCGCCGTATCGCAGGCGATGCCGGCGGCTCGACGACGAAACTGCGGTTTGAGGTGGGCACCGGCGAGCTTGCTCCCGACACGAGGTTCGCTGCTCACGGCCACGTGGTTGTGATCAACGTGGCGGGTGTGCTCTAGCCGTCACCCGACGACCACGAGAAACGGCTTCCCCTTCTCGACGATGTACGTGGCGAGCTCCGCCGCGTTCCCGCTGCCGACGTTCCTCACCGCGTCCACCGTCTCGGCCGGAACCATCAAAGCCTCGCCCGCGTTGACGATCGTCGGCGGCTGGCGGTCAATGTGGTAGATCTGCCTACTCTCGTACCGCCACGCCTAGCGGCGTTCCTGCGTCCTTGCGATACTCGCTTCGGGACCCGAGCGACCCGCCCGCCTGATGACGGAGACCGAACTGCGCGAGGTGCTGGCGGAGTACCTCACGCTCCTACAGGGCCACCCGAGCGCCGAGGCCTTCATGGCCGCGGTGCTTACCGAGGACTTCGAGACCGGCTTCGACGGTGGCTTCACGTGGAAGGGCCTGGACGGGCTGCGCGACTTCCTCTCCCAGCGTGCCGGGTTCTTCGACGAACGGCACACGATCAAGGACGTCCTTGCCATGGACGAGCCCGCGGACGATGACGTCCGGGCCAATACGCGGCTCGAGTTCTTCCTGCGCCGCTGGGAGGCACCGTCGCCCACCAGCGAGGAATTCACCGGCTCCTGTTACCACCACTGGCGCCTGCGCCGGGAGCGGGACGGCTGGCGGGTGGCCGCGCAGATCGTCGAACGCTTCGACGACCTCAATCCGCCCGCCGAGCGGCTGTTCGCGACCCCGGACGAGGGCCTGAACCGTTGAACGGAGGTAGCCATGCGTCTGCTGTTGAACATCATCTGGTTCGTGCTCGCCGGGCTGTGGCTCGCAATCGGGTACGCAATCGCGGCGCTGATCTGCTTCATCCTGATCATCACCATCCCGTTCGGGATCGCAGCGCTGCGCATCGGCGTCTTCGCTCTGTGGCCCTTCGGCAAGACCGTCATCAAGCGCGCCGACGCGGGCGCCGGCTCGGCGATAGGGAACGTGATCTGGTTCGTCCTATGCGGCTGGTGGCTCGCGCTCGGCCACGTGATCACCGGCGTGCTGCTCTGCCTGACACTGATCGGGATCCCGCTCGGGCTTGCCAACTTCAAGCTGATCCCGGTGTCGCTGCTGCCGTTCGGCCGGGACATCGTCTCGATCGACGAGGCGCGGGCGCGCGGGCTCGAGCCACACGTCGCCGTGCCCGCGCATCCGGCCTCGAACCCGCCGCGCTGAGTCGGCAGCCACGTCTGGTTGTGGCTGAGAAAACCTCGCAAATTCG
The DNA here is from genome assembly GCA_036392575.1 of Thermoleophilaceae bacterium. GTDB lineage: Bacteria > Actinomycetota > Thermoleophilia > Solirubrobacterales > Thermoleophilaceae > JADGHQ01. The sequence continues at coordinate 14,977 of DASVXS010000124.1, read as the reverse complement.
GGACGAAAACCCCACGGACTGACGCCGCAGTCAGCTCGGCATGTGAGTATTCGGGCCAGGCCCGACCCACGACAGACATCCCCGGGGAGGCCTCGCCCACGCCCGACCGGACTCGCAATCCGAAGATAAGGCTGGCCCTGCGACTCTGGGCCGCCCTGTACCGGCGCCAACGCGCGCTCGCGCCGGCCGCCGCTGCCTTCGAGGCTGCACTGCCGGGGCGGATACGGGGAGACGAGCGCTTCCAGCAGGCCCTGGAAGATGCCGACACCGCCGACGCTCTCCAGCAGGCGATGGCGGTGCACGACGGGGTGACCCGAGATTGGGCCGCAAAGGCCGTCGGTCTACTCCGTGCGATCGAAACCGCTGACGACGCTTACGAACGCGAGCTCCGCGGGGCGCTGGACAGCTACCGCGACGCGCTAACTGGAGACAGCGAGGAGAACGGCACCAATGGGATGCACTCGCACTAGCTTGCGTTCGCCGAGCTTGCGCCGAGTGAGCCGCCAGCAAGGGCGCGCCGCCTGATGCCCGGGAGCGCGGGATCGGCGGTGCAGCAGTCCCAGGGGGGCACGAAGATCCTGATCGTCGACGACCAGGATGACGTACGGCTGGCGCTTGGGGCCGTGCTCGCACTCGATGGCTGGGAGACGGAGGAGGCGGCGTCCGGTGAAGAGGCCCTGGCGCGGGTGGGGCGGAGCCGTCATTTTGCCGGCCTGGTGGTCGACTACAGGATGCCGGGCCTCAACGGGCTCGAGGTCGCACGACGAATCCGAGGAACCGGATTCGAGCGTCCGATCATCATCTGCTCGGCCTACCTGAGCCCGGGGATCGAAGAAGAGGCAGGCGCGGTTGGGGCGCGCACAGTCAGCAAGGACGACCTCAGCCGGCTCCGCGAGGCGATCCGGCAGCTTCGGCCCCCTGAGCGCCACAGCGGGAACGACGAAGCTGGCATCGGCCTGGCCGCGATCGTCGAATCCTCCGACGACGCGATCATCGGTCTGACGTTGCAGGGCATCGTCGCGACTTGGAACGCAGCGGCGGAGAGGATCTACGGATACTCCGCCGGGGAGATGCTCGGCAGGCCGGTCTGGCTCCTCGTGCCCGCGAACCACGACAACGACGAGCCCGAGATTCTCGACAAGGTCAGGCGCGGCGAGCGCGTCGACCCCTATGAGGCCGTGCGGGAAACCAAGACCGGGCATCACATCGACGTCTCGCTGATGGTCTCGCCGATCAAGGATCGTCAGGGGAAGATCATCGGAGCGTCAACGATCGCCCGCGACGTCACGGCGCGCAGGCGAGCGGAAGAGAGGTTCCGTGGGCTCTTGGAGTCGGCACCAGACGCGGTGGTGATTGTGGGCACCGACGGACACATCGCGCTGGTCAATCGCCGGACGGAGGAGCTGTTCGGCTACCGGCGCGAGGAGCTGCTGGGGAAGCCGGTGGAGGTACTCGTGCCCGAGCGCTTCAGAAATCGCCACCCCGCCGTCAGAGACCGTTACTTCGGTGATCCACAGGTGCGCCCGATGGGCGCCGGGCTCGACCTCTTCGCCGTGCGCAAGGACCGAACCGAGTTTCCGGTCGAGATCAGCCTCAGTCCGTTCCAGACCGAGGGCGGGACGGTCGTCTCCGCGGCGATCAGAGACGTGACGGAGCGCAAGAAAGCAGAAGAGAAGTTCCGCGCCCTCTTGGAGGCGGCACCGGACGCGATGGTGATCGTCGGCACCGATGGACTGATCGAGCTCGTCAATCGCCGGACGGAGGAGCTGTTCGGCTACCGGCGCGAGGAGCTGCTGGGGAAGCCGGTGGAGGTGCTCGTGCCCGAGCGCTTGAAAGATCGCCACCCCCTCAGAGACGATTACTTCGCCGATCCACAGGTGCGCCCGATGGGCGCCGGCCTCGACCTCTTCGCCGTGCGCAAGGACCGAACCGAGTTTCCGGTGGAGATCAGCCTCAGTCCCCTCACAACCGAAACCGGGACGATCGTCTCAGCGGCGATCCGGGATGTGACTGGTCGGAAGAGAGCAGAGGAAAGGCTGCGGCTAGCGCTGGCGGGAGAGAGGGACGCGGTGGAGCGCCTGCGTGACCTCGACCGGCTGAAGGACGAGTTCCTATCGACGGTTTCACATGAGCTCCGCACGCCGCTAACGGTGATCGGCGCCTTGGCGGAAGTCATGCGCAACGCGAGCGCGGCACCACGTCAGGATCAGGCCGACCTTGTGGAGCGCATCTTCGAGAACGCCGCGGACATGAGCGGGATGATCGAGCAGCTTCTCGACTACTCGCGCTTGGAAGCCGGCAAGGTGGCCCTTGAGCACCGCCCGGTTCACCTGCGAGAAGCCGTGCTGCGCTGCGTCGAGCTGAGCCAGGCCGCGATCGGCAAACGCGACACCTCGCTCGAGGTTCCAGACCAGCTGGAGGTCCAGGCCGACAAGCGGGCGTTCGAGCGCATCCTCGTGAACCTGCTGACGAACGCAGCCAAGTACTCATCGGACGGCTCGACGATCCGCGTGATCGCCTGGACCGAGGACGGCGAAGCCGTCGTTGCTGTCCAGGACGACGGCATCGGAATTCCGTCCGAGGAGCAGGAGCGAGTTTTCGAGCGCTTCTACCAGGGCTCCGTGGTCTCGGGGAAGCGGGGCACGGGCATAGGGCTCAGCATCGTGCAGCGGTACGTCGAGCTGCTCTCAGGCAGAGTCTGGGTCGAGAGCGCGCCTGGCCGGGGATCGACGTTCCTCTTCACGTTGCCGCTGTCGGAGGGGTCGAAGGAGCGGAGTAATGCGTCAGACCGTGTTGCTGGTCGATGACGAGCCCGACATTCTGCTCGCTGCGCGCCTGTTGCTGGAGGATGCGGGTTACGCGGTGATCGAGGCAAGCGGGGGCCAGGACGCGCTCGACCTGATGGGGAAGACAAAACTTGACGCTGTCTTCCTGGACCTGCGGATGCCGGGCGTGGACGGGTGGGACGTGCTGGAGGAGCTTCGTGGCCGAAGCACGGTCACGCGCCTGCCCGTGATCGTGCTCTCCGCTCATGCCGACCCGTCCGCGGTCGAGCGAAGCGTGGCGCTCGGGGCGCGCGGCTACGTCAGAAAGCCCTTTCGAGCCGCCGATCTAACGCGAGCGCTTCGTACGGTCTTGCAGGGCGCACCTCGCCCGACGCGATGAAAGGCATGTCCGCACGGTGACGGGCACGCGTGTCCTCATCTGCGACGACGAGCCGCAAATCCTCCGGGCTCTCACCCTCGTCCTGTCGGAAGCCGGCTTCGAGGTGGTGCCGGCGGCGACTGCCGACGAGGCCCTCGACAAGGCCGCGCTCCGCCCGCCGGAGGCGGCCATCATCGACCTGCTGCTGCCGGACGGAGACGGGGTCGAAGTGTGCCGGCGCCTCCGTGAATGGAGCCAGATGCCGATCCTCCTGCTTTCTGCGGTCGACGCCGAGCAAGAGAAGGTGCGCGCGTTGAAGGCGGGCGCGGATGACTTCATCACCAAGCCGTTCGCAACGGCCGAGCTGATCGCACGGCTGGAGGCTGTCCTCCGCCGCGCGACTCCGAGCGCCGATGACCCGATCGTGGTCGTCGACGCCCTGGAAATCGACCTGGCCGCTCGAACCATCCGAGCCGGTGGGCGCGAGGTCCACCTGACGCCGATCGAGCACGACCTGCTGCGTGTGCTGGTGCGAAACCGCGGCAGGCTGATGACACACCAGGCTCTGCTGCTCGAGGTCTGGGGGCCCGGCTACGAAACCGACACCCACACGCTGCGATTCCACATCTCGAACCTTCGCAAGAAGATCGCGCCGGCAGGCCGGCGAGAGGACTATGTCCGCACCCAGCCGGGCGTCGGATACCGCTTCGCACCGCTGATCCCGGACGCCGGCCTCTCTCGCCGAGGGGCGAAGCCGCGCAAATAGCTGGAAGATCGCCAATCTCTAACAAGATCCTGTGCCCGCACCGCACAGATCCTCACGCGAGCCTCACGCCCCAGTTGCAATAGTCGAGCGCCCCCCGACGTGGCCAAGCGCCTCGCACAGACACCCGAAACCGAGCCCTCCTCAGATCAACTTGGGCACGGGCGAGAGGAGTGGGCATGTCCCGCACCAAACTGACGGGCCTTTCCGAAGGCCGAGGCGAAATCGAGCGCAGGATGAGCGCAGGCGAGCCTTTCGGAAGCGTGGAGGACATGATCAATCGAGCAGAGCTCTCCGAGGACGAGAAGTCGGCCCTCTGGCTCCTTGCCTGGTCAATGCGGGACACGGACTCGCAGCGACAGGAAACCCGCGCACTGCTGGCACAACTGGCCACGGTTGGCGATTGAACCGTCAGCCGTCAAGCACCGCGCGGTACTCATCTGGCCTGACTGAGCGACGTCGTCCGGTCGGCGAGAAACTCCTCCCAGGTACGACGGCCGACCGCCCGCTCGGGGGCAAGGTTGGCTCCCTCGCGGAACGCGTGCGCGGCCTTGCCCGGGAGCGGAAGCGGCAGGATCGGGCGGCGCTTGCCCCGGCTCCGCAGGTATTCGCGAACCAGCTCCGTCATCTCGTACACCCGCGGCCCGGCTATGTCAGGCACCAGGCCCGCCGGCTCGCCTAGCGCAAGCTCCACCAGCCGGGCTGCCACCTCGTCAGCGGCGACGGGCTGAAAGCGGAACCCTGCCGGGGCAGGTACGACCGGCAACTTGGTCATCTGCTGCACCGTCGTGAACATCAGTTCGTGGAACTGAGTGGCGCGTAGCGTGGTCCACGGCAGCCCGGATTCGGCGACCACGTGTTCCGCGCCCCGCTTCGATGCGAAGTAGCCGAACATCACGCGGTCGACGCGGCTGACGACCGGCACGCGATCCGCGCCGACGACGGAGATGTTCACCACGTGGGGCGCCCCCGCCCGCGACGCCGCGGCGACCAGGTTCCGCGCCTTGTCCTCGTCGCCTTTGGTGCTGCCCGCGCAGTGCACGACGACATCGGCACCTTCCACGGCGAGTTCGACTCCCTCGCCGGTGTCGAGGTCACCGGTCACGTACTCGACGCCTTCATCGGGGCCGCGGGCTTGCCTGCTGAGCACCCGTACGTCGTGGCCGCTGTCACGGAGCCGCGGGACCACGTGGCGCCCGAGTGTCCCCGTGCCGCCTGTTACGAGAATGTCCATGTTGATTCGTTTCTCGCGGCGGCGCGCAACGGGGACATCGAGGCGCTCCTCGCGGTGATGGACCCGGAGGTCGTGCTACGGGCCGACGAGCGCGCCGTCGAGCTGGGCGCAGCGCGCGAGACGCGGGGAGCAGAACCGGTCGCGGCCTTCTCACGATGCGCCCGCGGATGCGGCTGCTACGTGGCCTTCACCTCCACTCGGTGAGGCCGGGCACGTTCGGGCTTGGGTATGCGGACGTTCAACACTCCGTCGTGAAGCGATGCGTCCACGTTGTCGGCGTCGACATCGCCCGGAAGCATGACTCGATACTCGAACCGTCCCGTCCGGCGCGTACGCCGGCGCAGGATCCCCGTCCGCTCGCGCTCCTTGATCTCGCCGGAGATCGTGAGCTCATTGCCCTCGACGTCTACGTGTACGTCCTCGCGATCAACGCCAGGGAGCTCCGCTTCGACGACCCATGCGTCCTCGGTCTCCTCGATGTCGACGGGCGGCGACCATGCGATGCCCTCACCGTCTCCTGCTCCAGGCACGAATCCCTCCATGAGCTGCTGAGTTAGCGCCTGCAGCTGCTCGAGATCGCTGAACGGGTCCCGGCGGGCGAGCCTGGTGCCCGGTGGTGCTGACCGACGAACTGGCAAGGCCATGGTGTCCTCCTTCACTGGGGCGTCAACTGTCGAGATAGGCGGCGTGCGCGCGCAGTCAAGGCCCGCTCGAACGAGCGAGCGACGCCTCGATCAGCGTCCCGTGGGCGCGGGTTCGCGGCCCGGCCGCCCGTCGCCGTTGGCGGGCCCGTAGCGGTCGCGCGACACTCGCCGCACCCGGCCCTCGCCGACCGCCTCCCGGAGGGCATCGTCGAAGCGCCCCGGACCCCACCCCTCGCCGCGGACAGCGTTCTCGAGCTCCTCTCCGCTAACGGTGCCGCGCTCATCGAACGCTCGCTGGAGCGACTCGATCTCGCGGTCGAGGTCCTCCTCGGCCATGGCGTTGTAGCGGCTCGTCGTGCCGGCCGTGCCGAGCATGCCCGGCGAGTAGAACGTGGTGCCGGGCCCGGGCTTGTAGCGACGAAGACCTTCGCGCTCGTACCGCTCGCGCCGAGCGCGGCGGTCGTGGATGCGCTCCTCGCGCTCGCGCTCGGCTGCTGTCTGCTCCGCGGGCGCAACTGCGCCGGGCTCTCCTTCCACCTCCAGGGCGGTCAGCGGCTTGGCAATTCCCTCGAGCGACCTGCCCTCCGCGCGCACGCCGAACAGCAGCTCAGCGATGCCGCCCAAGGCCATCGCCGCGGCGCCGATGAAGAAGCCCGTTGCCACCTGGTCGGCGCTACCGCTGTGAATGAACTTGCCGAACAAAAGCGGCCCGGTGATGCCCCCGATCGCCGTGCCAATCGCGTAGAACAGCGCGATGGCGAGCGCACGCGTCTCCATCGGGAAGATCTCGCTCACCGTCAGGTAGGCAGAGCTTGCGCCGGCGGACGCGAAGAAGAAGGTTGCGACCACGAGCGCCTCAAAAGACCACTTCGTCAGAGAGTCCGTCCGGAACAGCACGGCGAGCACCGCGACACTTGCCGCGGATACGAGATACGTGCCGGAGATCATCGGGATCCGGCCCACGGTGTCGAAAAGGCGTCCCAGCAGGAGCGGCCCGAGGAAATTGCCCGCCGCGAAGATCACCATGAACACCGGGATCGCGCCGGATCCGACGTCGAAGAACCTGCTCAGGATCGTGCCGAGGTCGAAGGTCACCGCGTTGTACATGAAGGCCTGACCGATGACGAGCGCCAACCCGAGGACGCCGCGTTTCGGATAGTGCTTGGCGGTGGCGCGGGCGATCTCACGGAAGGGAATGGCCTGACGCTGGCGGACGGCGATGCTCTCACCGCGCTCGGGGAGCTCCTCGCCGGTCTCTGCGCGCACCTCGGCCTCGATCTGGTCGACAATCCGCTCGGCCTCGTCTTCGTAGCCGTGGATGAACAGCCAGCGTGGGCTCTCGGGCACGTTTCGGCGCACCAGCAGGATGCCGAGGCCGAGCACCGCGCCGATCGTGAAGGCGAGCCGCCAGCCGACGTTCGCGGCGAACAGGTCCTGGTCCAGGAAGAACAAGGACGCGACGCTGCCGATGCCTGCGCCGACCCAGAAGCTGCCGTTGATCGCGATGTCCACCCGGCCCCGGTTCCGCGCCGGGATGAGCTCGTCGATCGCCGTGTTGATCGCCGAGTACTCGCCTCCGATCCCGAAGCCGGTCAGGAAGCGGAAGAGGAAGAAGTACCAGGGCGCGAACGCGAACGCTGTGAGCACGCTCGCAGCCATGTAGATGCCGAGCGTGAGCATGAAGAGCTTCTTGCGCCCGAAGCGGTCGGTGAGATGGCCGAAGAAGAGCGCGCCGATACAGGCACCCGCGACATAGAGCGCAGCCGCCGTTCCGACATCCGCGGTCGAGAGGCTTACCCCGCTGCCGGCTTCGGTCATCCTCGGCGCGATCGACCCCACCACCGTCACCTGGAGGCCATCGAGGATCCAGACCGTCCCGAGGCCGATCACGATTCGCCAGTGGAAGCGCGACCACGGCAGCCGATCCAGCCGCGCGGGGATGTTCGTCACGATCACGCGACCATCGGTGGCCGGAGCGGTAGCTGGACGCAAATCCGATTTCATGGCGCTCCTTGCGCGCGACGAAGACTCGCTCCTGGCCTAGGCCACCCAGACCGCGGTTCAACAAACGGCCGCGCGCAGCTTGTCGAGCGCTCGCTCCTCGATCTGCCGTACTCGTTCGGCGCTGAGCCCCAGCCCGGCGCCGATCTCGCGCAGGGTCTGCTCGGGCCCGTCGAGGCCGAAGCGCGCGCGGAGGATCGCTCCCTCCCGCCCGCGCAGGCTCCCGTACAGGTCGCGCAGCTTCTCTGTCTCGAGCCCGGGGAGGACGCGGTCGTACTCGTCTTCGGCTCGTGGATCCGCCACCGTCTCGACGAGTGGATCGGACGATCCTCCGTCGCCGTGGCGCGGGTCGTCGAGACCCCGCGGCGGCCGCTCCACCGCCAGCAGGCTCTCGACCTGCGACTTGGAGAAGCCCGTGTCGCCAGCAAGCTCCACGAGCGTCGGCTCGTGCCCGCGAGAGCGCAGGCATTCGCTCCGTGCGTCCTTGACGCGCGCCAACTGGCGCAGCGCCCGGTCGGAGAGAACGACGGGCCGCCCAAGCTCGGCGACGAGCCGCTGCATCGCCTGGCGCACCCACCAGGACGCGTATGCCCAGAAGGGCGTTCCCATCCGGGCGTCATAGCGGCGGAGGGCCGTGAGCAGGCCCACGACGCCCTCCTGCATCAGTTCCTCACGGTGCACCGAGGTCGAACCGCGATAGACGCGAGCCGCGCCGCCGATGAATGGCTCAAAAGCCTCGACGACCGCCTCGCGCGCAGCTGCATCGCCACGCTGCGCCGCCGATACGAGCTTGCGCTCATCCACAGCCGCGAGCGGCTTCCGCCTTCCATTGCCCGAGGGCATCCGATGAGCGACGGCGGATCGAGCGGTCATGGCTTCTCCTACGTGGGTCAGTGGGGCCGCGGGTTGTAGGCCGCCGAAGCCGACGCGTCCCGGTGGGTCGGCGAAACCCTGGGCGGGCGTGTCGCCGAACTGCCGGCTCCGTGAGCGCCCCGGCGACGTCCGCCTGGGGCGGGGCAGTTCGGCTCCACAATCTCGGGCATCCCTCGACCGCCCAGCGGTACGCCGCGCTGACGGTTGTGAGGCCGCAGCGCGCGCAGTCAACGTAGGGCACTCGAGAACCTCCGCCGGCTTCGCTTGCCTGACGATGGGTCCCGAGCTCCCGCACCCGGCGCCTTACCGTCTTGTGGAGCAGATCCCGGAGCCCGCTTCGCAGCGCCGAGACTGTGCGGATTTTGTCCGTGCTAGAGCGCTTGCAAACCTCCGAACGGCTCCCGAATTTGCGCTAGTCGGGAACTTTTGCGAGCCCGCTCTGACTCAGGGTCTGGGCCCTGACATCAGCACGGGTCCGTCCAGCACGAACACCTCAGAGGCGAAGTCGGGGCGAACCTGGCTGTCGCTCATGAAGGCGACGACCTTGCGGTCCGTGAGCTCCTCGACCGCACGCACCAGATCCTCCTTCATCGTCCCCTGAAGTGCGTTGTGCACTTCATGGACCGTCTCCGTCTTCCCGCCGGCCGCGAGGCTGTGCTCCTCGCGAGTCATCACGTCCTCCATCACGACGACCACGATGTGCCGGCGGAAGAAGGCCTCAGCCTTGGTCGGACCTCGCCCGACGTGGCTCCTGAAGACGCGGGTCACGGCCCGGGCGACCGCGGCGTTGAGCCGCGCTCGGGCCTCGCTCTCGTCTGCGCCCTCGGCCGGCGAGCCGTGTTTCCCGTACCTGATCCGGACTAGCGTCGGGTCGCCCGCCGGCGAGTCGACCACGACCATGAACTCCTGGTTCAGGCCGCCGCTTACACCCTGGGCGCCGGTCAGTCCGTTCACGTCGAGATAGTCGCCCCGCCGGCGCGCCTCGGAATCGTCGACGCTGTACACGGCGTCGCCGTCGACGATGATCTCGATGTCCGCCGGCTCGCTCGAGCCCGCCTTGGTTTCGAGCGACACGCCGAGCAGCTTGGTGTCCATCGTCGCGGCAAGATCGACCTCGCCCCTCTCCAGGTTGACGATGTCTCCCCGGGTCACTGTCTGCGGGCCCTTGATCCGGAACCGCCGCACCGTGGGCGGGCCGCCATCGAGGCGATAGCGAAACTCGAAGCCGCTCACCGGGACCCTTACGCACCCACCGCCGAGGTTGTCGGGCGCACGCGCCGGACTATTCCACGCGTAGCGACCATGGCGGTGGGCACGAGCCTATTTCTCATCGCGGCGGGGGCGATCCTCAAATACGCCGTCACCGCGCACGTCGAGGGCATCAACCTCGACACGGCGGGACTCGTCTTGATGATCGTCGGAATCGTCGGGCTTGCCCTTTCGCTGTTCTTGATGGTGCGCGGGCGTTCGGGGGATCTACCGCCTCCGGAGGTGCCCTGAGCAGGTGCTCAGAAAACCGGGCCGGGGAGCGCGAGCTCTTCTCGCTTTCGTCATCACGTCCTCGCGGTCGGGCTACCCGCTATTTGCGCCAGCAAACAGGCCTGCTTCCGGTTTGAAGAACCGGCCCCGCGACCTATCTGGACCTAGAGGTCGGTCGATGTTCCGCTCCATCCATCTGCGTCTGTCGGCGGCCGCTGTGACTGCGCTCGTTGTCGCTGCCGCCGGCTGCGGCGGGGGCGGCGACAAGAGCGGCGCGACGGTGACCGTGTCCACCAAGCCGGCGGTGCAGGCTTCACCCTCCGCCGCCACGCTCCAGCGCCAATTCGTCCAGGTGGTGAAGACGGTCTCGCCGGCCGTCGTTCAGGTCCAGACCTCCTCGGGCCTGGGCTCCGGCGTGGTACTCGACGGGCAGGGTCACATCGTCACCAACGCCCACGTGGTCGGCAACTTCAAGGAGTTCAAGGTCACGCTGGCCAACGGCTCCCAGCACAAGGCCTCGCTCGTGGGCACCTACCCGCCAAACGACATCGCCGTGGTGCGCCTCGATGGGGCAAGACCGCATCCCGCCTCCTTCGCCGACTCGTCGAACATCAAGGTGGGCGACTTCGCATTCGCGATAGGCAATCCGCTTGGCCTTCGCTCGAGCGTGACCGAGGGCATCGTGTCGTCTGTAGGGCGCACGGTGTCCGAGGGGAACGGAGCGGTGATTCCCTCCGCCATCCAGACGAGCGCGCCCATCAACCCGGGTAACTCGGGAGGGGCGCTCGTGGACATAACCGGACGCGTGATGGGCATTCCGACGCTGGCTGCCACGGACCCGGAGTTCGGCGGTGCGCAGGCGCCCGGCATCGGCTTCGCGATCCCCAGCAACACGGCGCGGACACTGGCCGCGAAGCTGATCACATCCGGCCACGTGCCGCAGGCGCAGCGCGCGTTCCTCGGCATCAAGGCGGCGACGATCGTGGGCGGCGGCGTGCTGGTGGAGGGCGTGCAGAAGAACGGGCCGGCGGACCGCGCGGGCGTCCCGCCGGGCGACGTGATTGTTGCCGTGGCCGGTAAGCCGACTCCAACGACCGAGGCGCTCCAGATGGTGCTGACCGGACTCAAGCCGGGCAAGAGCGTTCAGGTGAAGGTGCTCAGGCGCACCGGACAGCGGACAACCCTCTCCGTCAAGCTCGGCACCGCTCCCGGTGGCTGAGGCGGCGGCCGACCTGACCGCTGATTAGGCGAGCAACGCGTCGTACTCGCGTGGCAGCTCGGCCTCGGTGTCTCTCCATTCCTTGAGCGTCACCGCCTCGCGCAGCGTCGTGAGGACGGCGCGTGCGTGCTCGCGCGCGACCGGCGGAGGTTCGCCTGCGCGCTCTGCCACCCGCCTGACGAACTCCGCGGGCGGAATCGGCTCGGGGTCGGCCCCGGCCCGCACCAGTGGCGCGCCGAGCGGCTCGGGAAGCTGGGCGGCGAGGTCCTCCGCCTCCCCGCCGGCGATCCGCTCGCCGAACGTCTCGAGCACGGCCTCCGTGACAGCTCGCGCCCGCTCTTCCTCGAGCCCCGCACGCTGGGCGACGCGCAGCAGAAAGTCATGGGCGCCGATCGGACTGTCCGCAGGCCTGCGAGGTCCGCGAATCCCCGAGCGCGGTTGGCCTCCGACCTCGGCGGGGCGGGCGGCCAGGTCCACGTAGTCAGTCGAGAGCCCCAACTGCCAGTCCTCGAGCTCTCCCTCGCTGACCGCCTCCGAAAGCGTCGCGAACACGGCGCGCGTGCGGGTGCGCGCGACGGATGGATCGAGCCCGGTCAGCGCGGCCACCCGCCGCACGAACTCGGCCGCGTCAAAGCGCTCGGCGACGGCCCCGGGTCGGAACGCATCCTTGAGCTCCTTGGGCAGCTGTGACGCCGTGTCGGCCGACTCCTTCGGGCCGATCCTCTCGCTCAGCGTCTGGAGCACGGCTCGGGTGGCCTTTGCGGCCTCCCCCGGAGCCACCCCGGCGAGCTGGCTCACCCTGGCGACGAACTCGTCGTAGCGCATCTGTCCTAGCTCTTCCGCCTCAGCCTCTTGAGCGCGGCCTCGTCCGGCGGCGGATCCTCGGGCGAGCTCAGGTGATCCGGGTCGTGCCTGCTCGTGTCGAGCGGTTCGATCCGCCAGCCGAGCGGCTCGAACGCCTCACGAATGCTGCGGTCGAGCTCCCCCTCTCCACCGGTCTCGGCGAGCGCGAGCGGCGCCGCGCGGTGGCCTCGCCGCACCGCGTTGATCAGCTCCTCCGCTCGCCTCCAACTGAGGGCGACCGACTCGCCCTCCTTGGTCCACTTGTTGTCCGCCAAAGCGCGGTAGAGCTCGCGCGCGAACTTCTCGTCGCGCATTCGGTCTTCGAGGCGCTGCATGTCCGCTTGGAGCAGCTGCAACGCCACCTCCGATATGCCGAACCGCTCCGTCTGTGTGTCAGGACCGCCCAAGTCTTGTCACCACCCCGTATCCGTCTGGAAGCTGTACCTCCACGTCGAGGAAGCTGAGCTCCCCGACCGCCTCGCGCAGCGTCGTGAGGACCGCCCGAGCGGCCTTGGCGGCCTGCCCCGCGCTCGTGCCCTCGCGCTCCGCCACACGCCTCACGAACCTCTCGAGCGACATGCCGGCCGCGGTTCCTCCGGTTCGCTCCAACCCGCGCCTGAGCGGCTCGTGCAGCGACACCGGCAGGCGGTCCATGAGGTCTTCGACCTCGCCGCCCGCGATCCGCTCGGCCAGCGTCTCGAGCACCGCATCGGTCGCGCGCCGCGCCTCGCCACGATCCATACCGGCCCGTCGCGCAACGCGATCGAGGAAGTCGTCGGCAGTGATCGTCTCGAAGTGCGTCCCGGCGGGCAGCAGCCTTCCGAAGTCGTCCGGCAGCTGAGCAGCCAGGTCCCTCAGCTCCTTGTCTCCGACCGCGCGTCCCAACGCGGTGAACACCGCGCGCGTGTGTAACTCCGCGGTATCGAGGTCGACACCCTCACGCTCGGCGACCCGGCGAACGAACTCGTAGAGATCGAAGGCCTGCGCGGGTCCAAGGTGGCCGAGCGATGGGGCGAGCTCGGGAGGGAGAAGGCCGGCGAGATCCCGCGCCTCGCCGGCGTCGATGCGCTCCGCGAGCGTCTCGAGTACGGCTCGCGACGCGCGGTCGGCGGAGTCACGATCCAGCCGAGCCTCCTGCGCGACGATCTCGAGAAATTCGTCGTACGCGATCACGAGCGGCCGGTCACCTCGGGCGCCTACGCGGCCGTGAGCACGGGTGTGTAGTCGTTTGAGAGCTCAGCCGTCATGTCCTCCCACTCCTGGCCGGTGACGGCTTCGCGAAGCGTCTGGAACACGGCCCGTACGTGCTCGCGCGCCTCCTTGGTGGAGACGCCCTCCCGCTCGGCCACACGCTGCACGAAGTCCGCCAGCGGCATTGGCTGCGCCTTTCGGTCTCTGACGCGTCGCAGGGGCTGGCGCAGCTCGTCCGCAAGCTGCTCCGCGAGGTCGTCCACCTCGCCGCCGGCGAGCTTCTCTGCGAGCGTCTCGAGCACCGCGTCGGTCGCACGCCGAGCCGCCTCCTCGTCGATCCCGGCACGGTCGGCCACATGCTTGACGAAGGCCTCTGTCGGCATCGGCTCGGGCGGCGGCCGGCGGTCCCGCTCCGGTAGCAGCCGCCCGAAGTTCTTCGGAAGCTCCGCCGTCATGTCGCTGAGCTCTTCGCGGCTCAGCGTGCGGGTAAGGGCGGCGAACACGGCTCGTGCGTGGCGCTCGGCTGTCTCGAGGTCTGTCTGCTCGCGCTCTGCCACCCTTCGAAGGAACTCATCCACGTCGAAGGGCTGCGCGCGGTCACCGTCTGCGAGCCAGCGCCTGGCCTCCTCGGGCAGCTCCTCGGCGATGTCGCGCGCCTCGCCGCCCGAGAGTCGTTCGGCGAGCGTGGTGAGCGTGGCCTCCGCCGCCCGCTCTGCCTCGTCCCACGAGGCCTCGGCCTTGTGCTGGATCGTCTTGACCAGCTGCTCGTACTCGTAGCTCATTTGATCCCACGGCGGGAAATAGTCCGGCCGCGAAGGGGAACAAGGGCTGGGATCGTGTTGACCCAGAGCTCCATTGACGGCGCGCGAGCCCGGCCTACCTGCAACCCCAAACATGGGTGTGAAGCTGAGCAGCGTGTGAACCGCGTGGCATCGGATCAGCTGCGCGCCCGCGCCCCCGCGCCGCCTGCTCACCGCTCGCGGCTCGTCCAGAGCGGTATCGGCGGTGTGGAGATCGGCATGTACCTCGTCGCGGCGGCCCTACTGCTGACAGCCGCGACCTTCACCGTCGTCGGCACGATCAGAGACGTGATCGAAGGGGCAGGCTCGCGCGAGATCGCCGATACCGGCGTCTTCATCCTCGACCGCGTTCTCCTCCTGTTCATCATCGCTGAGCTGCTCTACACGCTGCGCCTCGTGAACTTCGGCGGACGCATCCTCGTCGAGCCCTTTCTCTACATAGGGCTCATCGCGGTGGTGCGACGCGTCCTCGTGATCACAGCCGAGTTCGAGCAAGGGCGTAGCGACTCCACCGATTTCCTGACGCAGATCGGAGCGCTGTCCGGACTCGCCATCGCGTTCACGGTGGCGATCTATCTCTTTCGCAGGAGCGAGCGGCAACAGCAGACCTGAGGGCGCACCCGAGACCGTCGTTTGCGGGGCGGCGGCCACGTACTATCTCCAACCCTGTGACGTCTCTTTTGCCACAACACCGCGTGGTCGTGGTGGGCGGCGGCTTCGGCGGCCTCGAAGCGGTGAAGGCGCTCCGCGGAGCGCCGGTGGAGGTCACGCTGATCGATCGCAACA
>DASVXS010000123.1:0-7895 GCA_036392575.1 Thermoleophilaceae bacterium | reverse complement strand
CCTGGCCGACCTCGCCCTGCGCGATCTGCACCATGCGCGCGCCCACACCGCTACCCGTGGCCGGCACTGCGGTGAGGCTCCCGCTGGCCTGCGCGGCCGTGGCGGATTGGAGCGCCCCCGCGAATGCGGTCGATGCGGTGGCGGTTGACTTGTTGGAGGGTTGTGCGGCGGGCGCGTTGAAGGCCGACTGGAGCTCGGCGATGCGCGCCATCACCGTGTCGAGACTCACCACCGGGTAGTCGGCCGGTGCTCAGCGCCGTGTAGTGCATGCTTGGTTTCCGCCCGCCACCAGTGGGTAGCCGCGCGTCATGGACGAGCAACGCCCACAAGTGGACGAACAACGCCTACAAGTGATCTTTGGAGCCCTCAAGCGGGAGGGCGAGATGGGCGAGTCCGCGATCGCGAAGGAGGCGGGCCTGCGGCCCGAGGGCATCAGCTCGCTGCTGGAGCGCCTCCAACACGACGGCCACGTGACGCGAACCGCGCACGGCCGTTGGCGCCTCACGCCGGCTGAAGCGATGCACACCAAGCCGCGGCCGCATCCCCGAGAGCCGAAGCCGTGACAGAGCGCCCTCGTCCAGACCCGGACCACACTCGCGAGCAGCTTCAGCGACTCCGCGAGGAGCTCGATGAGCCGGAGCCCGAGCCAGAGCCCGAATCCGAGCCAGAGGGCGAGCCCGAAGAGGAAGAGGGCGACGAGGACGACGAGTGAGAAAGCGAGATGGGCGGGTCCCTCGACCCGCCACTGAACAAAATGAGCGGGCGGGCCACTTGGCCCGCCCACTCCGATCCGTCCCTCGGGGTGGCTCGTCCCCGGTGGCTATGTGACTCCTTAGCGGAGCAGTGAAAGCACCGACTGCGGTGCCTGGTTGGCCTGCGCGAGCATGCTCGTGCCGGCCTGCTGCAGGATCTGCAGCTTGCTGAACTCGACCATCTCAGAGGCCATGTCCACGTCGCGGATACGGCTCTCGGAGGCCACCAGGTTCTCCTGGTAGGTCGAGAGGTTGTTCAGCGTGTGCTCGAGCCGGTTCTGAACAGAACCGAACGTCGCACGCTGAGCCGAAACCTGGGAGATCGCGAAATCGATCTCGGAGATGTCGGCGGTGCCCGTCGCGGTCAGCGAGAACACGTTGCCGCCGATCGCGGCGCCGAGGCTGATCGTCGACACCGTGATCGAGTGCTGTCGTTCGCGCCCACCCGGAAGGTGATCGCGTTCGCGTTAGCGAGCAGGTCGATCCCGTTGAAGTCGGCGGCCTTGCCGATCCGCTCGATCTCCGAGCCGAGCTGGTTGACCTCCGACTGGATCGCCGTGCGGTCCTGCGTCGAGAGCGTGCCGTTCTTTTACTGCACGGCGAGCTCACGGACGCGCTGCAGCATCGCGTGGACCTCGGTCAGCGAACCCTCAGCCGTCTGCACGAGCGAAACGGCGTCCTGGGCGTTGCGGCCCGCCTGCGCGAGACCATTGATCTGGCCACGCAGCTTCTCGCTGATCGCGAGACCGGCGGCGTCGTCCGCAGCGCGGTTGATCCGATAGCCCGACGACAGACGCTCCATCGACTTCGACAGCCGATCGCCCGTCTCGACGAGCGGACGCTGGGCGTTGAACCCCTCGACGTTGTGCTGAATACGCAGTGACACTTCTCATCCTCCTTGATGGCGTGCCGGGGCCACTCCATGTAGCCCCCTATGTTCCGCCCGGTAATCGACCGCGCTCGGCGGGCCTTTAGGCGTCAACGCGCCAGGGCGCCGACGACTTCCTGCCACCAGGCGCGCTCCGCGTCGCTCGCCGACCGTGACAGCCGTCTCCTGGCGTGCTGCTGCACCGCTAGACGCCCGCCAGATGCGAGTACCGGCCCCGTGACCGCGTAACGCCCGTCGGCCAGCATCACGAGCGCGCCGCGCATGTCGCGACGGGTCCGCAGGTGCTCCGCCACCGCAACGCCGCCGATTGTCTCGGGGCGGCCGGGGTCGCCGTCGGCGTCGGTCCAGCGGCGTGACGTGAAAACCGCCGGATGGCCCCGCGGCATCGCGCGGTCCACCCTCTCCCCGCCGAGCGGGCCGTGGCGCCACACGTTCTGCAGACTCTCGAGTTCACGTGCGAACTCGGAGCGCACGAGCACGTGCAGGCGGTCGCCGGCTTCGATTCGAGTGGAGCCGCGTGGCGGTATGGCCTCGGCACCGCGCACGATCACGTTCACGACCGCATCGCGAGGGAGCCCCAGCTCGCGCACCGGCCGGCCGACTACCGCGTCCTCGGATCCCACCGGGAACTCGAGCACCTCCGCTCCGAGCCTGCGGATCGTGCCGCTCTCTGCGAGAGGGCGCGGAAGTGCGGGTTCGTCGGTCGTCACGCCGAACGCGCGCGCAAACGGCTCGAGCGTCACGCCCTGAACCAGCGTGGAGATGAGCACGACGAAGAACGCGATGTTGAAGAACTGCAGGCTGTGCGGCACGTGATCGATCACCGGAAAGGTCGCGAGCACGACGGGTACCGCGCCGCGCATGCCCGCCCACCCGACCACCAGCCGCTCGCCGTTCGTGAACCGGAACGGCAGCGTCACCAGGAACGACGCGAGCGGCCGCGCCAGCACCACGATCGCGACGGCGAGCACGACCGACTCGACCGCCACGTCACCAAGCTGGCTCGGGAACACGAGCAGGCCGAGGCTGAAGAACAGGCCGAGCTGAGCCAGCCACGACACCCCGTCGTGGAACGCCGAGATGGTTCGCCGCGCCGGGATACTCGCGCCGCCGAGCGCGAGACCGGTGAGGTAGACGGCCAGGAAGCCCGAGCCGTGCAGGCTGTCGGCGGCGCCGAACGCGAGTGCGGCCGCGCCCATCGAGCCCACGGGGTACAGACCGGCCGTAGCGAGCCGCGCACGCTTGAAGCCCTGAACCGCCAGCCAGCCGATGGCGAGACCTATCACCGCGCCGATGCCGAGCTGGCGCGCGAACAGCCCCATCATGTCGACCACGCCGTAGTCCGGCTTCGTGATCCAGTCGACGAAGCCCAGCACGAGAAGGACCGCCACCGGGTCGTTGAAGCCCGACTCGCCCTCGAGCGTCCTCGCGAGCCGGCGTCTGAGCGTAGAGCCGCGCAGCAGCGCGAAGATCGCGGCGGCATCGGTGGCGGCGAGAATCGAGCCGAGCAGCAGCCCCTCGAGAGTCGAGAAGTCGAACAGCGCTGCAGCGATGAAGCCGGAGACGATGGCGGTGAGGAGCGTCCCGAAGAGCGCGAGCGAGAGCGACGGCGCCAGCACCGGCCGGACCTCCGGCCAGCCGGCCGCGAGTCCTCCCTCGAACAGGATCAGCACCAGCGCGACGATCCCGATGGTGCGCGCGAGGCGGTAGTCGTCGAACGAGATCCAGCCGAGGACTTCGGAGCCGACGATCATCCCCAACCCGAGGAACAGGAGCAGGCCGGGCAAGCGCAGGCGGCCGGCAAGGAGCGACAGGGCTATGCCGGCAGTGAGGAGCGCCCCTACCGCGAGCAGGATGTGGCCGTCGGCCATAGGCCAACTTATTTCAAGAGGTCCCCCGTGTGCGTTGCGGTTAGACCACGACGGGGAGGCGCCCGTGCGACCAGGCCTGGGTGATCGCGCCGGCGATGTCGGTGAGTGGCAAGACCTCGGTCACCGCTCCACGCGCAGCCGCTTCGCGCGGCATCCCGTACACCACGCAGCTGGCCTCGTCCTGGCCGATCACCCAGCCGCCAGCGCGCTTCACCTGCACGAGCCCCTCGGCGCCGTCGTCGCCCATGCCCGTGAGGATCACGCCGAGCGCGTGTTTGCCGTACACGCGTGCGACCGACCGGAACATGTGCGTGACGGACGGCCGGTGGCCGCCAATCGCCGGCTCAGTGGTGAGCTTCACGCGCTTCACCGAGTCAATCGCCATGTGGTGCTCGCCCGGGGCGATCACGACCTCGCCGGCGCGGAGCGGCTCGCCGTTCACGCCGAGCTTGACGGTGAGCGGCGTGACGTTGTTCAGCCAGTCGGCAAGCCCCTGATGGAAGCCGACGGTGATGTGCTGCACGATCACGATCGGGACAGGCGCGCCGTCGTGCTCGGCGACGATGATCGGGGCCTTCACGCCGACCTTCGCCTCGGGGAGATGAAGCTTCCGCCGCAGGTCGATGACCGGGATGACGCGGCCGCGAAGGTTGATCACGCCCGGCAGCCACTCGGGCGCCTCGGGCACCGGCGTGATGGCGACCATGCGCAGCACCTCGCCCACGTTGGCCACAGGGAGGGCGTATTCGCCCGCGTCGAGCCGGAAGACGACTAGCTCCCGCGATCCTTCGTCGGTAACGGCAGAGTGGGTTTCGAGCGTTGCGTTCACGCCCGGGTATTCGGCTCAGGGAGCGGGGCTGCGGAACGCGGGTGGACGCTTGTTCGACGCCCCCGGACGCCACCTCCTGGCACGATCAGTGTGGATCGGACCTCGCGTTCCCAGCAGGCTCCCACCACTCGGGCACCAGCACGACTCGGAAGCCATCCGGATCCATGACGGTCACACCGTGCTCCGCCCAATAAGGGTTCGCGGGAACAACCGGCTCGACGCCGGCGCGCCGCAGGATTGCCTCCACGGCCCTGACCTCACCGAGGTAGAGCACGAGCAGCGACTCAGGATGAGGCGCCGGAGCGCCGTGCTCGCCGCCGGCGGTGAGCTCGAGATGCGCGCGGGTGCCCGGCACCGCGAGAAACACGCCGTCGTAACCATCGTGCCCGCGGAAGCCGCCGACCTCGCTCAGCTCGATGCCGTCGCGGTAGAACGCCACGACCTCGTCCAGTCGCTCGGTGTGCCGAGCTATCCGCAGTGCTGGTTCAGGTGCCACCCTGCGCCAGTGCGCTGGGGATGTATATCCGTTACGCCTCCATCTCCTGCATGTTCTTGGTCACGACCTCCATCGTCCGGCCGAGTTCCTCGGTCGGGCTGAACTCGACCACCTCGGTTCCCGCGAAGAGAATCGGGGTATGCCCCGGGCCGGCGTAGTACGCGTCGCCGGCCTCGAAGACCTCTTCTGTATCTCCGGAGCGAAACGCGACCTTCCCCTTGATCACGTAGCCCATGTGCTCGCACTGGCACTGATCATTCGGAAGCCCCTTGAAGAACGGGGCGAGGTCGGCGTCCTGGGTGTAGGTCTCGAAGCCCACGGTCCAGCCACCATCGAAGTGCTCGAAGTGGCCTTCGTAGCCTTCGACCGACTCGTGCTCGGAAGCGGTCTGCTTCGATGCCTTCGGCATCTCGTACCTCCTTTGAAGGACTTGGTGTCACTCCCGGCTTGCCCGCGGATCAGCAAGCGGTCCGCCGTCTCACTGCTTCGGGTCACCCGCCTGGACGTCCCGCTCGCGGACGATCCGTCCGTCCTCGATCTCGAGGATCGAGTTGGCGACGACCTTGCGGCCGCCCGGGAACTCGCAGGTGATCGTGGCGGCGGCGCGGTTCTCATCCGCGACGAGGTTTTCGACCGTCACCGTGACACCCGCCGCGGCGCAGTGGTCGAACATTCCCTTGAACACCTCCTTGCCGTGCCGCACGCGCGGCGAGCTCGGAGGGTTGTCGCGGTCAACCTGGGTCAGCTCCACGTCGTCCGCGTAGAGCTCCAACAAGCCGTCGATGTCCCACTCCTCGTAACCGCGCTTCAGCGCATCGAGGTCGAGCGAAGTGTGTGTCTTGACGGTCATCGTTACCTCCTCGGTTGTGTGCGTGACCGTGCGCGCACTACGATCGCCCTTGAACTGCGCTTCAAGTCAAGGGCCTGATCCACGATGGACGGATTCCGGGAGCTGACGATCGGCGAGGTCGCTCGACGGGCCGGTGTGGCGACATCCTCGATCCGCTGCTACGAGCGCATCGGCTTGCTACCTCAACCCGAGCGCACGCACGGGCAGCGGCGTTACGGCACGGAAGTGCTCGGCAAGCTCGGCTTCATCGGGGTCGCGCAGAGCGCGGGCTTCAAATTGCGCGAGATCAAGGAGCTGATCGACGGCGTCGACAGCGCCGACGGCATGGGCGAGCAGATGCGTTCGCTGTCGAGCCGGAAGCTCGAGGAGGTCGAGGCGCTGCTCGAGCGCACAAAGGCGATGAAGGGCTGGCTCGAGACGGCGAAGCAATGCGGCTGCGCCAGCCCCACAGAGTGCGCGCTCTTCCCGGTGCCCGGCGAGGAGGCTGCGGACGCCGACTGGTCCCTTCGGGTGGTCCAGGTGAAGGGCGACGACTGTCGTCGCCCTCCGGCCGCGTGAGGCGGGCAGTCAGGCGCCAGCTTGCGAGATCGCGCTTTGAAGCGCGGCCGCGAGAGCGTCCGGAGCGAGCCCCTTGTCGATGTAGTCCTGAGCGCCGAGCTGGAGAGCAAGAGCCTTGTCCTCGTCCTCGTTCACAGTGGCGCTGTTCAGGA
Organism: Thermoleophilaceae bacterium; assembly: GCA_036392575.1. Classification (GTDB taxonomy): domain Bacteria; phylum Actinomycetota; class Thermoleophilia; order Solirubrobacterales; family Thermoleophilaceae; genus JADGHQ01. The sequence continues at coordinate 1,498 of DASVXS010000123.1, read as the reverse complement.
CGATCGCCGTGGTCCGAGGTGGAGCGAATCGGCACGAGCGCCGTGTTCAACGGCATCAGCCTGCTGAGCGGCAACATCTCGATCACGTTCCAGGTCGGCGCCAACGACGGCGAGACGATCCAGGTGACCACGATGACGCTGTACGGCGGGGCCGTACCGCTCTCGGCGTTCCAGCTGAGCCCCACCGGCGCGAACGACATCTCGGAGATCGACGCCGCGATCATCAACCTCAACGCGATGCGTGCCACCTACGGCGCGACCCAGAATCGCCTCGAGCACCTCATCAACAACCTGTCGGCCTACGAGGAGAACATCACCGCCTCGGAGAGCCGTGTCCGCGACGTGGACATGGCCGACGAGATGGCGAACTTCACGAAGCTGCAGATCCTGCAGCAGGCCGGCACGTCGATGCTCGCGCAGGCGAACCAGTCGTCGCAGAGCGTGCTCGAACTGCTCCGCGGCTAACCCCCGGAGTACTCGCAGCGCTTGCGCCCCGGCGGCCTTCCCGGCCGGCGGGGCGCTTCGCTTTCTATGCTCCGCCGGCCATGCGCATCCTCGCCCAGCTCGCGATCGTGCTCGCCGCCTTCGGCGTCGGCGTCGGCCTCGGTGAGCTCTTCGGCGCGGCCAACCTCGGCGTGTCGTTCGGGATCGGCCAGATCGCCGCTGCGTTCACGGCCGCGGCGCTGATCGTCCGGACAGCTCGGCCTCCGCGGCGCTGAGCTGGTCGGGTGTGTCGACGCTCGTCACGAGCCGGCCCGGAAGCGCTACACGCACCGGACCGAGCGCCTCAACTGTGTCCGTGAGCCGGGCAGCGGCCTCCGCCGTGCGGAAGCGCTCGAGACACGCCGGCGCGTAGAGGGCGAGCAGCGGCTGGAGCATCCCGTCGGCGACCGCAACCACCGCCGGCGTGCCCGCTGCGCGCTGCCCGGCGTGGACGATCGTGCGCAGGGCGTCGGCCGTCACGAACGGCATGTCGGCCGCGCACACGAGCACCGGCTCGCCGGCCCGCTCGAGCGCATGGACGATGCCGGCGAGCGGGTGCGTCGGCTCCGCGGGCTCGTCCCAGCGCTCGACGCCTTCCAGGTCGGGCAGCGGCGTGCTCGCCTTGCACACCACGGCCACCCGCTCGCACACTTCGGACATCGCCGCCACTGGATAGGAGATGAGCGGGCGTTTGCCGAGCTCTGCCGCGGGCTTTGTGCCGCCCATGCGCCGCGCCGCACCGCCGGCCAGCACGGCGCCGATCACGAGGGGCTCCCGCGCACGCCGGTTATGCTGCCACAGCCTTGGCGGTCGGCACCTTCATCTCTGTCGGGCGCTCGATCGAGACGGCGATGCAGCGGGCGGCGCTGGCGGACGAGCTCGGCTACGAGTCGGTCTACGTCACGCATGTCGCTGGGCGCGACTCGCTCACCGTTCTCGCCGCGTACGCGACGCGCACGAAGCGCGTGCGCCTAGGCACCGGGGTGCTCCCGATCTACTCGCGCACGCCGGTCGC
>DASVXS010000122.1:0-8092 GCA_036392575.1 Thermoleophilaceae bacterium | reverse complement strand
AGCCGCGCGCGCTCGTGGGCCTCCTCCACCAGCTCGGGCGGGGAGAGGATGCGGGCGCGGTCGCCGAGCGCCAGGGCCCAGCCGACCATGCGGCCCGAGTCGGCGTACTCGGTCTCGAACACGCTGCCCTGGCTCGGCGCGTCCTCGACCTGCGAGGCGTCGAGCATGCGACCGCGGCGGCCGTCGCGGCGGTCGATCTGCCAGTCGATCCGCGGCGAGAGCCATATGCGCGCGGTTCCGAGGGTGTCGCCCAGCTGCCAGCTGCCGCGGCCCACGTACTTGCGCGGGTCGAAGTCCTCTGGCTTGGCGAAGTCGTGCTCCGCCTTCGTGGAGTAGCCGACCTTGCCCCTGATCCGGGAGAGCCGGAACACGCGGATGTCGTCGCGCTCGTGTGAGTAGCCGACGAGGTAGAACTGGCCGTCCTCGAAGTAGAGGTGGTACGGGTCGACCTTGCGCTTGCCCTGCTCGCCGCGGCCCATCGTGTAGTAGTCGAAAAGGATCGTCTTGCGCCGGAAGATCGCCGTCTCGATCTTCGACAGCCTCTGCGACAGCTCGCGCCCGCTCGCGCCGGCGTGCTCGAAGAGGGCGATGGCGCCGCGCTCGGAGGTGTCGAGCGGCGAGGGCTTGCCCCAGGAGAGCTGCTGGAGCGCGAGGCGCAGCGGCTCGGCGTACGCGAACTGCCCGTCGAGCAGGCTCAGCGCGGTGCGCAGCGCCGCAAGCTCGGAGTCCGAGAACTCAATCGGCGGAAGGTAGAAATTCTCGGGCGGGAGCGTGTAGTTCTCGGCCTCGTAGTACCCCTCGGCGGGCTTGTCGACCTTCAGCTCGATCCCGAGCGACTCGAGCTCTGCGCGGTCGGCGTAGAAGCGCCGGGCGAACGCGTCGTCGTTCATGCCCGAGTAGCCCTCGACCTCGCGCTTGATCTCGAGCGCCGTGACGGGGCGGCGCTCTGCCATCAGGAATGAGATCAGCGAGAGCTGCCGGATGAGCTTTTCGGTGTCCTTGGCCATCCGCAAGCAGGATAAGCGTGCAAAGAGAGAAGCACCGGCATCGGTTGCGCCAGCCCCTGCAGGCGATCTTCGCTGTTTGCGGCTTAGGCCGCCGCTTCGCGCGGTGATGCGAAATAGGCGGAGCCGGAGAGCGCTCGGTCGAAGCCTGACCAGCGCTCCCCGTCGCTGAGCGACTTCTCGATGCGGTCGAAGCTGCCGAGCTTGCCGCCGAGGTTGTCGACCATGTGCACGAGCGTGGCCTCGCGCGTGCACGGGACGACCGGGCTGCCGTGCTCGAGCTGGCCGTGGTGCGAGAGGATGATGTGGAGCAGCGCTGCAGCTGTTTCCTCGGGGAAGCCTGGGATGTCCTCGATCATGCGGCGGACCGTGTAGTAGCCGAGCGCGATCTCACCCTGGAGCTTGCCGCTGTCGCTCAGGTCGATCGCGCCGTTCACCGATTCGTAGGCGTCGATCTTGCCGATGTCGTGCAGGAGCGCACCAGCCACGGCGACGTCGCGGTCGATGCCCGGGAAGGTGGCCGACAGCGCGCTGACGCCCTGCGCGACGGACAAGCAGTGCTCGAGCAGCCCGTGCCTGTAGGCCTGGTGGTAGCGCTTGGCCGCCGGCGCGGTGCTCCACCGGCTCCATATCGCCGAGCCCTCCCGAAAGCACCGCCCGAGGAGCTCGCGGAGGTGAACGTCCTGCATCGTCGACACCAGGTCGCGCAGGTCCGCAACCATCTGATCGAAGGACACGGGCGCCGCCTCCTCGAGCTCCGAGCGGTCGTACTCCGACTCGTGCGCTGCGCGCAGCGAGCGCACCGTGAGACACGCGCCGAAGCGCTGGTCGACCGAGAAGCGCCCCGCCGCCCGGACGTGGGCGCCGAGGGCCGCCACGCAGTCGATCTCGTCGACGTTGTCCCAGACCACGGCCTCGATCGAGCCCGTCACGTCGCCGAGCCGCAGCTTGAGGAACGCCTCCCCGTTCTTCTTCGAACGCCGGGTGCGCTCCCGCACGACGAACACCGTGTCCACGGCCTGCCCGTCCGTCAGGTCCTTCGCGAACAGCTTCTCGTTGAGGAGAGTTGGCTGCTCCATAAGGCGGTCCAACTTAGACCCGGGACCGGACCGAACGGCTAAGTTCCACACGATGAACTCGCTCCCGGGAGTGCTCGTCGCGGGCGGCACCGGAGCTCTTGGCACCGCCGTCGTGAGGGAGCTCCTCGATAGCGGCTACCCGGTCACGGCGACCTGGGTGATCGAGGGGGAGCGCGACCGGGTCAGAGAGGAGCTCGCGGACCGCGAGTCCCTGAGCCTCGTCGAGGCCGACCTCCTGGATCCGGCGGTAGCTGACGCTGTTGTGGCCGGCGTGGAGGGGTTGGGGGCGGTCGTGAATCTCGTAGGGGGCTATGCCGAGACGGGGCACGTGCACGAGACCAACCCTGACGAATTCGACCGGCTGCTCGCGTTGAACCTGAGGCCGCTGTTCCTGCTGGCGCGTGCCGCGATGCCGCGCCTGGCCGAAGCTGGAGGTGGATCATTCGTGGGCGTGTCGGCGCGTCCGGCGCTCCGGCCGTTCCCCGGCGCCACGGCTTACGCGACGGCGAAGGCGGCGGTGCTTGCGCTCATCCAGGCGCTCGACGTCGAGTGGAAAGCGCGCGGGGTCCGCGCGAACGCCGTGCTCCCGAGCGTGATCGACACGCCGGCGAACAGGCGCAGCCAGCCTGACGCCGACTACTCAAAGTGGGTCCAGCCGAGCGAGATCGCCAAGGTCATCCGCTTCCTCGTGTCGGACGACTCGGCCGTCACGAGCGGCGCCGCGATCCCCGTCTACGGCCGCGCATAGCGGTCGTTTCGCCTGCGGGGCGCGCGGGAAAGCAGGCCTCCATGACAACGACACCTGCACACGGCATCCTGGCCGACGAACGCAAGTCCGAGCGCGAAGAGCTGCTCGGGCTGCTCGAGAAGGCGTACTGGATGGAGATCGAGACGGTGATGAGCTACATCGCCAACTCCATCAACCCGGACGGCATCCGCGCTCAGGAGATCAAGGAGTCCCTCGACGAGGACATCCAGGAGGAGCTCGGACACGCTCAGCAGTTCGGGCAGCGAATCAAGGAGCTCTACGGGACGGTTCCTGGCTCACTCGAATTCACCGCCGAGCAGAACTACCTGCAGCCCCCCGAGCAGCAGGTGGACATCGTCCACGTGATCCGCGGAGTGATCGAGGCCGAGACCGGCGCCATCGAGCACTACAACCGGATCATCGAGTTCTGCGAAGGAACGGACCCGGTTACGCAGGACATGGTCATCCAGATCCTCCACGACGAGGAAGGCCACCGGCGGCTGTTCGAAGGCTTCCTGCGCGAGTGCGAAGCCGAGGGACTTGCCTGAGTTGCACGTCCGAAGGGCAACGCAGCGGCTGCTGCAGCTCGCGACGTTCGGACTTCTGGTCGCTGCCGTCGGCCAAGAGCTGCGCAAACCTCCCCGCAAGCGCAAGTGGCGCGGCACAGTAGCCGGCGTCGTTCCCTACGACCTGCGCTTCCCGCCGACCGTGGACCGCGTGAAGCACGCGCTTTGGAACCCCAAGGGATCCGTGCTGCAGCCGCCGGCCTTCGGCGTCGGCTGGACGTTCAATTTCGCTCGCCTCGCAGCGAAGCTACGCGTCGGCTAGCCGAGCGGCGAAGCCTGACGCGGGCGCGGGCCCGTGTGCTCCCCACGTGGGCGCCAAACGCGCCTGCGCCGGGTTTCGGCCTCGGCCGCCTCCGCCAACACCGGCTCCTCGCCCGGGATTCCGCCCGGCGATGGCAGTGCGACGCCCTCGCCTGTGATCCCCAGCGTGCGGCGGTACGCGATGCGGGCAACCAGCCCGGCGGTCAATGCGGCTGCGGCGCCGACCAGCATTGAGGTGCGCGGGCCCGCGTGGCCCGCGATCAGGCTCATCAGCGGCCCGCCGATCGGCGTGCTCCCGAGGAACACGACCGAGTAGAGCGACATCACCCGTCCACGCATCGATGGCTTGGCGCCGAGCTGCAGCGCGGAGTTCACGCTCGCGGCGAAGGTCACGCTCGCCAAGCCCGTGAGCGCCAGGGCGATCAGCTCGAGGTCGAGCGTGGGCGCGAGCGCTGCGACGGCCAGCGCCCCGCCGAACACGAGGGCGGCGCCGGAGAGGAACGCCGGCGGCACGCGCTTTCGGGTGCCGACGGCGAGGGCTCCCACGATCGCGCCGGCGCCCATCGCCGAGGTGAGCGCGGCGTACGTGCCGGGACCGCCGTGGAACGAGAAGCGCGCCATCAGCGGCAGCAGCACCTGGAAGTTGTAGGCCAACGTGCCGGCCAGGGCCATCATCGACAGCGGAATCAGCAGCTGCGGGGTGCTTTGCACGTAGCGAAGCGCCGAGCGCAGCTGGCCGCGCTTGCGCGGCGCCGGCTCGCTGCGTTCCAGCTCAGCGGGCCGCATCCGCTCGAGCGCCCAGAGCATCGCGCCGAACGAGAGCGCGTTGAGGAGGAAGCACGCCTGCACGCTGAGCGTCGCGATCGCGATGCCCGCCCCCGCGGGGCCGAACACTCGGGCGGTCTGCACGAGCGCGCTGTTGAGCCCGACTGCGTTGATCAGCTTGTTGCTACCGACGAGCTCCACCAGGAAGCTCTGGCGCGCGGGATTGTCGAACGCGTTCACGGCGCCGCGCGCGAACACGAGCGCGAAGATCATCCACGGCTCGACCAGGCCGCCAGCCGTGAGGCCGAACAACGCCAAGGCGGGCAGAGCCATCAGGACCTGCGTGAGCATCAGGAGCCGCCGCTTGTCGTGGCGGTCGGCGATCACTCCGCCGAACGCACCCACGAGCAGCATCGGGGTGAACTGCAGCGCCGTGGTCACGCCGACTGCGAGCGCACTCCCCGTGAGCGAGAGCACGAGCCAGAGCTCCGCGACCGTCTGCATCCAGTTGCCGCTGAGCGAGACGACCTGGCCGACGAAATAGCGCCGGTAGTTGGGTACGCCGAGTGCGTCGAAGGTCCGCTTGAGCCGCGGCGTCACGGCCGCCCTCAAGCGCCCTCCTCCAGCAGCCGCTCGAGAATGTCCGCCGCGCGGTCGAGCGTCCGCAGGTCGTCCTCCTCGAGGCGCTTCAAGCGCCGTGCGAGGTAGGCGTTCTTGCGCGAGCGAAGCTTCTTCAGGAGCGAGCGGCCCTCGGCCGTGATCGCCACTTGACTGCAGCGCCGATCCTGCGCGTCGGCCTCGCGTGTCACGAGCCCGCGCTCCTCGAGCCGAGCGAGCAGCCGGGTGGCTGTGGGGCGCTGGATGCGCTCGAGCTCGGCGAGGCGGCTGGGTGAGACGGGGCCGCTGCGCTCGATCGTCGCGAGTACGGCGGTGAGCGAGGGGGACAGCCCGGCGTCGGCCTCCTGGCGGAGGCGGCGGGCGGTGCGGGTGATGGCCAGGCGAAGGCGCGCCGGCAGCTCCTCGCCTCTCGGGCGGGCCGCCTTTGCATCCTTCTCAAGAGTAATTGTCATTGCTAATTACCTTAGCAAACTATATGTGGGGCGTCTCGCCGGCAATGCGGCGTACGCTGCACCTGTGAAGGCGGCTCAGAGCATCAGCGACTGGGAAGTGGCGCTGCGATTGGCGCTGTCGCTGGTCCTGTGTGCGCTGGTGGGCGCCGAGCGCGAGGCGCGCGGCCAGGTGGCCGGGCTGCGCACGCACGTGATCGTCGGCATGGGCTCGACGCTCTTCACCCTGGTGTCGGCATACGCGTTCGAGGACTTCCTCGTTGCCGGGCCAGGCGCCGCCGCCCAGCGCGTCGACCCGACGCGCATCGCCGCGCAGATCGTGTCCGGCATCGGCTTCCTCGGTGCAGGCGCGATCATCCGCCAGGGCGCGAACGTGCGCGGGCTCACGACGGCGGCGGCGCTGTGGATCGCGGCCGCGATCGGTATGGCGGTTGGGGCGGGGTACTACTTCGGAGCGTTCATCGCAACCGCGCTGGTGCTGCTGTCACTCGTCGGGCTTCGCTACGTGCGTCCAGCGGTGATCGAGCAGTTCGGGCCGCCGCGGCAGGTCGTGATGCTCGAGCTCGAGGTCGATCCCGGGGCGGAACGCGGCGTGGGCGGCGCGCTCGAACGGTTGCTCGACGAGGGCGCCGACATCGAGGCGGTGCGGTCGGAGGAATTGGGACGCTACTCGGTGACGCTGCGGCTGCCGCGCGGAGCCTCTCCGGACGAGCTCCTGTCGGACCTCGCCTCTGCGAACGTCGTGCGCGCGGCACGGATCGTCCCGAGCTAGGCCGGCAGCGTGAGGCCGAGCTCGTCGCACACCCGCATGAGCATCGGCTCGTCGGAACGAAGGCGCACCAGGGTGTCGCGCGAGGCGCGCTCCGCCGCCAGCCGAGCGCGGCCCTCGAACAGCGCGAAGCACGGCCGGTCGTCGAGGTTGGACCTGAAGCGCACGCCCGCGGCGCCATCCTCGTAGAGCGTCCGCGAAATCGCCTGGGTGACAGGCCGCGTGCGGCTGCGTACCTCGCTGATGTCGAGGTGGTCCATGCGGTGGGCCGCCAGCAACCCGGCGTGCTCGCGCTCCAGGCGGCGCCGCAGCCGCACCGAGTCGATGTCGGCGAGCTCGCCGCGCGCCTCGAGCCGCCCGCGCCGCAGCACATGAGCGTCGCGCCATTCGCGCGGGACGGTGCCGGCAGCGCTCTCGATGGCGACCGAGCGGCCGAACAACTGGCTCATCTCAGCGAGCACCTTCGCGTTCGGGCGCAGGTCGGCGAGGACTTCGCGCAGGCAGGTGTCGGCGCGCTCAGCGCAGTAGAGCGTGCGGTACTCGCGCCGCGGGTCGTCGAACCGGTGCTGCCAGCTCGTGTAGAGCCGCGGCACGAACTCGAGCGGCGCCTCCCGACGGCCGAGCCGCCAGGCGTGGCTCGGTGTGCTCAGTCTCCGGCCCCGGCGAAAGCGCGGGCGGTGGGGACCACGAACCGCAGGTCGTCGATGCCCTTCGCGTGACGGAGCAGCCACGCGGGGGCCTCGTCGTCCAGGCGCGTGTTCGAGCCGACGAACCAGGCCCTCGCCGTCTCGACGCCGTAGGCCTCGACGATCATCCGCGCCGCTTGGAACGCTGTACGGAGCTTGGCCTTTGCGAGCTCGCGGGGCTGGACCTTGCCGGATGCCCAGCGGCCCACCATCTTCGGGTCGCGCAGTCCCGCGAGATAAGCGGTCAGCTGCTGGCCAAGCGTCTCCTGCAGGAAGCGCGCGATGGCCGCGATCTCCAGGCGGGCGGCTTCCTCCTCGACTGCGACTGGGTCAATTGCGACTGCCATGGTCCACCGGCAAGTCTACCGGCTATCCCACCCTACTCGATCCGGTTGAACTGCCTGATCGCGACAATGAGCATCGCGGCCCCGAACAGTGCGAGCAGGAGCAGCTCGAACGCGACCGGAAGGCGCCAATCGCCCCAGGAGATGCCTGGATTGAGCCTGGCCTCGAGGCGGTCCGGCACGGTGATGTGGTCGAAGACAGCGCGGCGCATGGGGTCGACGGCATAGCTCACCGGATCGACCTTGTTGAGGGCGGAGAGCCAGCCGGGCAGGTCGCTCACCGGATACACCGCGCCGGAGAGGAAGAACATGGGCAGGACCAGGAACTGCACGACGGCCTGGAATGACTCGATCTTGGTCACGTGCCCCGCCAGCATCATGCCGGCGGCGGTGAGGGCGACGGCCGCGAGCGCCATCTCCCCGAGCAGCGTGAGCAGCAGCACCGGCGAGTACGGAACGTGCACGAGGCCGGCGAACAGCAGCATCACCGCGCCCTGCAGGGTGGCGATGCTCGCGCCGCCCGCGCATTTGCCGGCGACGATCGCGCCGCGGCGGACGGGCGCAACCAGCATCTCGCGCAGGAAGCCGAACTCCCGGTCCCACACGATCGACATCGCCGAGAAGAGCGCGGTGAACAGCACGGTCAGCGCTATCGCTCCCGGGAAGATGAACGTGCGGTAGTCCACGTCGCCGCTCGAGGGCAGCAGGTTGGCGAGCCCGCCACCGAGCACGAAGAGGAACAGGACCGGCTGCACCAGCGAGATGACGAGGCGCAGGCGATTGCGGAAGAAGCGCAGCAGCTC
>DASVXS010000121.1:0-3014 GCA_036392575.1 Thermoleophilaceae bacterium | reverse complement strand
ACGCCCTTGCCGTGACCCACGTGCATGTACTTGCGGTCGAAGCTCCGCTCGTACACGTCGGAGGTGCCGTTGCCGTCGCCCTTCGTGAGGTTGGACGCATTCGAGGCGAACACCACGTCCTTGCCCGCCCGCGCGAAGTCGGCGTCGAAGCTGTCCGCGTTGCCCGCCTTGCCCTTGGCCGATGCAGAGGCCAGGAAGGTGAGGCCCTTGAAGCCGGCGTCGAGCTTCGAGCCCTTGATCACGTGCACGTACACCTGCTTGACGCCGGGCTTCGCGCCGCTCGTCCGCGCGCTCTTCCAGGCGTCGTTCTTCGTGCCCTTGAGCGCGAGGTTGGTCGCGTCCGAAACGAAGGCGGCACGCTCGCAGGCGCCGTCGACCGAGACCTCGTAGGCCGAGCCGTTCGACTGCTTGCCGGCGGAGTCGACCGAGACGCGCACGATCTTGCCGCTGTTCAGGTTGTAGACGAATGCGTCGGGCTTGCCGTTCGTGTCGCCGGGGACGAGGTTCGAGGCGTCGGAGACGAACGCCACACAGCTCGGCGGGTGGTGCGAGTCGCCGTCAACCCCGGGGCGGTAGGAGCGGCCGTTGGCGGGCTGGCCACCGAGCCCCTTCGACACGAGCGTCGTCGCGCCCATGGTCCAGAACGTGCCGTTGTGGCCCCATGGGGCTGCGCGCCGGACGACGAAGACGTCGGTCGCGTTGTTGCTGTCGCCCGAGGTCAGGTCGGAGCCGTCGGACTCGAACGCGATCACGCGCGCGATGCGCTGGTCGTGAGAGACCGCAGCGTTGCGCGAGGGCCCGTTCGGGATAGAACCGTTCATCGAGCGAGAGAGCAGGTAGGTGGTGCGCTCGGAGTCGGGGCGGTGGGCGAAGGCGCTGCCGGCCGGGATCAGAGCTGCTGCGACCGCAGCAGCAGCCACCGTCTTCAGCGAGAAGGTCATGCCCCTCTCATCGGCACTCCCGTACCCCACTTGAGGGTGGCGCGTCTACGCTCGTCAACGTGCGCAGGGCCCAGTGGAAACCGGGTCCCCAGCGCGTCGTAAAGCACTCGCGACCACGGAATCGGGCACACCGAAGCCGCGTTCCTCGCGATCGCCCACTGCGGCCGCGAAAACGGTCGTCAGGACCCTGCCGTCCGAGTCAACGAGCGGTCCGCCCGAGTTGCCGGGCCGCACGAGCGCGCGAAAGCTCGTGATGCTGCGCTGCACCGGTCCGCGTCCGTACGCGTCCTCGCTCGCGACCATCGCCGTCGGTCCGAGGCGCGCGGGCTGCACGTTGAACGGGCCGTTCTCGGGAAAGCCGAGCACAGCGCCGCTCGTTCCGGGGCGGGCGTTCGTGTTCAGCCGCAGCGCCGGCGCGCTCGCCAGGCCGTCCACCCTCAGGACCGCCAGGTCGTTCCCCGGGTCGAACCAGATCGCGCGCGCCGAATTGCGCGTGCCCTGGCCCTGAAGCTGCACCGACGTGTCGGTCTGGCCCGCCACCACGTGTGCGTTCGTGACCACCATCCCGTCGCCGGCAACCCAGCCAGAGCCCTCGACCCCGAGGCCACAGGCCGTGCCGAGAATCTTCACCACGCTGGCTCCGGCGCGGCGCACGTCCGGATCGCGCGCAACGCGCGAGTTCGGCGCCGGGACGTCGGCGAGCGGCCCGCGGATGCTCGGCAGTGGGTCGAAGCGAGCAAGCGCGTTCAGCAGCGGGCCCGACGGCGGGAGCGCGTCGTTGAGCGCCGTCAGGATCTTCGAGCGCTGGATGTCCGACCGCAAGTTGCGCGCGCCGGGCGTCTGCAGCGCCACGGCCCCGACGATCCACGCGATGCCGAGTCCCACCGCCGCCACGAGCACCGCGCCGCCCGCGCCATCGAGCGCGCCGAGCGTCGGCCCCAGCTGGCGGCGCAGGTGGAAGCCGACCATCTCGAGGCCCGTCGCGAACAGGGCTCCCAGCGCGAGGGCGGCCACGAGCGACACGAGCGGCGCGTACGGAGAATGCGAGCCCTGGGTGAGGAGGAGCGGAGCGAGCCGCGAACCTAGAAACGCACCGCCCACGAACCCGGCCAGCGATAGCGCGCCGACGATGAGGCCCTGTGCGTAGCCCCACACCGCCATCAGCAGCGTAAAGCCGATGATGATCCAATCGACCGCCGTCAAGAAGGCGGAGACACTAGCGGCGGCCTGCCATGACTGAGCCGGGCGGAAGGCGGGCATCCTCCTCGGCGCGAGTGATGACGCCGCCGACCGGATCGCGCCCGAGCCACGACCGGGAACTCGCCCGCCGGCGGCTTGCAATGCTGGCCGGGGTCGCGCTCGTCTCGCTCGTCGCCGGTGTCGTGGTCGGCGCCCGGCACGTCTCCTCCGATCAGCGCACCGGCGAGCGATTCGTAGACGCGTGGGTGCACGGCGACTACGGCGCCATGTGGCGGCTGCTCGACTCCGACTCGCGCAAGCACACCCGCGCGGCGCGCTTCTCGGCTGCCTACGAGCATGCCCGCCGGCTGGCCACGGTGGAGCGCTACGACCGCGACGGCGACGCGGAGGACCGCGACGGTCTGGTCGAGATCCCGCTGCTCGTGACCACGCACTCCTTCGGGACACTGCGCCTGCAGCTACGCCTCCCGATAAGCGACGGACACGTGAGCTGGTCCCGAAACCTCACCTTCCCAGGCGTAGCGAGGGGCGAGGCGCTACGGCGCTCGCTCCGCGCACCGTCGCGGGCGAGCATCCTCTCCCGCGACGGCAAGGTGCTGGCCGAGGGACCAGCCGAGGCGCGCAGCTCACCGCTCGGCTCGACTGCGAGCGCGATCGCGGGCTCGCTCGGCCCGCCCGAGACTCCGAGCGAGCGCGCCTACCTGTACGAGCACGGCTTCGCGCCTGGCGCCCCGATCGGCCGCTCGGGTCTCGAGCGGGCCTTCGACGAGCGCCTGCGCGGCACGCCGGGCGGCCAGCTCTACGCGGGCGACACGCTGCTCGCGACCTCGTCGCCGCGCCCGGCGCCCAAGCTCCGCACCACGATCGACACGA
>DASVXS010000120.1:0-16550 GCA_036392575.1 Thermoleophilaceae bacterium | reverse complement strand
AAGCTCACGCCACGGTACTGACGCGAGCTCTTGCAGCGGCGCGCCGGCCGCCTCGCTCGCCTGTGTCATGCCGGGATCAGCCGCCCGCGATCGGGCGCCGCAGGATCACGAGGTGGGCGTCGAGCGGCAGCTCGCGCACCTGCGTGGCCTCCCCTTCGCCCTCGGGCACGACCGCGACGTAGCCCTCGTCGAGCTCGCGGCGGAACGCCTCGACGGCAGCCTCCACGCTCGCCTCGTCGCCCGCCGTCCACTCCGCGAGCTTCGAGTGCCCCGTCGCATCCATCCGGATCAGCCGCGACATCGCAACCTCCTCCTCCGATTCGGCTCTCGCTCCGATCATACGCCTGCCGGTGGGCGGCTCAACCGGGTTACTGTGTGGCGCGTGGCTTCCACGGAGACCGCGCCGGCGGCGCGCGAGGCGCCGGATCTAGACACGCTCAGGTCGATCGAGCGGCGGGTCCTGTGGCTCGCGACTGCGATGGTCCACCAGGCGAATCGCGTGCGTCCGAACCGCTCGGGCGTGAAGGTGGGCGGCCACCAAACCTCGAGCGCGTCGATGGTCTCGATCATGACCGCGCTCTGGTTCTCGCTGCTCGAGGCGCCGGACCGGGTGAGCGTGAAGCCGCACGCCTCCCCAGTCCTGCACGCGATCAACTACCTGCTCGGGCGGCTCGACCGGCGATATTTGACGACGCTGCGCGAGTTCGAGGGGCTGCAGAGCTATCCGAGCCGGGTGAAGGATCCGGACCCGGTCGACTACTCGACCGGCTCGGTCGGCATCGGCGCGACGGCGCCCGTTTGGGGGGCGCTGGCGCACCGCTACGTGGCCGGGCACTTCGAGGTTCCGATCGGCGGACGCCAGATCGCGCTGATAGGCGACGCGGAACTCGACGAGGGCGCCGTCTGGGAGGCCATCGCCGACCCGATGGTGGCGCGGCTCGGCGAGGTGATGTGGGTGGTGGACCTGAACCGCCAGTCGCTCGACCGGGTGGTTCCGGACATCGCCGCCGGGCGGCTTCGGTCGATGTTCGAGGCGGCCGGCTGGCACGCGGTCACGGTGAAGTACGGCTCGAACCTGCGCGCCCTGTTCGAGCGTTCCGGCGGGCGCGCGCTCGAGCGGCGGATCGACGAGATGAGCAACGAGGAGTACCAGCGGCTGCTGCGGCTGCCGGCTTCCGACCTACGCGAGCGGCTACCGGGTCGCGGGCGCGGGCGGCGTGAGCTCACGAAGCTGGTCGGCCAGCTCGACGACTCGGAGCTGATCGCGGCGTTCCGCGATCTCGGCGGGCACGACCTCGGGGCGCTGCTCGAGGGCTACCGCGACGCGGACGCGGTGCGCGACCGGCCGTCGATCGTGTTCGCGTACACGATCAAGGGCTGGCGGCTGGCGACGGAGGGGCATCCGTCGAATCACTCGGCCCTGCTCACGCCCGGGCAGATGGAGCAGCTCGCGGGCGAACTGGGCGTTGATCTCGATGACCCGTGGGCCGGTTTTCCTATTGACAGCGATGAGGGAGAGCTGCTGGCGGACACGGCGCGGCGGTTGGAGCGGCCCGCGGTGGAGGTTGGTGAGCCGCCTCCGGTGCCTGACTCGCTGGGGCGCGAGCATGTCGGAACGGAGTCGACTCAGAAGGCGCTCGGGCGGCTCTTCTTCGATTTGACGCAGTCGGCGCCCGAGGTGGCGGCGCGGATGGTCACCGTGTCGCCCGACGTCGCGTCGTCGACGAACCTCGGCGGCTGGATCAACCACGTGGGGATCTGGAACCTGGGCGACCGGATCGACTGGTTTGCCGACGACCCGGAGACGCTCGTGCGCTGGCGCGAGTCGGACCACGGCAACCACATCGAGCTTGGGATCGCGGAGACGAACCTCGTGGGCCTGCTCGGCGAGCTCGGAGCGACGTGGAGCCGCGACGGCCAGCCGCTGTTGCCGGTCGGGACGATCTACGACCCGTTCGTCGGGCGCGCTCTGGAGCCTTGGTCGTTCGGCATCTACGCGGGCGGGCAGTCGATCTTGGTGGGCACCCCATCCGGGATCACACTTTCGCCCGAGGGCGGCGCGCACCAGTCGATCGTCACGCCTTCGATCGGGATCGAGCAGCCTGGGTGTGTGGCGTGGGAGCCGGCATTCGGGCAGGACTTCGAGTGGGCGTTTCTGCACGCGCTGTCGCGGCTCGGCCGGCGAGGTGGGAGCTCCGCGTACTTCCGGCTGTCGACGCGGCCGATCGACCAGACGCTTCGCGGTCCGGTGGAGCGTTCGCATGCTCTTGCGGGCGGATACCGACTCCGGTCCGGGGACCGCGACGTGACGATCGTTTGCATGGGTGCTGTTGTTCCTGAGGCAGTGAGCGCGGCCGAGGAGCTTGGTGGCGCCGAGGTGATCTGCGTTACGTCGGCGGATCTGTTGTTCCGGGCCTTGCAGGCGCGGCAGGGTCTCGGTGACGGTGACTCGTGGATCCTCGACGAGCTGTTCCCGGCGGCGCGGCCGCTCGTAACGATTGTGGACGGCCATCCGCACACGCTCGCGTTCCTCGCCGGCGTGCACGGCGTACCGATCGCGTCCCTCGGCGTGCGCGACTTTGGCCAGTCGGGCGATGTCGATGACCTGTACGAGCACTACGGCATCGACGCCGAGACGATCGTGGGCGCGGCCCTCGATCTGCTCTAGGTTCCCGCCGTGCCGAGCGGCCAAGTCGAGCTGGCGCGCAGGTTGTACACCGCGATCGAGAGCGCGGACCTCGATGCAATGCTCGAGTTCGTCGCGCCGGACTTCGAGCTTCACACATCGGGCGAGTTCCCCGGCGACGCGGCCGTGTACCGCGGCCGGGACGGGTACGTCCGGTTCTGGCAGGAGTGGTGGGACCTGTGGTCAGAGTTTCGCTTCGCCGTGGAAGAGCTGCGCGAGTGCGGCGACGTGGTGGCGGCGCTCTACTGGCTCGAGGGCGAGACGCGCAACGGCCCGCGGGTACGGCGCCGCGGCGGTGAGGTCGTGCGGTTCCGCGGTGAAGTGATGGTTCGCGTCGATGCCTACGGGAGCTGGGAGGAGACGCTCGAAGCGGCCGGCGCGTGAGCGAGCAGGGTCAGGATGTCACTGGCGACGCCGGCGGGCTCCTGTGTGAGCCGCCGCCACGTGATTCGCAGCACTCGGTAACCCGCGATCTGGAGCGCCCCATCGCGGCGGCGGTCCTCCTCGAACGCCTTGCGATTGAGATGGAACTCGCGGCTGTCGAGCTCCACCACCACGCGCTGCGCGCGCCATAGAGCGTCGACCGAGTAGCCCTCGACGACCACGTTGACCGCCGGCATAGGGATGTTGTGTTCGCGGCAGAAGTCGAGGAAGAGCCGTTCGAGCTCCTCTCGGCTGTGGAGCGCCTCGGGCATCAGCTCGTTTACAGCAGCAATGAGGATGGGGATTCCGTGGCGGCCCGGGTTTCTCCGGCAGGTGTCCTTTATTGCTCTGAGGTCGAAGATCTGCTGGCGCTCAGCGGTTTCCAGCTGGCGCTCGAGCTGGCGGCGGTTCACGACCTCCGCTTGGTCAAGGAAGGTGCGGGCGAGGCTGGTGACGCGGACGTTGTCGACTTCCGTCCAGTCGGCGCGATCGAGACGACGGACTTGATGAAGAGTGATGCCCTTCCGACTCTTCCGCCCCTTGGCGACCACGGTCACGTGGAACGTCTTGCCGCCGTTCCGGCTCAGGCCCCACAGCTCCGCAGCGTCCCAGTGACTCGCCACGGCGCCCTCGCCGCAGGCGTAAACAGCAGCCATGAGGAGACCGCGTCTCGTCATCGCGGTGTGTCCCACGGCGTAGACGCCCCTATAGAGCGGATGGAACTCACCGACCCGGATGCGGCGCTTGATCGCCTCGTGGCTGAATCCCATCCTTCGCAACTGGCGATAAGTGACAACCCCGTGCTGCTGGGACGCGCGATCGGCGACGTCTTTGGGACGTGGGTGACTTTTGGGTCGCATATCGACCCTAAGGTCACCCACCCCCTCCCTCGCCCCCCTTTAGTGCTCTTTACGCAACGGTGGCGTTACAGCAGCGCGCCCGCTCGACCGCGACCGCTACGGCGCGCGCCAGATGAAGAGGTGGCCGTAGACCTGGCCATTGAGGCCGAGCTCCTCCACGGCCTCCGTCACGCCCGGGTAGGCGGGCTCGTCGTAGTCGTGGAACGCGACCACCGCGCCGGGCGCAAGCGCCTGCTCCCAGGCGCGGAACGTCGTGAGCGTTTCGTCGCGCTCGTGTGAGCTGTCGAGGAAGACCAGGTCCGCCGGCGGCGCTCCCGGCCGCGGACCTTCCTCCGCTCCCTGCTCGATGAAGCGGATCCGCGCCTGCACCTGCCCGGGCACGAGCCGCAGGTAGATGTCGCGCTCCGGGCGCGGGATCGGGTCGTAGGTGATCACCTCGCGTGGCTCCTGCGTGGCCGCCAAAGCCAGCGCTATCGCCGTCCACCCCGTGCCGGTCCCAAGCTCGACCACCCGCCTGCGTCCGCGCGCCAGGTCGATCAGCTTCGCCAGCTCGTCCGCACGAGTGGCCGACTCGAGGCTGAAGCGGTCGTCCGCTCGCTCCGCCGCGCGCAGCGCGCGCAGATAGAAGCGGATTACGCCTGGCGGCAGGCGCCGGAGCGTCCACGCCGTCCGGATGCGGCTGCGCTCAGGCGCCGAGCTTCTCCCGGATCAGGCGGTTCACCTCGCCGCCGTCCGCGCGCCCCTTGGTCTCGCGCATGACGAACCCGACGATCGCGCCCACCGCCTTCTGCTTACCGGCCTTGTACTCCTCGGCAGCCCTGGGATTTGCCTCGATCGCGCGGTCCACGAGCGAGCCGAGCTCGTCGTCGCCGGCCATACCGAGCCCACGGGAGGAAACGATCTCGGACGGCGAGCCGCCCTCCGCAGCCAGCACGTCCAGCACCTCCTTGGCGGCAGACTGCGAGACCTCGCGAGCACCAACCATCCTCACCAGCTCAGAAAGCGCCCCGGGGGTCACGCGCGATTCGAACGGGTCCTCGCCAGACAAACGCGGCACGAGCTCCACGGTGACCCAGTTGGCGACAACCCGCGGATCGCCCGAATCGGCGGCGAGCGCCTGCTCGAAGAAGTCGCCGAGCTCGGAGCGGAACGCCAGCAGCCGCGCCGTATCGGCCGGCAAAGACAAATCGCGCTCGAACCGCTCCGCACGAGCCGCCGGCAGCTCGGGGAGAGCCGCCCGGGCCCTCTCCATCATCGTCTCAGTAGGCGCGATGGGCACCAGATCCGGCTCGGGGAAGTAGCGGTAATCGTGGGCCTCTTCCTTCGACCGCAAAGAAGAGATCGAGCCAGTGACCGGGTCGTAGTGCAGCGTCTCCTGCACCACCGTCCCGTCGTTGTGCAGGATCTCGTACTGGCGCTCCAGCTCGGCCGCGATCCCGCGCTCGAGGAAGCGGAACGAGTTCATGTTCTTCAGCTCGGTCTTCGTGCCGAACGTGGCGTGGCCCGCGCGGCGCAGCGACACGTTCGCGTCCACCCGCAGCGAGCCCTCCTCCATGTTCACGTCGGATACGCCGAGGCGTTTCAGCGTGGCCCGCAGCAGCCGCGCCCAGTCGGCCGCCTCCGACGCGGAGCGCAGGTCCGGCTCGGACACGATCTCCACGAGCGGCGTGCCGCCGCGGTTGAAGTCGACGATGCTCGCCTCCGAGCCGTGGATCCGTCCCGACGACCCCGCGTGTACGAGCTTCGCCGCGTCCTCCTCGAGGTGCGCGCGATGGATGCGCACGTCGCCGAGGCGCCCGTTCGACGCGAGCGGGATGTCGTACTGGGAGATCTGGTAGCCCTTGGGCAGGTCGGGATAGAAGTAGTTCTTGCGGTGAAAGATCGAGCGCGGCGCGATCTCGCAGCCGAGCGCGAGCCCGATCATCAGCCCGAAGTGCACCGCCTCGGCGTTCACCGTCGGTAGCGTGCCCGGGTGCCCGAGGCAGATCGGGCACGTGTGCGTGTTCGGCTCATCGCCGAACGACAGCGTGCAGCCGCAGAACATCTTCGTGCGCGTCTTCAGCTGCACGTGGATCTCGAGCCCGATCACGGGCTCCCAGTGACGATCCGCCCACGGCTCGCCGCTGACCGTCACGAGAACGACCTCCGCTCGAAGCCGATCGCCCGCTCGATCGCGTAAGCGGCGTCGAGCAGCCGGTTCTCGCTGAACGCCGGTCCCGCCAGCTGCAGGCCGACCGGCAGGCCCTGGCTCAGCCCGCACGGGATCGAGATCGCCGGCAGGCCGGCGAGCGACATCGGCACCGTGAAGTAGTCCGACAGGTACATCGCCAGCGGATTGGCCGTGCGCTCGCCGAGCTTGAACGCCACGGTCGGCGAGGTCGGCGTCACCACGAAGTCGACGCGCCCGAACGCCTCGCGGAAGTCGTCGGCGATCTTCGTCCGCACCCGCTGCGCGCGCCCGTAGTAGGCCTCGTAGTAGCCCGACGACAGCGCGTAGGTGCCGAGCATGATCCGGCGCTTCACCTCCGCGCCGAAGCCCTCGGCGCGCGTGCGCTCATACATCGAGATCAGGTCGTCGAAGTCCTCGGCGCGGCGCCCGTAGCGCACGCCGTCGTAGCGAGCGAGGTTCGCGCTCGCCTCCGCGGGCGCGATGACGTAGTACGCGGACAACCCGTGGGGCGCATGCGGCAGCTCGATCTCGTCGACCGCGCCCCCGAGTGACTCGATCGTCGCGATCGCCGCGCGCACCGCCTCGTCGACGCCCGGCTCTGTGCCCTCCTCCCCCAGCCCCCAGACGCCGAACCGCAGCCCTTCGAGCGAGTCGCGGCTCGGCAGGCGCACCTCCTCGGGGTACTCGAGGTGGGTGGAATCGCACTCGTCGCGCGCGCCGACCATGTGGCGGAAGAGCAGCGCGGCATCGGTCACGTCGCGCGTGAGCGGCCCGCACTGGTCGAGCGACGACGCGAACGCGATCATGCCGTAGCGCGACACCGCTCCGTAGGTGGGCTTCAGCCCGACGATGCCGCACAGCGCGGCGGGCTGCCGGATCGAGCCGCCGGTGTCGGTCCCGTTCGCCCAGGGCGCGATGCCGGCCGCCACCGCCGCGGCCGAGCCTCCGCTCGACCCGCCGGGCACGCGCTCCGGATCCCAGGGGTTGCGCACCGGCCCGTAGCCCGAGTTCTCGTTCGACGAGCCCATCGCGAACTCGTCCATGTTCGTCTTGCCGAGCACCGGCGCACCCGCGCGAACCACCCGCTCGACCGACGTGGCGGTGTACGGCGGCCGGTAGCCCTCGATGATGCGCGAGCCCGCGGAGCTCGGCACGCCCTCCACGCAGAAGAGGTCCTTCACCGCCAGCGGCACGCCGCCGAGCGGGGCGTCCGCCGGCACGTCGGGCGCCTCGTCGGCCACCCACAGGAACGCGCCGAGATCCTCGGACGCGGCTCGCTCACGGTAGGCGTCGAACAGCTCGCGCGGCGAGACCTCCCCCGCGCGCACACGCTCAGCGGCTGTCGCCGCGGTCAGCTCGATCAGCCCGGTCATGCGCCCGGGCTCGGAACTCGGAACCCGCCAGCGGCCACGTCGGGCGCCTGCTCGAGCGCCTTCTCGCGCGGCAGGCAGGGACGTGGCACGTCCTCGCGCAGCACGTTCTCTACCTGGATCACGTGCGAGGTTGGCTCCACGCCGTCGAGGTCGAGCTGGTTGATCTGCTCGATGTGGTCGAGCACGGTCGAGAGCTCCTCCGAGAAGCGCTCCACCTCCGCCTCGCTCAGCTCTAGTCGCGCGAGCCGCGCGACGTGCAGCACCTGTTCGCGTCCGATCATGGACGAGCGATTCTAGGTAGCGCCGCGCTCGGGCGGAGCGCGGTCAGCGGCGGCTGCGCAGGGTGCGGTTCGCAGCGGACCAGCCGCGGCGGCTCGCCGTGACGGTGCAGCTGCGTCCCGCCTTCGGCGCGCGGATGCGCCAGCGCTTGGTCGCGTGCGCGCGCGTGCGGCGGCTCGAGCGCTTGCACGCCCCACCGACCGTGACGGTCGCCGCGGCGTCCGTGCGCACGCGCAGCGTGTTGATGCGGCCCGCCTCGAGCCTGCGCGGCGCGGCCTTCAGCCGCAACTGCCGCGCCCGAAGCTTCCGCGCGCCGGGTGTCCCACCCGCAGGCGCGACCGTGGCGTTGTAGATGTCGTCGCCGAACGGCCTCAGCCCCGGCTGCCCCGCGTAGCCGAGGTGCGCCAGCCCGAACAGGTCCTCCACGCTGCGGAGGAACGAGTAGTGGTTGTACTCGAACTTGCTCACCGTTCCCGGCTTGGTGAACTGCGAGATCACGACCGTGCCGGTCTTGCCGCCGCCCTTTCCGGGCGTCGGCCCGCCGGGGTTCGGCGTGTTGTAGCCCGGCTGCTCGTTACAGCAGGCGCTCGCGTCGCCGTTCTCGGCCTCATCGAAGGTGATCACGAGCATGCCGTTGTCCTGGTACCCCGGCGACGACAGGATCTCCGGCACCACTTGCTTGAGCCAGGCGTCCGCGGAGACGAGGCCCCCGGGCCGGTTGTCGACGCACGGATCATCGTGGGCGTCGTTGCAGAGGTTCGGAGTGATGAACGAGTAGCTGGCGGTCGTCGCGGGCGAGGCGATGTCGGACGACAGCTGCGAGAAGTCCACGTCGTTCTTCGCGCAGGCGGGTCTGTCGATGATCGAGTGGAAGTAGACGAACGGGTTGTGGCGCGCCGCGTACTGGTCGCCGACCTTCGCCTCCTGCGTGGTGTCGTGCGTGCCGCTCGCCGGACGGCGACAGGGCGTCTTCATGTCCTCCATGTAGCCCTTCCACGACAGGCCTTTCGCGTCGAGCTGGTTCGCGACCGTCTTAACCGCCGCGGGATACACACAACCGGAGCCGATGAACTGGCCGTCGCTCGGCGCCGGCACTCCCGGCAGGAACTCGGTGAAGAGCTGGCAGTCCGACTGCGTCTGCGGGTTCGGCGCCTGCCCGCTCACCATCGCGATGTAGTTCCCGAGCGAGAGATGCCCGATGCCGTAGTAGCCCGGAATGAGCGCGCCCATCGAGGTGAGCGTCTTCGAGAGGTACGGCGCCTTGGACGACGGTCCCCAGGTCTCGTCGTAGCCCTTGTTCTCCAGCACGATCACGAAGACGTGACGCACCGGCGGCTGAGCATGCGCAACCGCGGGCGCGCACAGCGCCACGAAGATCGCCGTCCCTGCCAGCCAGCGATACACGGCGGGGCATAGTACCGGCGAGCCGCGGACGGGGCGCCACCTTCTAGGATGCCGCGGCGATGACGCGCGCACGCGCGCAGCGGGCCGGCGCGCTGAGCGCCCGCGAGGCGAGGATCTTCCGGGCGTTCTGCGAGGCGCTGATCCCGGACGGCGGCCACCTGCCGCAGGCGGAGGGCGGCGACGGCGTGCCGGTCGTCGAGCCGGTCGGCGAGTATCTCGCCCACGTGCCGGCGCTGATGCGCGCGCTGTTCAAGGCGTCGCTGCGCGCGCTCGAGCTGTCGCCGTTCCCGCGCCGCTTCTCGCGGCTGCCGCTGGAGCGCCGCGCCGAGCACCTCGAGAGCCTCGAGTCGAGCCGCCTCAGCCCTTTCCGCGACCTGTTTCTCGTGCTGAAGACGCTCGCCGCTCTCGGCTACACCCGCGACGCGGCGGTGCAGGAGGCGGTCGGATCCTTCACGACTTGCGTGACGGCAAGCGGCGCCGCGCCCGAGCGCGACGCTCCCCCACTCGACCCCGCGGCGATGCGCGCACCCGACGGCGTCGAGCGCTGCGACGTGGTGGTGGTCGGCTCAGGCGCGGGCGGCGCCTCGGCGGCGCGGGTGCTCGCCGAGCGTGGGCTCGACGTGATGGTGGTCGAGTCGGGCGAATACCACGACGCGTCGACCTACACGACCGACCCGCTCGAGGCGATCCCGCAGCTCTACCGCGACGGCGGCATGACCGCCTGCGAGGGACGGCCGGTGATCCCGCTGCCGCTCGGCCACTGCGTCGGCGGGACGACCGTGATCAACTCGGGCACCTGCTTCCGCACGCCCGATTCCGTGCTGACCCGCTGGCGCTCGGAGTTCGGAATCGACTGGGCGGGGGACCTCGAAGCGGAGTTCGAGGCTGTCGAGCGGGCTCTGGCGGTGCGACCGGTGGACGCCGATACCGCGGGCCGCAACGCGGCACTATGCCGCGTCGGCGCTGAGCGGCTCGGCGCGTCGAACGCGCCGCTGGCGCGCAACGCCGGTGACGTGGTGTGTTGCGGCAGCTGTCCCGTCGGCTGCCGGCTCGACGCCAAGCAGGCGATGCACGTGTCCGAGCTTCCGCGGGCCGTGGCGGCAGGCGCGCGTATCCGCGCGGGCTCTCGGGTCGAACGCGTGATCGTGGAGGGCGGCCGTGCCGTTGGTGTCGCCTGCGACGGCTACGAAGTGCGCGCCCGCGCCGTCGTGCTGGCGGCAGGCGCGATCGGCACGCCCGAGCTGTTGATGCCGCAGGGCCTGGCGGCGACCTCAGGGCACCTCGGGCGCCACCTCCATATTCACCCCGCCTGCTGGGTCGGCGGCCTCTTCGACGAGGAGGTGCGCGGCTGGGACGGGATCATGCAGAGCTGGCTCGTGAACGAGTGGGAGAACCGCGGCGTGAACCTCGAGGCCACCTGCACGCCGCTCACGTTCGGCGGGCATTGGATGCGCGGCGCCGGTCAGCCCTACAAGGAGCGGCTCGAGCGGTACGCGAACGTGGCGATGATCGGCGTGATGATCTCGGACCGCTCGGAGGGCAGGCTCACGACGATCGGGGGTCGGGCGCGCATCCGCTACAGGCTCGACCGCGCCGACCAGGAGAAGCTCCGCTTCGGAATCGCGCGCGCGGCCGACGTACACTTCGCGGCCGGAGCGAGCGAGGTCTACCCGCAGGTCGGCCGCGTCGCGGTACTGGCACCAGGCGAGCAGGACCGCCGCGTCGAGCAGGCCCGCTTCAGGCCGGGAGAGTTCCGGCTCGAGGGGTTCCACCCGATGGGCACGGCGCGCATGGCCGCCGCGCCGGCCGCCGGCGTGGTCGCACCGAGCGGCGAGGCGCACGACGTGCCCGGCCTCTACGTGGCCGACGCGTCGGTCTTCCCCACCGCACTCGGGGTGAACCCGATGATCACGATCTGCGCCGTGGCGCGGCGAATCGCGGCGGGCCTCGCTGAGCGGCTGAGTTAACCGGCCGCGCCTGCGGTCGGACGCGGCGCGGGTCCGCGGCCGTCGCCATCGGACGAGGGTCCGGCACCGTCGCCGCCCGTGCCGGACGGCGTGCGCCCGTTGCCGCCCGGCTCGGGCAGGTCCTTGTATGCGCGCCCGTCGATCTCTCGCTGCATCGCGATGCCCGAGCCGACGGCCACGAACGTCGCGGCGCAGAGCGAGAGCACCGAGCCGAGTTTCACGATCGTGATCGAGTCGATCCCCGGCTCGTTCACGATCCGGTAGGCGATGAGCAGCGCCGTGAGCAGCGCAAGTCCTGCGGCGAGCGCGCTCGGCGTCCAAGGCGATTCGAAACGCCGATCGGCGGCGCGCGCCATCGCGGCGAACGTGGCGGCGGCGACGGTGGCGAGCAGCAGCGCCAGGATCAGCTTGTCGATCAGGTGCCCGGCCTGCCACGCGTTCTTCTCCTGGCCCTGCGCGGCGATCCGCGCGTCGTCGCGTGTGGCGTTCGGAATCTCACCTGAGATCGGGGCCTGCTGTACGGCGCTCTTCTGCTCCTGGCGAAGCTCGTCGCCGCGCACCGTGCTCCACCAGTCCATGGCGCTGAAGACGAGGAGCGCGAGCGCCGCCACCCACGCGAGCACGTCGCCGCGGTTGAGCCGCTCGAAGGTCAGCGCAAACCCTCCCTCAGCTCGTCGGCTGACACCCTGCGGATGCCCGAGCGGTCGTAGGGCGGGTTGCCTCGCCGCTCCTCGCGCATGCTCTCCCATCCGGCCGCTGCCAACACCGCGGCCGCCGCGAGTCCGAGCCAGGCGCCGGTCGAGACGCTCGCCCCGTCCGGCGGGAAGATGAGCTTGATCGCGACGAGCACCGTGGCGAGCATCCCGGCGAGCCCTGTCAGAGACGACACCGCGATCGGCACCGCGTTCGAGCGCTGGGTCGCCGTGGCCACGAACAAGGTGACACCCGTCAGGCCGCAGAGGGCGAGCAGGACGTCCACGACCGTGAGCGACTGCCAGGCGCTCGCCGAGCCGAACCAGTCGACGAACATCAGGCCGATGAGGGCGACGCCCGCAAGCGCCGCCAGCCAGTCGCTCGCGCGGGTGCGCGACAGCTTCATGCGCGGCAGGTTAGCTCGCGCCCACGCGCGCTCGCGCAAGTTGCCGGCGCGCGGCGGTGACGGTGTTGTGCAGCAGCATCGCGATCGTCATCGGGCCGACGCCGCCCGGCACCGGAGAAATCAGCGACGCCCGCTCCTTGGCGGCGTCGAAGTCCACATCGCCCACGAGCCCCTCGTCGAGGCGGTTGATGCCCACGTCGATCACGACGGCGCCTTCCTTCACCCAGTCGCCCTGCACGAGGCGCGGCACACCGACCGCGGCGATCAGCACGTCGGCGCGCCGGCACACCTCGGCGAGGTCGCGCGTCTTCGAATGGCAACTCGTGACCGTTGCGTCCGCGTTCAGCAGCAGTGCAGCCACGGGCTTGCCAACGAGCGTCGAGCGCCCGACGACGACCGCCTCGGCCCCCCGGAGCTCCACCTCGTGCGCGCGCAGCAGCTCCATCACGCCGGAGGGAGTGGCCGACACCAGCCCCTCGAGGCCCTGGACGAGGAGTCCGGCGTTCGTGGGCGTGAGGCCATCGACGTCCTTGGCCGGCGCGATCAGCCGCGTCATCGCGCCGCCGTCGATCTGCCGCGGCACCGGCAGCTGCAGCAGGACGCCGTGCACCGTATCGTCCTCGTTGAGGTGCCGAAGCAGCTCGTCGACCTCCGACTGCGAGGCGTCCTCGGGCAGGTCGTGATGGATCGACGAGATCCCGACCTCCTCGCTCTGCCGGCGCTTGTTGCGCACATACACCTGCGAGGCGGGGTCCTCTCCGACGAGCACGGTCGCGAGGCCGGGCCGCACGCCGTACTCCTCGACCAGCTCGGCAACGTCCTCGTGTACGCGAGCACGGACCTCCGCGGCGATCGCCTTCCCGTCGATGATCTGTGCGGCCAAAGAACTCCTCTCTACTTCTTTTTCAACGGCGCGTAGTCCGCCATCAGCTTCTTCTCGGCACCGTCCGCCGCGAAGCGCACCACCACCACGCCGCCCGGCTCCACGCCGACCACGACGCCCTCGCCGAAGCTGGCGTGCACCACGTCGTCGCCGAGCGAGAACGAGGCGCCAGGGGTTGGTTCTCTGCGCGCCGGCGCGGTGGACGGAGCACCGCCGCCCGACCCCCAGCGCGAGAACGCGGTGCGCCGCTCCTCCTGGTGCTGCACGTCGGTGAGCTCTGCGGGCAGCTCGTCGAGGAAGCGGCTCGGCAGGTTCCAGTCGCGCCCGCCGTACAGCGTGCGCGTCCGCGCGAACGTCATGAACAGCTCGCGCTTCGCGCGCGTGATGCCCACGTACGCGAGGCGGCGCTCCTCCTCGAGGTCGCCCTCCTCGATCGCGCGGCTGTGCGGGAACACGCCCTCCTCGCAGCCGATGATGAACACCACCGGGAACTCCAGCCCCTTCGCGTTGTGGAGCGTCATCAGCGTGACCGTGCCCTCGTCGTCGCGAATCGCGTCCTGGTCGGAGAACAGCGCGATCTGCTGCAGGAACTCCTCGAGCGACGGCTCCTCGGAGGTGGCGTCGTACTCGCGCGCCACGCCCACGAGCTCCTCGAGGTTCTCGATCCGCCCCTGGGCCTCGATCGTGCGCTCGGCCTCGAGCGCTTCGAGGTAACCGGTCTCGTTCAGCGTCTCCTGGAGCAGGTCGCCCAGTGATGCGTGCTCGACGCGCTCGGCAAGGCGCTCCATCACCGACATGAAACGGTCCACCGCCTTCACTGCGGCAGCTCCGAGGTTCGGCACCTCATCGGCCTTCATCGCCACGTCCCAGACCGGCTCTCCGATCGTGTTCGCGTAGCCCACGATGCGCCCCTGCGTGGTGTCGCCGATTCCGCGCCGCGGCGAGTTGACAATGCGCTGGAACGCGACCGCGTCACTCGGGTTCACGAGCAGCGTGAGATAGGCGATCGCGTCCTTGATCTCCGCGCGCTCGTAGAACTTCGTGCCACCGATGACCTGGTACGGCAGCTTGTAGCGGGTGAGCATGTCCTCGAGCACTCGCGACTGCGCGTTCGTGCGGTAGAAGACGGCGATCTCGTCGCGCGACCCGCCGTGGTCCACGACTCGCTCGATCTCGTTGATCACGAACCTGGCCTCGGCGTGCTCGTCCTCCAGCTCGCGCACACGCACGGGATCGCCCTCGCCGAGATCCGACCAGAGCGACTTCTGCTTGCGCTCGCGGTTGTTCCCGATCACCGCGTTGGCAGCGGACAGGATGGTCTGCGTCGAGCGGTAGTTCTGCTCGAGCTTCACGACGCGGGCGTCGGGGAAGTCGTCCTCGAAGTCGAGGATGTTGCGCACATCCGCGCCGCGGAAGCGGTAGATCGACTGGTCGTCGTCGCCGACGACGGACAGGTTGCGGTGCTCGGCCGAGAGCAGCTGGAGCCAGCGGTACTGGGCGCGGTTCGTGTCCTGGTACTCGTCCACAAGGATCTGCCGGAACGTGTGCTGGTAGCGCTGCAGCACCTCCGGGAAGAGCTGGAACAGATCGACGCACCGCATCAGCAGGTCGTCGAAGTCCATCGCGTTCATGGAGTGGATCCGGCTCTCGTAGTGCTCGTACACGTCCGCGGCGGTCTGCTCGAAGAAGGAGCTGACCTTCTCTCGATAGGCGGCGGCGTCGAGCAGCTGGTTCTTAGCGTCCGAGATCTGGCGTTTGATCGCCCGCGGCGTGAAGCGCTTCGGGTCGACGTCGAGCTCCTCGAGGCACTGCTTGATCAGGCGCAGCGAGTCCGCCTCGTCGTAGATCGTGAAGCCGCGCGTGTAACCGAGGCGCGCAGCCTCGGCGCGCAGGATGCGAACACAGGCGGAGTGGAAGGTCATCACCCACATCGCGCGCGTGCGCGAGCCGACGAGCTGCTCCACGCGCTCGCGCATCTCCTGCGCGGCCTTGTTGGTGAAGGTGATCGCGAGGATCTCGCCCGGCTGAGCCGTCTTGGTCTGCACCAGGTAGGCGATCCGACGGGTGAGCACGGCGGTCTTGCCAGATCCTGCGCCGGCGAGGATGAGCAGCGGGCCCGTCTCGTGCAGGACGGCTTCCCGCTGCTGCGGGTTGAGGCCCTCCAGCAGGCGATCGGTCGGGGCGGCGGTGGTCACCGATTAGACGATAGACCTGTGCCCGGCTTGACCAGGCGCCCAGAAGTAGCCTCCCGCGCCGTGGGGCTAACCGACGAGGTGAGGCGCTCATGCGCCGAGATCGCCGCGAACGCGCGGCACGTGCGGATCGACATCGACCGGCTCGGAGATATCGAGCCCGGGCCGCCGCTGCACCTCGATCCCGAGCGTCACTACCTCGAGGGCTCTCGCGAGGACGTGGCGATGTACATGCTCACGGTCGACGCGGTCAACTTCGGCTCGGGCTGGTTTCCGACGCTGCGCAAGCGGCCCGGCAGCTCCGGCTACTACACGATCGCCTGGTCGCTCGCGGACCGTTTCAGGGAGCGTGGCCCCTGGTCGCCCGAGGAGTTGCGATCGATATCCGCCGACGAGGTGGCCGAGGTGTGCGGCCAGGAGCGTGGCCACGAGCTCATGACTCTCTACGCGGAAGCGCTCAGCCAGCTCGGGCGCTTCCTCGGCGAGCGCAGCGCGCTCGAGGTGATCGACGCCGCCCGCGGCTCGGCCGAGCGCCTCGCCGAGCAGCTCGCCCACGGCATGGAGTTCTTCCACGACGTGGGCTTCTACAAGCGGGCCCAGATCACGGCGAACGACCTCACACTCGCGGGCGTCGCCGCGTTCGAGGACATCGACCGCCTCACGATCTTCGCCGACAACCTCGTGCCGCACGTGCTGCGGATGGACGGCGTGCTCGTGTACGAGCCGGCGCTCGCGGAGCTGATCGACGCCGAGCGGCTGCTGCCGCCAGGTGAGAAGGAGCGGGAGATCCGCGCGTGCTCCGTCCACGCCTGCGAGCGGATCGCCGAGCGGCTGGGCGTGCCTCCGCGGGTCCTCGACGTGTGGCTCTGGGACCGCGGCCAAGGGCCGCGCTACAAGGCCCGGCCGCGTCACCGCACTCGCACGGTCTACTACTGACGTCCCTGGCGTGGTATCAAGTCCTGCAGTGGAGGGAGCGCGTCACCCCATCACTCTCGTTGTCCGCGACGACCTGGAGCGAACGCGGCTCACCGTCTTCTTCCGCCTGATCCTCGCGATCCCGCACATCATCTGGTTCTGGCTGTGGTCGATCGCCGCCCTGTTCGCGGCCATTGCGAACTGGTTCGCCACGCTCGTGGAAGGCAGGTCGCCGGCCGGGCTGCACGCGTTCCTCAGCCGCTACCTGCGCTACGGCACGCACTTCTTCTCGTACCTAT
>DASVXS010000119.1:0-3910 GCA_036392575.1 Thermoleophilaceae bacterium | reverse complement strand
CGCGGCGATCGACGCCACGTTCGTGCCGTGCCCACCGCAATCGCGCGCGTCGGGGTCGTCCATCGTCCAGTTGGTCTCGTACTGAATGCGCGTCGCGTTGGCTGTGTTGCCGTCCACGTAGAAGTCCGGGTGGGAGCCCGCGGGTGGAGGCAACACGCCCTTGTCGAGACCCTCGTCGGTCACGTCGATCCCGAAGCTCAAGGCGCTCCCAAGACCTTTGCTCGTGAGGAAGCTGAGGTAACCCGGTCCCGTCGGCTGCCCCGATCCATCGATCGCGCCGGCCATGATCTGCGTCGAGCGCTCGTCCATCAGCTTGGGCGACTTGTAGGGCTGCACCGCCACGACGGCTGGGTTCGAGGCGAGCGCGCTCAGCTTCGCGGCATCCGCGGTGACGACCTGGCTCACCGTGCCGCTGATCGCCGGCCCCTGGCGCAGCTCGGTGCCAGCTCGCCTGACGGCGCGGCGGGCCGCCGTTCCGGTCGAGCCCGCAACGGTCTGCACGGCCGCCATCTGGCGGCCGCGCGAGCGCAGACCCTTACCCAGCTTGTCGGTGCGCGCGAGCGGCATCACCGCCCGGACGGCCGGGTCGCTGCCGAGCAGGTCGCTCAGCTTCTCGAGCGACGACGCCGAGCCGTGCACGAGGTACGAGTCCTCCGGCATATAGGTGACCACCTTCACGCCGGTTGCGCGCACGTTGTCGAGCCACGCGTCCTTTACCGGCCCGACGAACTGCAGGAGCGCCAGCCCGGACCGGTCCACGCGCCGCTTGCCGGCGAGCGATGTACGGCCGGTCGGATCGATCGAGCGGCCGTTGAGGGTGACCCGCTGGAGGTCGTCGCGTCGCTCCGCGCCGGCCCGCTTCAAATCGTCGGCGTCCTCACCCTGAGCCTGCACGAGCGTAAACGCGCCGTAGCGCGCGATCACGCGCGCGGACGTGCCTCTCAGCGCATCCTGGGCATGCGGCGTCGACGGCACGAGCAGCAGCTGTACCGGGGCATTGGAGGGTGGCGCGGCTCCCATGGCGACCGCGGTCGTGACGACCACCGCGGCCCCTGCCAGGGCTGCCGCAAAGCGGGCGCGGATCACTTCAAGAAGCTATTCGGACGTTCGGCCAGATTCCCTTAGCGCTTATTGAGTCCTGGGCAGCGCTTGAAAATGCCGCCGAACCACTTCCCACGCCGGTTTCTCGCTCCCGTCCAGCCCGAGCAAGCCCTTCGTGCTGTATGGCGGCGATGGATCGGGGTTGCCGCCGCTCCAGCCAGGGCGCACCGGGTAGTCGCGCAGCAGCCACGCGATGGCCCCGTTCACGTAGGGCGTGGCGTCGAACACCGACAGCGTGCGGTCGAGAAAGTCGCTCTGGAACGCAAACGTGCCGCGCTCGCTCGGCGCGCCGTCGCGATTCGCCTCGGCGCCGAACTCGGTCGCGAAGAGCGCGACGCCGGGCAGCTTGGAGCGCACCGCGTCGAGGGCCGCCGGCAACTCGTCGACCGACGTGCCGTTGTACCAGCCGAGGTAATCGCTGACCCCGAAGGCGTCGAGCAGCCGGTAGTAGTCGGGTATTTGGTCGACCGGCGAGAGCGACTTGTCGATGGCGAGGAAGCGCGTCCCGTCGAGCCGGTCGCTGATCTTCCGGGAGTCACGGATGTACCGCTCCTCAGGCGCCCCGCCGCGCAGGATCTCGTTGCCGATGCTCCATGCCATCACCGAAGCGTGGTTGCGGTCTTGCAGAATCGCCTCGGTGAGCCTCTTCTCGGCGGTCGCGCGGACCTTGCGGCTGCGCAGCTCCGCCGTGCCGCGCATCCGCCAGACCGGGATCTGTTCCCAGAAGACGATCCCTAGCCGATCGAACGCCTCGAGGAGCCGCGGGTGCGGCGGATAGTGCTGACGTGCGAAGTCCGCGCCCAGGTCGCTGAGCTGTACGGCGATCTGATCCTCGCCCGCCGCCGTGAGCGCCGCGCCAACGCGCGGAAGGTCCTCGTGGAAGCTCGCGCCGCGCAGCGTCAAGGGGCGCCCGTTGAGGAATGCGCGGCCCTGGCCGTCGCGCGTGAACTCGCGTACGCCGAAGTGGATCGCGGTCTGCTGACCACCGGCCACCTTCACGCGCAGCTCGTACAGCGACGGGCTCTCCGGCGACCAGAGCGCGGCCTCCGGGATCTCGAAGCTGGCGCGGATGCGGGTGAGCCGCCCGGGGCGCACGCCGCCGGTGGACGGCACCGACACCACCTTGCTGAAGCCATTCGGGCCGCTGGCCGTGAGCAGCGCACGGCTCGGCTGCGTGCGGCGCGTCGTGTTGCGCAGCGAAGCGCTGAACCTGACCGGCTGCCCTGGCTTGGCCACCACCTGCGGATCGCCGAGGTCCATTGATCCGGCGCGGCGAAGGTAGACCTCACGCAGGATTCCGCCGTAGTTCCACCAGCCGCGGTCGCGTCCCGCGGGCGGGATGTCGGTCTTGCTCTCGCGGCCGTCCACTCGCACGACGAGCTCGTTGTCGCCGTCGCGCCGCAAATCCGATGCCGTCAGCTCGAACGGCAGGTAGCCGCCCTCGTGCCAACCGATCTTGCGGCCATTCAGCCACAGGTCCGCGCGCCGGTTCACCGACTCGAAGCGAAGCCGCCACGCCGCGGAGCGGGGCGCGTCCGGCAACCGGAAGCTGGTCCGGTACCACTGCACCCAGGAGCGCTCGCCCGCGGCGCTGAGATTGCGCGCGTTGAATGCGTTCGGGATCGACACGCGCCGGAAGCCCGCCCGGAAGCCGGGCCGCTGCCACCCGGCGGCCAGGCCGCGGTCGCCCTTGTCCGCGCGCGTGGTCCAGCCGCGGTCGAGCAGGTAGCGCCAATTCGGCCCGTCCTGATAGAGCGCGCGCTCGGCGGGAACGGCTGCCCTTGCGGCGGCGCCGGCGGGCGCGAGCAGCACGACAGCCGCGCACGCGAACGCGGCCAGGATGGGCTTCCTGGACATCGGCACCTGCAACACACGCTAACCGCGCCCGCTGCGGTGGCGTCCTAGAATGCGGCGCCCCATGCGCCAGAAGACGCCGGAAACCTACGAAGAGAAGCTCGCTCAGCTGCAGGAGCTGCGCGATGCCGCGATCCACTCTGCTTCCGAGCAAGCCGTCGAGAAGCAGCACGCCAAGGGCAAGCTCACCGCCCGTGAGCGGATCGACAAGCTGCTCGATCCGGGCTCGTTCAAGGAGCTCGACACCTTCGTGCGCCACCGCACCTCCGACTTCGACATGCTGAAGAACCGGCCGTGGGCCGACGCAGTCGTGACCGGCCACGGCACGATCGACGGCCGCAACGTGTGCGTCTTCTCGCAGGACTTCACGGTCTTCGGCGGCTCGCTCGGCGAGGTGATGGCCGAGAAGATGTGCAAGGTCATGGACCTGGCGGCCAAGATCGGCTGCCCGGTGATCGGCCTGAACGACTCCGGCGGCGCCCGCATCCAGGAGGGCGTGGTCTCTCTCGGCGCCTACGGCGACGTGTTCGTGCGCAACGTGCAGTGCTCCGGCGTGATCCCGCAGATCAGCGTGATCATGGGCCCCTGTGCCGGCGGCGCCGTCTACTCCCCGGCCATGACGGACTTCATCTTCATGGTCAAGGAGACGTCGCACATGTTCATCACGGGTCCCGACGTGATCAAGACGGTGACGGGCGAGGAGCCGACCTTCGAGGAGCTCGGCGGCGCGATGACGCACAACACGAAGTCCGGCGTCGCGCACTTCGCGGCCGACGACGAGGAGCAGTGCCTCGACGACGTCCGCTACCTCATGTCGTTCCTGCCGCTCAACAACCTGGAGATGCCCCCGCGCCTCGACACGGGCGACGACCCCGAGCGCATGGACGAGGAGCTCGACCACATCGTCCCCGACAACCCGAACAAGCCGTACGACATGCGCGATGTGATCCACCGT
>DASVXS010000118.1:0-2196 GCA_036392575.1 Thermoleophilaceae bacterium | reverse complement strand
GGAGCAGACCGCCTTCCGGGCGCGACCTTTGTAAAACAGAGGAGCGCCCGGGCTCGAGCCCGGGCGCTCCTCTGTTTTTTCCTCTTCGTCCTAGGTGGCCAGGGACGGAATCGAACCGCCGACACGCGGATTTTCAGAACGGTAACGGCGGTGACTCGGCATCACGTTCCCCTACGAGTTCCGCCCCAACAGTACACGCGAAAGGACCCGACAACGCCCCACGTCCCGCGACTCGTCCCGCGACTTCTGCCAAGTCTCGCGCGCCCTTCCTGAGCGCCCCGTCGGCGAGAGCGACGAGACCCGGCAAGCTCGCGGAAGCCGTAAGCGTCGTTGGATAGATCGGGCTTGCGGCGCGCCACGGCTGCCCTATACTTCCCCTAGCCTTGCAAGGGGACGCCATGGCCGGTGATTCTGGGGATCTGCTCCAGGGAACGCTCGCAATCCTGATCCTGAAAGCGCTCCTTGGCGGGGCGATGCACGGTTACGGCATCGCACGCTGGGTCGAGAAAACTACCGACGACGTCCTTCGCATCGAGGAGGGCTCACTCTACCCCGCCCTCCGGCGCGTCGAGGCCCGCGGGTGGATCACCTCGGACTGGGGCCTGTCGGAAAACAACCGGCGGGCCCGCTTTTACAGCATCACGCCGGTCGGCCGTAAGCATCTGCGCGCCGAGGTCGCGCACTGGACGCTCTACGTCGCGGCGATCCAGCGGGTGCTGCGCGCGGCCCCTGCGGTCGGCTGAGGCGCGGTTGTCCAAGCTTCCTTCCTGGCGCCGGTACCTCCGCTTCTGGGGGCCGGACCTCGACGCCGATATCGACGAGGAACTTCGATTCCACCTCGAGCAGCTCACCGCTGCCTACGAGGCGAACGGACTCTCGCATCAAGAGGCGGTGCGGGCGGCGCGGGTCCGTTTCGGAGATACGGCGGCGATCGGCAGCTCGATGCGCCAGTACGACAAGGAAAGTGTGCGGCGGCAAGCGCGGGCCGAGCGGGTGCGACTGCTCGGACAGCAGCTGCTCGTCGCCCTGCGCGGCCTCCGTCGCGCTCCGAGCTTCACGATCGCGGTGGTCCTGACGCTCGCGCTCGGGATCGGCCTCTCAACGGCGGTGTTCGACGTCGCGAGCACGCTGCTCCTTCGTCCCCTCCCGGTGCGCGATGAGGGGCGGCTGGTCCTGCTTTCCGGACGTACGCGCGACGGCACGATCGCGAACTACCCGCTGCCACTCGACGAGGCCCGCGAGTTTGCGCGCGCGTCGAGTGTTCTCGCCGGCACTGCGCTGGTCAGCTATTACGGCGCGGTCCCCCAGCCTGTCGTCCGCGACGACCGCATCGTACCGCTGAAGGTCGCGCAGGTCTCGGGCAACTTCTTCGCGCTCCTCGGCATGCGGCCGACGATTGGTCGGCTACTGCGCGACGAAGACGATGTCGTCGGCGCTGGACCGGTCGCGGTGCTGAGCCACGACGCCTGGATGCGCAATTATGGTGGCGACTCCGCGGTCCTTGGGACGCTCCTTCGCGTACACAGTACCGGGATCGCATATGTCATCGTTGGGGTCGCCACCGAGGGCCTTGGGTATCCCGGCCAGACCGACGTCTGGGTACCAATCGCTACGTCGACGCCGCACGGGGCGGAGCGCTTCGTGATGGTCAATCTTCTCGGCCGTCTGCGGGCTGGACGCAGCGCGGAGCAGGCGCGCGAGGAGCTCGCGACGTATTACACGCGACCAGGCGCTCCGACGAGCGAGGCAGACCTCTCCGCTGCTGCGACCGGTCTCCGGACGGTGGTGCTGGGCGACGTGCGGCCCGCAGTAATAGTGTTCGCAGTCGCGGCCGCGTTGCTTCTCGCCATTGCCTGCATCAACGTGGGGACGCTGATGCTCGTGCGGGTGCTCAGTCGCGCGCCCGAGCTCGCGGTGCGGTCGGCACTCGGGGCGCGGCGCTGGCATCTCGCTGGCCTGCTCATGACTGAGGGAGCGCTCCTCGCCGGCGTGGGCGGCAGCGCCGGCGTCGCGCTCGCCGTGCTCGTGCTGAAGGCGTTTCGTACGCTTGCTCCCGCAACGCTTCCCCGGCTGAGCGAGGTACGCTCGAGCGCGCAGACACTCGGCGTGGCGATCGTCGTCACCGCGTTCGCTCTGCTCGCCTTCGCCGTTGTTCCGGCGTACCGGCACTCGCGCGTCGACGCCGGCGAGGTGCTA
>DASVXS010000117.1:0-14177 GCA_036392575.1 Thermoleophilaceae bacterium | reverse complement strand
ACCGTCCGCGCCCCAAGCGCGCGACGACGCCGGCCGCGCATGCGGTCGCGCCCGCTTCCACGCCTGCGCCTTCAACGGCTCCGGCGCCCGCGCCCACGCCGTCGGCCGCTCCGGCACCGGCTCACACCGCCGCGCCGCAGGCGCCGGCAAGCGGCGAATTCGGCCCCTGACTCTGCGGACCCGTGGAGCCCGCACGAACGCGTTGCACGCGCGGGATGCGCCTGGTTAGGCTCGCCTAAGAACCAGGCCCCGCCATACGGAGGAACAATGGCCCGCACGGCCCAGAGTCCACGGCGTCGTCTCCCTGTCGTCGCCGTCGCGGTCATTGCCGGCGTCGCGGCATCGGCCCCGTCGTCGGAGGCAACTTTCCATGGCAAGCCGGGACCGATCGCTTTCCAGCGCCTCATCGATCCCAGGAATGGGGAAAGCGCGCAGATCTTCAGCCTCGCCCGGCTGGGAGCGAAACCTCACCAGCTGACCTCGGGAGGCGAGGCACTCAACGCCGATTACTCACCGGACGGCCAGCAGATCCTCTTCGAGCGCCGCTTCGGCGGCATGCAACCGGACGCGATCTTCACCATGGGCTCCGACGGCTCGTCGCCGACGCGGTTCAGATCGACCTGCACTCCGGACGCCTGCCTGGGCGACAGCGCCCCCGCCTGGTCCCCCGATGGGAACCGGCTCGTGTTCGAGCGCGCATTCGGGCCGATCGTCAAGGACAACGCCGCGGGGGTGGACATCGTCACCGCAAACGCCGACGGGAGCAACGAGCAGGTGATCCTCCACTACCGGACCCGCGAGGCACAGCGGCAGGAGCCGCATGATGCGCAGTGGTCGCCAGACGGCAAGCGGATCGCGGTGACGATCCTCAACACCACGGTCAAGCCGCGCAACGCGTCTGCGATCTACGTCGTCGACGCCGACGGATCGAATCTCCACCGGGTCACTCCGCTCCGGCTCAACGCCGGCAACCCGGACTGGTCGCCGGACGGGAAGCGGATCGCCTTCAACTCCTCCTTCGCGGGCCAAGGGGCCGTCGAGCTCTACACCGCGCGCCCGGACGGCAGTGGCCTGCGGCGCCTGCGCCGCGAGCCGAAGCGCAGCTACTCATTCGATCCCGGCTGGTCGCCGGACGGTCGACGCCTCGCGTTCGTTCACGGCGCTGGGCGAGGCATCCCACACATCTGGACGATAAGGAA
Source organism: Thermoleophilaceae bacterium (assembly GCA_036392575.1). Lineage (GTDB taxonomy): Bacteria > Actinomycetota > Thermoleophilia > Solirubrobacterales > Thermoleophilaceae > JADGHQ01. The sequence goes on along the minus strand of DASVXS010000117.1, from coordinate 12,978 downwards.
AAACGGGACCGGGCTAGTCCAGGTGACCCGCGGGCGGCGTCCCGACTTCGGGCCCGACTGGGGGTCGCGGTAGACAGGCGCGCTTGCGGCGGCCACCCTCGGCGGTGGAGAATCGCGCTCGATGGGCACCATCGCCGCATCAACAATCAAGCTCGACCCGAGCGCGTTGAAGGACCTCGAGGGATCGTTCCGCGGGGAACTCGTTCGCCCGGGCGATCCGAGCTACGACGAGCACCGCAAGGTCTGGAACGGCTCGATCGACCGCCAGCCCGCCCTGATCGCTCGCTGCACCGGTGTGGCGGACGTGATCGCGGCGGTGAAGTTCTGCCGGCGGATCGGCCTGCCGGTCGCTGTGCGGAGCGGCGGGCACAGCTTCCCGGGTCACTCGGTGTGCGACGAAGGGATCGTCATTGACCTGCGGCCGATGCAGGGCATCGTCGTGGATCCGGTGGCACGCACCGCGCGCGCCCAAGCCGGGGTCTTGTGGGGAGAGCTCGACCGCGAGACGCAGCAGTTCGGCCTCGCGACCGTGGGCGGGATCGTCACGCACACGGGCGTCGCCGGTCTCACGCTTGGCGGCGGCATCGGCTGGCTCCAGCGCAAGTTCGGGCTGACGATCGACCAGCTGCTGTCGGTGAGCCTCGTCACCGCAGACGGCGAGCTGGTGAGGGCGAGCCGGGGCGAGAACGCGGACCTCTTCTGGGGCGTGCGCGGCGCGGGCGGTAACTTCGGCATCGTCACCGACTTCGAATTCCGTCTCCACGAGGTCGGGCCGACCGTGCTCGCCGGCCCGATCTTCTGGCGCATGCAGGATGCGCCCGAGCTCCTGCGCTTCTACCGCGAATGGATCGCCGACGCGCCGGACGAGCTGATGACGATCGTGGTCAACCGGAAGGCGCCACCGCTGCCGTTCATTCCCGCGGAGATGCATGGCGAGCTCGTGACGGCGGTCGCCTGCTGCTACGCGGGACCGATTGAGGACGGTGAGCAGGCCGTGAGCGCGCTCCGGAAGTTCGGCTCGCCAGTGCTCGACGCGTGCCAGCCGAAGCCGTACGTGGCCCACCAGGCGATGTTCGACCCCTCCTTCCCGCACGGCTGGCACTACTACATGCGCGCGTGCGACGTGGACCAACTGAGCGACGAGGTGATCGACATCACCGTCGAGCACTCGCTGAAGATCGAGTCGCCGCTCACCGGCTTCCCGATCTGGCAGCTCGGCGGTGCGGTCTCTCGCGTCGATGAGGACGACAGCGCGTTCGGCAGCCGCAGCGCGGTCCACACCTTCAACATCACCGGCATGACCGCCACTGCCGAAGGCTTCGAGCACGAGCGCGAGTGGTCACGCAACTTCTGGACGGCGCTGTCCCCACACCACACGAGCGTCTACGTCAACTTCCTGATGGAGGAGGGCGAGGACCGGATCCGGCAGGCCTACGGGCCGAAACGGTACGAGCGTCTGAAGGCGCTGAAGCGGCACTGGGATCCCGACAACTTCTTCCGCCTCAACCAGAACATCACGCCCGGCTAGCTCGAGCCATGGCACTCGAGAACATCCCGTCCGACTGGCGACTGCACGGCGTTCGGGTGGTGCACGCGGACGAGCTCGACCCGAACACGCCACAGACCCCGGGGATGCACCGCGAAGCGGCGATCAACGCCGCACGGGCGGGCGCAGAGAAGCTCTGGGCCGGCACGGTCGTGATCCACCCTGACGCGAAGACCGGCCCCCATCACCACGGAGAGCTCGAGAGCGTCATCTACGTGGTCAGCGGCCGCGCGCGCATGCGCTGGGGCGAGCGGCTCGAGTTCACGGCCGAGGCCGCGCAGGGCGACTTCATCTACGTGCCGCCGTACGTCCCCCACCAGGAGATAAACGCCAACGCCGACGAATCCCTGTCCTGCGTGGTGGTGCGCAGCGGCCAGGAGCCCGTCGTCGTCAACCTTGACCTGCCGGCCGTCGAGCCCAATCCGGAGCAGGTCCACTGGGTCGACGACATCCATCGGGAGCCTTGAGCTCCCGCGCCGGCGCCTAGGGCCGGGCCGGGCGCGTCCCCTCGTTCCCGAGCGGCGGCGGCACGAGCGGCGCTCTGCCGCGCGCGAGGCGCGGGAACATCTTCCCGTCCCACAGGTTCGGCGGCGCCACGTAGCACGGCGGCTGGGTGGGGGTCGGCTCGCGCTTGACCCCGCCCGCTGGCGCGCAGTCGAAGCTCTCGAGCACGCCGAGCGGCCGGAAGCGCTGCCACGCATTCGGAGCGAGGTACGCGTTACCGCGCTCGTACGCCGGACGGCTCAGGTTGAGTGCTAGCGAGCGGTCGTTGATGATGCCGAGCTGGCGGAGATAGTGGTTCGGCGGGTTCGTGCCCGGGATCGTGCCGCCGAGGGCGGCGGCCCCGACCGTGGCGAAGTCCGCGATCGTGCTGGCGTGGAAGTTGCCGAACGACACGATCGGGTTCAGCTCGGGCAGGAACTGCGCGAGCGACTGCAACGCCGGGCGCGCCCCGCGGAGGACACGTGCCGCGTCCGGCAGCGTCGTCGGCGCCACACCCGAGAGGAAGTCGATGTCGTGGAACAGGTTCGTGAGGTCCGGCGAGAGCGCGCCGATGTCCTGCACGGTCGGGCCGAGGTCGCGCGCCACGGGCCGCAGGTCCTGAACGAGTGGATCGGTGGTCCGCGAGAACGTCTCGAGCCGCGCCAGCGTTGCCTTCGTCTCGTCGAGGAAGGTCGGGAACACCTGGATGATCTCCGCGAGGGCGTTGTCGCGCTCGGCAGTGGTCTGGAACAGGCGATTCGAGTTGAGGATCAGATCGCGCAGGCCCTGGTCGCGCTGGTTCAGCGCCGCGAACACCACTCCGGTGTTGCGCACGAAGTTGTGGAGCGCGCGGCCGCGCGCGTCGAGCACGCCGAGCAGCTTGTTGCCCGACGAGGCGAAGCCGGGCAGGTTGCCGAGCACGGCGTTCACGTCGACGGAGCGTCCATCGATCACCTTCGCGTTCTCGCCGATCCAGCCGCGAATCGCCTGGCGCGTGGGCGGGTCGAACGCCTGATAGATGTCGTCGAGCGTTACCGCGCCCGCCACGTTGCCGTCCGCGAGCCGGCCGCCGTCGGCCACGTTCCCCGAGCTCCGGTCGCCGGGAGTGAGCTCCACGTAGGTCTCCCCGAGCAGCGTCTTCTGTCGCAGCGTCGCCTTCGTGTCCTTCGGAATCGGCCCGTATTGATGGTCGATCTCGAGCGTCGCGACCGTGCGCGGCGGGCTCTTCTGCACGGTCAGCGTCTTCACCTTGCCGACGTTGATGCCAGAGATGCGCACGTCGGCCTCGGTCACGAGCAGCTGCGCCTCCGGGAACGCCACCTTCACGCGGTAGCTCTTCGCGGCGAGCGGGGTGGAGCCGCCGAACGAGATCCACAGGAACAGCAGGATGAGCACGCACGACAGGGCGAAGACGATCATCGCCGCCATCCGACCGCGCCCTGGCGCCTGCTTCACCATCAGCCGCCCGCCCCCGTTGCGCACTCGTTGCTGAGGAGCCCGGTCAGGCCCAGCACCTGCACGGCGGCCGGGTTGAACGCGACGACCGTCCGAATCGTCGGGCAGCTGATCGCGAAGGTCGCGCGCCTGAACGGCCCTGAGGCGTCAGACGTCGAGAAGAGCGAGTTCGTGTTGTGCACGAGCCAGCCGAGCCAGAAGAGGTAGCCCTCGTTCCGGGTCGGATCGCCGTTAGCCCGCTGAGCGCCGCCCGGGTTGAAGGCAGCCATGTTGAAGAAGCGATTCAGCTCGCGCGTGGCCTGCGTCAGGTCGGGCGTAGCGGCCGACAGCGACGTCGCCGCGGGGCGCAGGTTGGTCAGCCACGGCTGCAGACGGATCGCGAACGGCCGGATCTGGTTTCGCACGATCGGCGTCCCCTCCTTCGCGAGCCGCGTGACCGAAGGGTTCGCCCGCTCGAGCGCCTGCAGCGCAGGCGTCAGGGCGTCGAGCGCGGGCGGAAGCTCGGTGGCGAAGGTGTTCACCTTGCCGAGCGTCGACTCGGTCTGGCGCAGCGCGCCCGGCAGCTCGGCCACCCAGCGCCGCACGTCGCCCTCGTGCTGCGCGAACGCGCTGAACACCTGATTCGAAGCGCCCACCACAGTGGTCAGGTCGCGGTCGCCCTTTGCGAGCTCGCTGGTGAGCTCGCCGTAGTTGTGGATGAGCCGCCGCACCTTCCGGTCCTGGCGGGCGACCACGCCGCTCACCTTGGCGAGGTCCCGGTGGAGCGGCAAGAGTCGTTTGAACACCTCGCGGAGGTCGTCGCCGCGGCCCTGAAGCCCCTCGCCTCCGCCGTTCACGAGCAGCTGGAGATAAGCGCGAGCATCGGCGTCGAGGGTGTTGAGGATCTCCTCCGACTGCACCGGTGGCAGCGTGTTCGACACCGGGATGGTGAAGCCGGACTTCACCGGCGGCGAGCTCGCCGTGCCCGGATCGATGTCGAGGAACATGTCCTCGAGGCCGGTCTTCGGGCGCAGCAGCGCGGTCGCGTCCCGCCGGATGGTGTTGCGGTACTTGGGTTGAATCTCGAGCGTGAGCACGGCATGCCCGTTCTGAAGCTCGGTCTTCGTGATCTGACCGACCGACACGAACGCGATCCGGACCGCCTGGTGCTGTCCCGGCTTCACGCCCTCGGCCTCGGACAGCTCGGCCTTCATCGTGAACGGCGTCGCCTCCCACGGCAGCCGGAGGCCCTGCTTGTTGAGGATGTACACGCCGATCGCGCACGCCACGACGATCAGCCCGATCAGCGTGAGGAAGCTGCCCCAGTACTTACGGATGGCGAGCCTCACTTGCCGCCTCCGAGGTCCTTGGCGAGTGCCTCCCTCAGCGCCTCGATGTCGCGCTTCTGGGCCGGACTGAGCGGGAGGAGCCCGCTCCCCGGTCCGCCACTGCTCAGGGGGTCACCGGGGCCGGTGTCCGCCGACATGTCGGCCGGCTGCTGCGTCTCACACGGCACGTCGGGCCGGAACTGCGGCTTCGAGGTGGGCACCGTCGGCTGCGTGCCGAGCGACGGGAACGGGGTCTGCGCGAACAGCGGCAGACCGCTCGGCGGGCGCTCGACGGTCGTGTTCGGCCCACCGCCCACGAGCACGCGGAACCACTGGCCGTTCGCGTCGCCGGTGCGGCTCTCGCCGGAGAGCCCAACGAGCGCGCGCGGCGCCTCCTTGTAGAAGGGCTGATTGTTGCTGTCCGGGAAGTTCGGATCGGGGATCGGCGTGGTGGCCCACGGCACGAGCACGTTCGAAGTGCAGGAGCTGAGCAGCCGCCCCTGCGACAGGAACGGCTCGAGGTCCTGGTTCAGCGACACGAGGGGCGGCACGGTCGCGCGCAGCTGGCGCGAGGCGCCTCGGAGCTCGTCCTCGGACACCAGCCGCGCCAGCTGCGCGATGAAGGGCGTGGCCGCGTCTACGGCGGGGCCGATCGAGCGCACCGGCGCGCGCGCGTCGCGCGCGAAGCGAGCGACCGACGGCAGCGCGTTGTTCACCGTGGCGAGTGTCGGGTAGCCGACGCGCAGCACATCGCGCAGCGCGGGTATCGACGCGGCTAGAGCCTGATCCTCTGAAGCGAACGCGCGAGCGGTGCGGTTCAGGTTTGTGATCAGGTCCGCCAGGTTCCGTGGGCTCCGCACGAGCGCGGCGAACGTGCGCTGCTGTCCGCGCAGCAGCTGCGGGATGTCCGTGCTCGGGTCCTCACCGAGCAGCGCTTCGCTCGCGATCGCCGTGTTGCGATACGCGGCGGGCCAGAACTTGGTCGACTGCCTGAACGCCTCGGCGCCGCCCTTGTCGAGCGCTTTCGAGTACTCCCTCAGCAGGATCTGCAGGTCCGCGCGCGTGTTCGAGTCGAGCACCTTTAGGATGTCGCCGAAGCTCACCGAGCTGGCCGTCTGCTGGATCGGCAGCGTGCTGCCGGACTTCACGGTCGGGGCCGACGGCGAGCCCGGCTTCACGTCCACGAAGTAGTTGCCCTCGAGGAAGATGCGCGGACGGATTTGCAGCTGCGCGTCGCGGTGGATCGGCAGGCCGTTGTCGTTGATCTCCATGTTCACGAGAGCGACGCCCGAGCCGTCCTCCACGGCCTCGATGCTCTTGACCCTTCCGATCACGACGCCCGCCGTACGCACCTCGGAACCCCGCTGGAGGTTCTCGACGTTCGTGAACAACGCCGACATCTTGTAGGGGTTCGAGAACGGGTTCGCGCGGGTCACGACGAAGAAGACCACGACGGCGATGAGCACGAGCGCGATAGCGCCGGCGGCGAAGGACGAGACCTCGCGTCCCTTGAATGGGCGCAGCCGGCTCATGGCACGTCCTTCAGGTTCTTGATGCCGAGCTTGCGAGTCACGTAGGTGCCTCCGGCGTTGCCCGGCGTGTTCGGGTCCACGACGATGTGGCTGCCGCCGCCCTGCGCGGGGTCGTTACTCGGCGGATAGCGCCCGCCGGCGTTGAGCGGCCCGACCGGATAGCCGGTCTGACCCGCCTGGCAGTCGGCGTTGCCGTTCTTGTCGATCGCCGGGCCGCCGAACTGCGTGTTCAGCTTGGTGAGCGCTCCACCGGCGTCCTGCGCCGTGTGCGGGTCTTCGTTCGCGGGCACGTCCGCTGGGCGATCGGCGTTGCCGGCCGCGAGCGAGTTGTCCTGCGTCATGTTCGCGGTCATGAACCCGATCCGCTCGATCGTGCCGCGCTCGACCGGCTCGGAGAGGTGTTCGCCGAGCGGATCGAAGAAGTAGTTGAAGTAGTTGCAAACCGTCTGGTACGGAGCCAGGAACTGCACCGCCGGCGCGCCCACGTTCACCGTGGTCTCGAGCTGGCGGAGCGAGACGAGCGTGGCCGGGTCGCGCGAGAGGTCCGCGAGCGAAGTGAAGAGCTGCTTGGTGTCGCTGCTGAGGCGCGGCACGCTCCGGCTGAGCGTGGGCACGCCTGCGGCGAGCGCGCGCGAGAGTGGCGGCAGTGCGCTTGGCAGGGCGGCCGTGGCCGGTTCGAGGTCGCGCGAGAGCGCCGTGAAGTGCGCGAGGAACGGCTGCTGCACGCGGAAGCTCTCGATGCCGGTCTGCAGCGTGCCGGGTGTCTTCGCGATCGTGTCCTGCAGCGCGCGCGGGTCGCGCGACAGCGCGGCCAGCGTGTCGCGGAGGTTCACGAGCAGGTCGACCTGGACGTTCGCGATCGGCGCCACCTGAGCCGCCGCCGCGCCGATCTGCTTGAAGAGCTGGTTGAGCTGGGTGCTCGGCGCCGAGAGGTTCTCCATCACGTTCCTTAGATGGAGTGTCAGCGACGGCAGCTCGCCGATCGTCACGTTCAGGTCGGCGCCCCGCGCCGTGAAGGCGTCGCCGTATCCCACGAGCGCCTGCTGCGTGGCCACGCGCGTTTCCTCGTCGAAGGTGGACAACACGTCCTCGAGGTCCACCCGTGCGCGCGCGTTGGCAAGCGGCACGGTGGCGCCCGCCTTGTAACCCTCGCTCGCATTGCCGGGGATGAGGTCGAGGTACTTCAGTCCCAGCGCCGAGCGGTCCCGGACCGTAACGATCGTGTCCTTCGGCAGCGGCTGGACCGACTTCTTCAACTTGAGCTTCGCGAGCGCGACCGTGACCGGCTGGCCGTCCTGGGTGATCGTGACCGGGCGCAGCTCGGAGATCTGGCCGACGTTGTTGCCGCCGATCCGCACCGAGTTGCCCTTCACGAGCTTGGCCCCGTTCGGCAGCTCCACGTTGATGTCGTACGTGGGCACGAACGGGAGGCCCTGGTTCGAGTTGTAGGCGAGGAAGACGGCCACGATGACGATCAGCACCGTGACCCCGCCGATCAGCACCGGGCTCGCAACTATGCTCGCGCGCTTGTTGCTCATGGCCCGAGCAGGTAGTCGAGGACGGAGTTGGCGGCGTCGTTGGTGGCTCCGCGGCCGGACTGCGGCGCCGGGGCGGACGGAGCAGACGGCAGGGACGGCGCGCCCTTGCCGGTGAGCCCGCCGAGCAGCGACTGGAGCTCGGGCGGGAGGGCGGGCTTGGGCGGCGTGCTCGGCGCGTTGCCGCCCGTGTCGCCGCCGCGCGAGGATGTCCGCCTGTCGCGAGCGGATACGTCGACGGTCTTCGCCGCGCCTCCCTTCGCGGTCGGGTCAGGCGCGTTGACGCCCGGCTGGTGCGGCCCGAGCCACGAAGTGCAGTTCTTGATGGTGTCCGCCGACGGGTTCGTCTGGTACGGCGAGCACCCGCTCACGAGGATCGTGAAGCGCAGCACGTGGCTCACCTGGTCGAAGCCGTTGATCGCCAGCGTCTGCCAGTAGGCGTAGTTGAGGAGCGACTCCATGCCCGTGAAGCCCTGACCGGACCTGTAGGCCGTCTTGTCGGGCGCTGGCGGCGCGGTCGCCCTGGCGCGCGTGTCGGTCTCGATCGAGCGCTTGCGGTCGTCGATCGTCTGGAGGAACTGGCGCAGCGGCTTGGCGAGCTCGGGCGCCTGGTCGGAAACCTCGCGGAGCTGTGCCACAACGGGATCGCTCGCCCTGATCGCACTCGAGCCGGTCCGCGAGAGATCGCCGAGCGACCGCAGGCCTGGCCGCGCGGCGTCCGCGAACGGACCGAGGCGCTCGAAAGCGGTCGTGAGGTCGGGACCGGCGCGGCGGATGTTGCGCAGCACCGGGATCTGAGCGTCCGCCAGCTCGCCTAGGCGCGCCATCGTGGGCCTCAGCTCGGCGAGGAACGGCGGGAGCAACGTCATCGATTGCGCGAGCGCGTCGCGACGCGTGGCGGCCACCGACGCGGTCCGCGCGGCTTGATGGACGAAGTCGCGCACGTCGGTCTTGCGCCGCGCGAGCGCCGCGATCACCGTGTCGGAGTCCCTGATGAAGCGGTCGAGGATCTTCTCCTGCCGCGCGAGGATCCCGAGCGTCTGGGTGGTGGCGCGCAGGCCCGGCGCGGCGCGGTGGATGGTGGCGCTCAGGTCCTGCGGGCGCCCGGCGAGCCCGGCGCCGAGCGTGAGGATGATGATCCGCAGGCGCTCGGAGTACGGCTTGCGCAGGATGTTCTGCACCACGTCGAGCGGGATCGTGGACGTGGTGTGCGTCACCGGCAGCGTGCCGCCGTCGGGTATCTCCTTGCTCGACGCGCCCGGGTTGCAGTCCACGAAGTACTCGCCGATCAGCGACTGCGGGCGGATCTCGCAGGTGGCGTCCGTGCGGAGCGAGCGCAGCCCCTTCTGGGTCGCCTCCACGCTCACGATCGCTTTCGGCGGGAAGCCCTTGGAGAGCTGGAGGTTCGTGACCTTGCCGGCCCGCACGCCGGCGACCTTGAGGTCGGTGCCGTTCGTCAGTCCGAACGCGTTGTCGAACTCGAGCTTCCAGTGCTTGCCGGTGCCGCTGTCACTCGTGGCGCCGGTACCGAAGACGATCGCCAGACAGGCGGCCACGACGGCGAGCGTCGCCACGAGCACACGGGTCATGGCTTCACCGCCCTGTCGCTCTCGCGGCAGTCGAGCGCGCTCTGCTCGGCCGCCGAGAACACGTTCGAGCGGTCGGGGGCGGGCACGTCGGCGCCACCCGGGCAGCGCTTGACCTGTGAGGTTCTGGCGGTCGCGAGGAAATCGCTCGGCCGCGCCTCGAGGCTCTGCAGCACCGGGACGCCGCCCGTCGTGACGCTGAAGGCGTTGAAGAAGATCTGCGACCGCGAGAAGCCGCCGAGTGCGTCATAGGCACCCGAGTGTGAGAAGTCGTCGAACCAGCCCATCAGGTCCGGCGTGTACGGCCGGAAGAAGCCGATCAGGGGAGCCGCCTTCCTGAGCGCATCGGCGGTCTGCGGGAACGCGCCCGGCCGGCTCGCGCCGTTGCGCACAGCCGTGTCGACCGCGATGTCGGCGAGCGGCGGGAAGCTGCGGAACAGCTCCACGAGGTCGTTCTTCGGGCCCTTGTTGCGCACCGTCCGCGAGAGGTCGCGGACGGTCGGGCGGGCGCCGTTCGCGAACGCCCGCAGCTGCGGCAGGAATGGCTGGAGCTTCTTCGCAACCGGCTTGGCGTCGGCCACGAGCGGATCGACCTGGTCGAGCGTGGCGCGCAGGTTCACGAACGTCGTGTTCGCGCGGCGCATGAAATTCGGCGTGCGGTCGAGCACCTCGGTGAGCGCCGCCTTGTCCTGTCCGATAGCGCGCGTCGTGTCGCTCAGGTTTCCGACGAGCTGGGCGAGGTCGGCGCGCCGCGATGCGGCGGTGGTCACGAGCTTCGCGCTGTCGATCACGAAGCGGTTCAGCAGCACCGTGTCCGCCGTGAGCTTGTCGAACAGAATGCGGCTCTGGTCGAGCGCGGGGTTCAGGTAGTGCAGGCCCTCGTTGGCCTGCTTCTCGGTGCCCTTGAACTGCTCCGCCGAGCCCACGAAGAATCGCTGCAGCGACTTGCGCGTGGGAGCGTTGAACGTGCGGAACAGCTGGTCGATGTCGACGGCGGCCTCCGTGCGGTCCGTCGGGATCGTGGCGCCGTCGGGGATATCGCCGCCCGTCTGCCCCTGCGGCATCTGGAGATCCACGTAGCGGTTCGCGATGCCGGAGAGCGACGCCTGGCGGATGATCGCGCGGGTGCCCTGCTCGAGCGGCGCGTGGTCCCCGTCGATCTTCAGCTTCACGTCAGCCAGGCCGTTCGGGGCGAGCTTCAGCCCGGTGACGCTGCCGACCGTCACGCCCGCGACGCGGACCTGGTTGCCCTTTACGAGTTGAGAGGCGTTGACAAAGCGCGCGGTGACCTCATACGAGGAGCCGCCGGAGAACATGAGCACGCCCACAACCACCACCGCGACCAACACCGCGGCGGCGGCGATCCACCTTGCGAGCTTGTTCGGCGCCCCGTCTTCGGGGCTATGGGCTTGGGCCAATTACTGCCTCTCCGTGGCGGTTCCCGCGTCCTCCCCCGCGCACCCTGGTTCACATTCCCGCAACAGGCAGGGTCGAAAACCACCACTGATTAAGAACTGTTGGGCGACGGACCCACTTCCGCCGAACCGAAGTCGTCAGACTCAGCGCTCAGCACAAGTCACGGAAGGGAGTCATGAAGGTCGCCTACGTGTTCTCAACGTCTGGTCACACGGCCAGCTACAAGCTCGGGAAGATGATCCTGCCGCAGCTCGAGGCCGGCGACCACGGCGTCGACGTCGTCGGAATGATGTTCTTCGACGACAACACGTTCGTGCTACGAAAGGGCGACCCGCTGGGCGAGCGCCTGGGCAAGGTCGCGCGCGACGAGGGCATGTTGCTCATGCTCTGCGACCAGTGCGCGCTCGAGCGGGGGCTGGCTGAGGGCGAGCCGCCGAGCTGCACGCCGAAGGACACCGTCGACGGCGTCCAGGTCGGATGCTTTCCCGACCTGTACGGCGCCCTTGACGGGAACCCGCCGGACCAGGTCATCACCCTCTAGTGGAGCGCAGGCGCCTCGGACGCGGCGGTCCGGAGCTGCCGGTCGTCGGACTGGGCACGTGGCGCACGTTCGACCTGCCGCCAGGCCGCGAAGAGATCGCCCGGTCGGTGTTCGAGGCGATGTACGCCGAGGGCAGCCGCATGGTGGACTCCTCGCCCATGTACGGACGTGCCGAGGACGTGCTTGGCGAGACGATCGCGCCGCATCGCGACGAGGTCTTCGTCGCCACCAAGACGTGGTCGCCGTCGCAGGCCGGCGCGGAGGCACGCTTCACTCAGCAGCTGCGCTTCTTTGGCCGCCACATCGAGCTCATGCAGGTGCACAACCTCGTCGCGTGGCGCGAGCGGCTCGCCTGGCTCGAGCGCGAGCGCGACGCCGGATTCGTGAGTCTGCTTGGCGCGACGCACTACTCGGCCTCCGCGTTCTCCGAGCTCGAGCAGGTCATGCGAAGCGGTCGCATCGACGCGGTGCAGGTGCCGCTCAACCCGCTCGAGCGAGAGAGCGAGCAGCGCATCCTGCCGCTCGCCGAGGAACTCGGGCTCGGCGTCATCGCGATGCGCCCCTTCGGCGAGCGCTCGCTCCCGACCGGCCCGGCGCCTGAGGAGATCCAGCGCGAGCTCGGCGTTGACACGTGGGCCGAGGCGCTGTTGCGCTGGGCCCTATCGGATCGCCGAGTGACGGTCGCCATACCGGCGACGGCGGACCCGGCGCACGCTCGTTCGAACGCCTTGGCCGGCGACGGCCCTTGGCTCGACCACGACCAGCGCCGGCTGGTGGAGAGCCACGTGCCGTGACCCGTAGCCGCGGCCGCGACTCCGGCCTGCTCCTAGCGCTCGTGCTCGCGGCGGCCGCGATCCGGTTCGCCACCCTGTCGGTCCAGAGCTTCTGGCTCGACGAGGCGGTCACCGCGCGGCTCGTGCGCCACGGCTTCTTCGACATGCTCTCGAAGATCCCCGGCAGCGAGTCCACACCGCCGCTCTACTACGCGCTGCTGTGGCCTTGGTCGCGGGTGTTCGGTGAGTGGGAGTTCGGGCTGCGCTCGCTGTCGGCGTTGGCCGGCACCGCGCTCGTGCCGGTCGTGTGCCTGATCGGGCGCGACCTGATCTCACGGCGGGCAGGCCTGATCGCCGCCGCGCTCACGGCCGTCAACCCGCTGCTCGTCTGGTACTCGCAGGAGGCGCGCGCATACATGCTGCTCGCGCTGCTGGCGAGTGCGTCGTTCCTGCTGTTCGAGCGCGCGCTTCGAAGCGGCGGTCGCGGTGCGCTGGCGGGCTGGGCGATGGTGTCGGCGGCCGCGCTCGTGACTCACTACTTCGCGCTGTTCGTGGTAGTGCCGGAGGCGCTCTGGCTGCTACTGCGTGGTCGGCGCCGCCGTGGCGCTGTGATGGCGGTCGGTGCGGTCGCGCTGGCGGGCGCCGCCGTGCTGCCGCTCGCGATCGACCAGAGCGACGCGTCGCGCGCGCACTTCATCACCGGCACTTCGCTCGCGAGCCGGGTGGTGCAGGTGCCGAAGCAGTACCTGATCGGCTACGACGCTCCCGCCGAGGTCGCGCTCGCGGCCGTCGCCGGGGCGCTCG